>DASTKZ010000089.1:0-24003 GCA_035715445.1 Methyloceanibacter sp.
GTCTCGGGAAGCGTCGTGCCCGACGCCACCTGATCGCGCGGAATGCCGATGAGGAACACCTTGGCGAGATCGCCGATATAGGGGCCACCGGCGTTGAAGGCGAGACTATAGGCGCCGGCAAGCCACAGCACGGAAACGAGGCAGGCAATGGCGAAACACTGCATCAGCACCGAGAGCAGGTTCTCGGCGCGCACCAGCCCGCCATAGAACAAGGCAAGCCCCGGCAAAGTCATGAATAGAACGAGAGCCGTGGCTGTAATCAGCCACGCGGTGTTCCCCGCATCGATCATTGGCGTTCCCCCGCGTCCGAAGGTTGTAGTTTTGCCCGAAACTAGCAGGAGACGAAGACGGCGGCAAAGGCGGCGGCGTCATTTGGCCGGGCTTGCCCACAGAACTGTCGGCCTGAGTTGCGCCACATTGGGCGGGTGAGCCATGCTATAGTCGGCCCCATGAGCAAGGCCTTCACCAAGGAGCCCGAGAGCGGCAGCGACGTTTACGATGACCTGCCCGATCGCCCGGTTTCTCCCCACAATCTCGTGACCCCGAAGGGGCTCGAGATGATCGAGGCCGAGCTTGCGCGCCTGCACGCCGAGCATGCCGCCGCCCATGACGCCGACGACCGTCCGCTCCTCGCCAAGATCAACCGGGATCTGCGCTATTGGACCTCGCGCCGGGCCACGGCCCAAGTGGTCGAGGCTCCGAAGGACGAGAGCGAGGTGCGTTTCGGCTCGACGGTAACGATCGAGCGCGAGGACGGACGGAAGCACACCTATCGTATTGTCGGCGAGGACGAGGCGGAGCCGTCGCTCGGCACACTCTCTTATGTGTCGCCCGTGGCCCAGTCCATGCTCGGGAAGCAGGTGGGCGACGTGGTCGAGGCCGGCACCGCCGAAGCCACCATCGTCAAGATCGCCTGAGCGGTCCTAGCTTTTGGGCCGCGGATCGCTCGGCTTCTCCAGCATGAGCCGCCCCTCTCGTTGCACCAAGGCCTTGGCCTTTTCGGCAAGGAGAGCCAGCACCCAGGGGAGTTGCACCTCGAGCCGCACATGGTCGTCGGCGACATCGACCGAACCGGTCGTAGTCTGCCCGAGCAGGCTGGCACGGAAATCGAGATGGTCTCCGGCCCATTCGTCCTTCACCACGACGAAGCCTTGGCCGAAACTCGAGCGCACGTTGCTAAATCCGGCTTTGAGACGTTTCACGGCTTCTTGCCGCGAGAGCCTGTGGGGGATGGTGACGACGACCGGCCGGGACATGGAAAACCTCTTGTTTGCTCGCAACCTCCGCTGTCATGTGGTGCGGCGCGAGCCGGTCTGCCAGTGGCTCCGACGGAGCGCTAAGGCGTGCCGTCCTTGTGATCGATGTGGCCGAGATCGCGGGTGGGCGCGACCTCGTCCCTCACCATCTGCTTCAACTCCTTGATCTCGGGAAAGCGCCCGTGCTCTGCGCGCGACCACAACAGCCTGCCGTCGATCCGGATCTCGAACACCCCGCCCGTGTCGTCGGGAATGAGCGTGACGGAGCCGAGCTCCTCGGCGAAGGTCGAGAGCAGCTCCTGACCCATCCAGGCCGCGCGCAACAGCCAATTGCAGAGCCGGCAGTAAGTAATGGCTATGTTAGGTCTTGGCGGAATGGCGGAACCCCTTCCCTATTCCAGTCAATCTAGTCCCCGCGCCCTTCGCCCCTCAAGAATTCTTGACAGAGGAGTGAAATCGGCAAAAACCCCTACCGAATCACGGGGAATCGCGGCAAATTTGGCTGAAGCGCTCTTTTGAATGGTCGCGCGGTGTCGTAAGGTAACGCGCCGTACGGCCGATGGCCCCGTTGTCATCACCCCGTCACCATAATCTTGAGTTATCCGCCGGAGCAATTGCGGGAAGGAAAGCCATGCGAATCGACCGTAACGTTCCTCTTCGGCTGCTGACTGTCCTGGCCTTGGCGGTCGCGCTCGTGCCGTGGCCGAACAGCTGGGCTGCCGCCGGGGCGTTCGACACGCTCCTTGGTAGCTGGCAGGGCGCGGGGCAGATCAGGCTGAGCAACGGACGCACCGAGCGGCTCAAATGCAACGCCTATTACACCGGCGGCGGCTCGCAGCTTGGCATGGCCATCCGCTGCCAAAGCGAAACCTCCAATGTCGAGATCAGAAGCAAGCTCAGCCAGAGCGGCAGCCGCATCTCCGGGACCTGGGAAGAGCGCACCTTCAACGCCGCGGGCACGGCCTCGGGCCAGGCGTCCGGCGACAGGATCACACTCCAGATCAGCGGCGGCGTTTCCGGCACCATGCAGGTCTCCTATAGTTCCTCCCGCCAGAGTGTTTCCATTTCGACGCAAAACATTGCTCTGCAAAGCGTGACGATCAGCCTAAGCCGCAGCTAGCCCAAGCGCACGCCTCTTGCCTACGGCGATCCCCCGAGGCACCGTCTCCTGACAGAGCCTGCAACCGGCGGGAGGAGCCAGTCATGGGCGAAGTTCTGCTGACAAGCCAGTTGAAGGGGGAGCGGCTCGAACTCGCCGCTTCGGGCTCATGGACGGCGGCGCATGCCGGCGAGCTTGAAACGCTCGTTGACGGCGCCGCGAGCCAAGCCGCCGCGGCCAAGAACGTCTCGATCGACATGGGAGGGGTGCGCGAATTCGATACGTTCGGCGCGTGGCTGTTGGAGCGCCTGACGCGAGCCTGGTCGTCCTCCGGAGCGAAAGCGGAAATCGTTGGCATGCCCCCGCACGACCGCAACCTGCTTGCGGAGATGCATGGCGTCAACCGCGAGCCGGCCCCGGCGGCAGCGCCTGGCAACCGAATCGTCGGCGCGCTTGCAGCGGTCGGCACGGGCGCCGCCGAGCTAGGCAAGAACCTGCTCGCTTTCGCCGAAATGCTTGGCGCGGTCGGAGCGGCGACGGTCCGCGTGCTCGCGCGACCGCAGGATTACAGGTTCACCTCGACCGTCAATCAACTCGACCGCGTCGCCTGGCGCGCCGTTCCCATCATCCTCCTCATCACCTTCCTGATCGGCGGGATCATCTCGCAGCAGGGCATTTTCCATTTCCGCAAGTTCGGCGCCGAGCTCTATTCGGTCGATCTCGTCGGCATCCTCGTGCTGCGCGAAATCGGGGTGCTGATCGTGGCGATCATGGTCGCGGGCCGTTCGGGCAGTTCCTACACCGCCGAGCTCGGCTCGATGAAGATGCGCGAGGAGATCGACGCGCTCCGCACGATGGGTTTCGATCCCGTTGAGGTCCTCATCCTGCCGCGCATCCTCGTGCTCATCATCGCGCTTCCCGTGCTGACCTTCCTCGGCTGCATGGCCGCGCTCTACGGCGGCGGCCTCGTGGCCTGGCTTTATGGCGGCATCAGTCCGGACATCTACCTCTCGCGCCTGACCGAGGCGATTTCGCTCACCCATTTCAAAGTGGGCATGATCAAGGCGCCCTTCATGGGGCTCATCATCGGGGTGGTGGCCTGCGCCGAGGGTCTCCGCGTGAAGGGCAGCGCCGAATCCCTCGGTCTTCGCACCACGGCTTCGGTGGTCCAGTCGATCTTCCTCGTGATCGTGCTCGACGGCCTGTTCGCCATCTTCTTCGCTTCGATCGGGATGTGACGATGGCAAAGGGACCGGTCATCAAGGTGCGCGACCTCGTCGTCGGCTTCGGCGACCAGATCGTGCTCGACCATCTTTCCCTCGATGTGCGAGCCGCCGAGATCCTCGGCGTCGTCGGCGCTTCGGGCGCGGGCAAATCGGTGCTGTTGCGCACCATCATCGGGCTCTTGCCGCGCCGCGAGGGTTCGATCGAGGTGCTCGGCGTCGATCTCGCCAAAGCAAGCGAAAGCGAGCGGCGCGCGCTCGAACGCCGCTGGGGCATTCTGTTTCAACAAGGCGCGCTCTTCTCCTCGCTGACCGTGCGGGAGAACGTGCAATTCCCGATGCGTGAGAATCTCGAATTGTCTCAGCGGCTGATGGACGAAATGGCGCTCGCCAAGCTCGAAATGGTCGGGCTCGTCCCCGAGGACTTGAACAAATTTCCGGCCGAGCTGTCCGGCGGCATGACCAAACGCGTGGCGCTAGCCCGCGCGCTCGCGCTCGACCCCGAGATCGTGTTCCTCGACGAGCCGACCTCGGGCCTCGATCCGATTTCCGCCGGCGATTTCGACGAGCTGATCCGGACGTTGCAGCAGACCCTGGGGCTGACCGTGTTCATGGTGACCCACGATCTTGAGAGCCTTTACACCGCTTGCGACCGGGTGGCGGCCCTCGCCGACGGCAAAGTCGTGGCGGAAGGCCCACTTGAAGTCATGCTCGAATGCGAGCATCCCTGGGTGAAGACCTATTTCAAGGGAAAACGCGGCGGCCTGCTCGCCGACCGGCAATTGAGCGCTTGAGACCCTGAAGGACCCGACCGATGGAAACGCGCGCCCGCTATGCCTTGATCGGACTGTTCATGCTCGCCGTGATCGCGGCAAGCTTCGCCTTCGTCTACTGGCTAGAAAACAAGGGCGGCTTTGCCGAGCGCGAGACTTATCAAATCAAGTTTCAGGGCTCGGTCTCGGGCCTTTTGATCGGCTCGGCCGTGTTGTTCAACGGCATTCGCGTCGGCGAAGTCACCGACCTTGGGCTCTATGCCGACGCTCCTCAAGACGTGGTCGCTACGATCGCGGTGGCTCGCGGCACGCCGATCCGGGCCGACACCGCCGTCAATATCGAGACCCAGGGGCTTACCGGCGGCGCGGCGGTGGCGCTGCGGGGCGGCAGTTCGACCGCGCCACTTGTCACGGCCGAAGGCGGCGCGCCCCCCACCCTGATCGCCCAGCCGCAAGCCGGGCAAGACTGGACCCAAGCCGCGCGCGACGCCTTTCAGCGCGTCGACAAGGTTCTCGCCGACAACTCCGAGGCGCTGAAGAGCGCCATCGCCAATATCGACACCTTCTCCCAAGCGCTCGCGCGCAACTCAGACAAGGTCGATGGCATACTGGCGGGTTTCGAGCGCATGACCGGGGGCGGCACAAATCCGGCCGACGTTCCGGTTTTCGACCTAGCCGCCGCCACGACCGATTTGCCCCCCGCCCCCGCCGAGCCGCCGAGTTGGCTCTTGGTCGTGCCCGAGCCGACCACGCTCATGGGCTTCAACACTGACAAGATCCTATTGCAGCCTTCCGAGGGCGAGAGCGTGCCCGTCGCCAATGCGCGATGGGGCGACAACGTGCCTATCCTCGTGCAGTCCAAGGTGGTTCAGAGCTTCGAGAATGCGGGATTGGCCAAATCGGTGAGCCGCGCGCGCGATGGCACGTCCGGAGACTATCAACTCATCCTCGACATCCGGACATTCCAGATCTCCAAGGCCTCGGAGCCGGCGACGGCCGAGATCGATTTTATCGCCAAGCTCATCGACAAGGACGGAAAGATCGTCAACGCGAGCACGTTCCAGGGCAACGCCCCAGTCGAGCGTGACGGCGCGCAAGCCTATGTGAACGCGATCGATAAGGTCTTCGCCAAGCTCGCTGGCGAGCTGATCGGTTGGGTGACGACGGCGATCGCGGCGCTTCCGCCGCCTGCCCCTCCGCCTCCGCCTGAGCCTCCGAGCGGTGAGAGCACGGAGGCGCAGCCGGGCTAGGCGCCTACGCCGCCTTCTTTTCCAACTCCGCCGACCATTTGCCGAGGGTGGCCAAACCGTTCATCTCGGCGCGATGGGCGAAGGCCGCTTGCGCCGCCGACTTGTTCTCGGTCTTCCCCGACCATGCCTTCTGCGGCGCCGCCTGGAGCGCGCGGCCGTAGGAGAAGCTGAGCCGCCACGGCAAATCGCCGATTCTGTTCATCGCGTTGAGTCGCGCCGTCGCCTCGACGTCTGACTGCCCGCCGGAAAGAAAGGCGATGCCGGGGACGGCGGCCGGAACGCAAGCCTTAAGCACGCGCAAGGTCCTCTCCGCGATCTCGGTGTCCGAGGCCTGCTTTGCGCTTTTCTTGCCGGGCACCACCATATTCGGCTTCAGCACCATGCCTTCGAGCTTGACCCGCGCGTAGTAGAGCTCCTGGAACACCGTCTTCAGCACGAATTCGGTCACCTCTTCGCAGCGGCCAATCTCGTGATCGCCGTCCATGAGCACCTCGGGCTCGACGATCGGCACCAAATTCTCCTCCTGACACAGCGCGGCGTAACGCGCGAGCGCATGGGCATTGGCGTTGATGCAGTTGTAGCTCGGGATGCCCGGGCCGATATCGATGACGGCGCGCCATTTGCAGAACTTCGAGCCGAGATCGCGATATTCGATCAACCGCTCGCGCAAGCCGTCGAGGCCGTCGGTGATGGTCTCGCCGGGAGAGAAGGGAAGCGGCTTCGTGCCCTTGTCCACTTTGATGCCGGGAATCGAGCCGGCCTTTTCGATGACCGTGACGAGCGGGGTCCCGTCCGCCGCCTTTTGCCTGATGGTCTCATCGAACAGGATCACACCGGAGATACGGTCGGACATGGCCTTGGCGGCGCGGAACAGAAGCTCGCGATAGTCGCGGCGGCTCGTTTCGGTCGATTCGACGCCGATCGCGGTGAATCGCTTCGTAATCGTTCCGCCCGACTCATCGGCCGCGAGAATGCCCTTGCCGGGCGCCACCATGGCCTTGGCCACACGGTTCAATTCGGCGAGATTCATCATCCTCTCCGCTTTCGAGCTCCTTCACGCGCATCATGTTTATTCAAGGTCCGGGTCTGAGACAACTCGCGACTGGGGGCCGGGGGCGCGGTTACAGCGAGACCGTTAATGGCCGGCCATGCGCGGCGGCACCTTTTTCCACGGATAGCCCGCTTCCGCCATCTGGTAACCGAGATTGAACAGCTTGCCCATGTAGACCGGGTCGAAGGCTTGCGTGCTCGTATCGACGAAGTCGCCGGGGATGTAGGCCAGATTGTAGTCGATGCCGTTCTTTTTCGAGAAGACGAACAGCTCGTAGAGATCGCCAACCCCCTGGCTCTTGATCAGGCTCGACACGGCGCGCCCCGCGATCGACAAGGTCTTGGGCTTCACCGGCTTGTATTCGGGAGCGACGCGTCCATTGCGGATGATGAAAGCGCGCCTCACGGGATTGATGCCGAGATTCCCGTCAGCCTTCTTTGCCATGAACTGCGTCGGCACGAGAAAGACCTCCCGCGTCGCGCCGCCGTCGACATGCATCTCGTCATAAACGCCGCCCTCGGCTGCCACTTTGACGAAGCCGGGCGGGAACACGGCAGGAATGGCCGCCGAAGCGAGCAGCACCTTGCGGAAGAGTTCGAGCGACTCAGGCCGGCCGCTGACCGCGATCTGGCCCATATCCCAGATCACCGGCCGTTCGGCATCAAGATTGGTGGTGCCGATGAGAAGCCGGCGCCCCTTGCGGTGCTCCGTCGCGACCTCCTGGAGAAATCCCTCGTTCACATAGTGAGCGACGACTTTTGCCAAGGGCGCATTGCTCGCAAGCGAATCTCCGCCCAGCAGCCCTCTGACCGGCTGGGCGATAGCGATGTCCTGCGTCGTCGAGGTGGTGAACACCGTCTTGAGCGCCTCGTCGTATTTCGGTCCGAGAAAGGCGAAGGGCGCTGTGAGCGCGCCAGTCGAGACGCCGGTGACGAGATCGAACTCGGGCCGTTTGCGCGAGGCGGTCCAGCCGCAAAGCACGCCCGCCCCGAACGCGCCATCCGACCCGCCGCCCGACAAGGCCAGAAAGTTGACGACGGGACGCCGTCCTGTTTTCAGCATCTCGGGACGATTGGCGCGGACTTGCGCCCACTTCTCCTTGACCATGGCGTCGGCATTGGGAGGAAGCTGATCGCCCCAGAAGCGGATGGGCGACGCGCCCATGCCCACGACCTCGGCTTGATTTTCGAGCGCAGCGGGCACTGGATTGCGAGCGATGGCGGACGCGCAACCCGCAAGCGCCCCGGCGACGAGCAACGCCCACACGACCCGCGCCACGTATCCCCCCATCGGCACGAGCGGAAGTCTCAAATCCGCCCGGAAGTTCATTCAAGGGCAGCACATTAACGCAAAATTATGGCGCAAGGAGACCCTTTGCAGGCAGGGTTGTTCATCCCAAAACGGGACTTGTATAAGGTGCTGCAACAAAAGGAGGACTCATGCACGGTCTCGTTGCAATCGTCATTGCCCTAACCCTCGCGCTTGCCGCGAGCGTCGTTGAAACATCGGCCGCCGAGGAGTGCATGATTGGCGATTCAGCCTTGTGCCTGGCCAATCCCAATTGTCATTGGGACGGCGAGAAACGCGGCTGCTATCCCGGCCCCGCCCAACACCAGGACGCCTGCGCCGTCCACGGCGATCAGACGATCTGCGATGGTGACACCACCCTTGGCTGTAAGTGGTCCGCCGAGGCGAAGGTATGCGAGACCAAGAAGAACTAGACGAGTGGCGCTACTGCCTCCCCCACTTGGGGAGGTCCGACGACGCCGCTCTAATTTTGCGCTACCGCTCCGCTGCTTGAGCGCGACGTGCGAGCGCATAGACGAAGAGCGCCCCGATCGCTGCATGGACCAGGCCGGCGCTCCATAACGCCTCACCGCCGAGGCCAACGGCGGTCCACAGGATGAACCCGGCGGCAAGCACGTTGTAGAGGCCGAGCCCGTAGGCCGCGGCGAGGCCGCCTTTGCCGTCGAGGTTATTGCGCGCGAGAAGCGCCGCCGTCCCCAACCCCAAAGTCGCGGCGCCAAGAATGCGAGCAAGGAAAATGGAAGCGGCGTTCGGCTCGGTTCCAAGCGAGGCGACCAGCATGTCCGGCGCGATCAGCGCCGACAGGCCGAACAGCGCTTCGAACGCGCCCGAAACGACCATCAGCAGTCTCAGCATGTTCGCCCCCCTCGCATGGGCAGTCTATTCGGGACTGATCAGATCGAGACGAATGACGCGGTGACCGGCGGCGCGCCGGGCGCGATCTCGTCCCACAAATCGAGCGCCGCGCCGAACCCATGGATCAGGACGATGGGCGGTCCTTCCCCTTCGACCTCGACGTTGGCCGGCACGAGGCCCGTCTCCATAACGCTGCCGCCGCTGCGCGGTCGCCGCACGGGTCACCGCATCGACGGCGATCGTATTGGCGGCAAGCGCGACTGCGAGCGCGAGAACAACTGCAAGCGCCGCGACGCCGCGCCGGGACCGTAACATGTGGCGTTTATCGCTCAGGCTTGTTCAGCACGGTGCGAAAGCCGAGATGGCCCGCGCTCAGATCGACCTCTTGCGGTTGCCGCGCCGACGCGCGATAGCGCGAGCAAAAGTTCGACGAACACAAATAGGAGCCACCCTTGATGACCCTACTCGGCGCCTGTCCACCAGCGACACGGACCTCGAGCATCGACGGACCGCTCGGATTGAGCGCGGCCTCGCGGCGATGGCCCGGCACATACCAGTCCGTGGTCCATTCCCACACATTGCCGACCATGTCGTAGAGGCCGTAAGCATTGGGCGGGAAGCAACCGACCGGCGCCGTTCCCTCATAGCCATCCTTGTCGGAGTTATAGACCGGGAAGACGCCTTGCCAGCTATTGGCGATCGGCTTGCCGTCTGCGTCGAATGCCTCGCTCCACTCCTCGCCGATCTCACGGCCTCCGCGCGCGGCAAATTCCCATTGTGCCTCGGTCGGAAGCTCGCGGCCGCGCCACTTGGCGTAGGCAGCTGCGTCCTCGTAACCGATATGCACCGCCGGGTGATTTTCCTTGCCCTCGATCGACGAACCCGGACCCTCGGGCGCGCGCCAATTCGCGCCTTTGACATACTGCCACCACTGGGTGATGTCGCCGCCGCGATCGAGCCTGACCGGCGGCACGAACGTGACGGAGCCTGGAGCGGTCAAGTCCGCGGTCATGCCCGGATGGGTCTTGGGATCGAGTCCCCGCCCCGCCAGCGTGACGTAACCGGTCGCCTCCACGAATTCGGCGAACTCGGCATTCGTCACTTCGTGCCGGTCGATCCAGAAGCCGTCCACGCGCACTTCATGGCTGAACCGCTCCTCGGGGCGATCGCGGTCGGAGCCCATGATGAAGCTGCCGCCGGGCACGAACACCATCCCTGCCTTCTCCCCCTCCTCCGCCGGCACGCCGGAATAGGACTTGCAGTCTCCGATCGGGGACGCCGCCCTCACCTCTCCTCCCCACAAGGCGAGGACCGCGAGTTGGGCCAAAGCCCAGCCCGTGCTCCAGCAAGCGCCTTTCACAATCGAACTCGTCACATCACCGCCTAGGGTTAGAACCGGCCGAAGCCATGCTTTTGAGCCACGCCTTGAGGCCCATCTCGCCCATCGGAATAACATCATACACCGGCGGGTTATTCGGTGCGCTGCTTAATGAAAGGCCGGCGGGTGAAGCCGGTCGCCGCTCCCGCGACTGTTGCCGATCCGGCCTCCCCCTCGTGCCACGCGGTTGCATAAACCCGTCGCAGTGTTATGCGCTATTCTCCCCGTCCCCAAATCACGAGGAGCTTTCATCCATGATAAGAAACCGCATCGCCTGCATTGCCCTTGTCGTTGCCGGTGTCTCTTGCGTCTCGGCCGCCGTCATGGCCGAGGATGCCATCAGCCACCCGGCGAAGAAGCCGATCGGCTCGTCGCAGACTCATATGATTCCGTCTCTTGCCGTCCTCAACGCCAAAGGCGCGAGCCTGCAAGGAAACAAGCTGACGCTGACCGGCGTCACACCCAACTCAATCGTTTTCGCCGACCGGCCCGTGCGCGCGGCGGGACACGTGCTGACCGCCCATTTCATCAAGGAGTGGGATGTCGGCATTGACAGCTTCGCCAAGGATCCCCCCAACGCCACGATTTCGGTGTTGAGTGCAGACGGGGCGACAGTAAAGGACGCCGTGGTCGTTCTCAAAGCGCCGAAGCTCGAAGGCGACAACCTGACATTCGAAGTATCGGTTCTCGAAGGCGACCTCACCGACGCGACGGGCGCGGCCGCTCTCTTTATCGATTGGTTCGCGGCGCGCGGTCCCTATGGCGGCGCCGTGGTCGGACGCGGACCCGCCTGGCATGGCGCCTGGTACGCCCATCCCGGCGCGGCGTTCGCGGCAGGCGCCGCAGTCGGCGCGGCGGCGGCGCGTCCCTACGGCTATCGTTGCGGCTACTACCCCTATCCGCCCTGCTACTAATCCGCTTGGTGCGGAACCTTGCAACGAACCGGCGGCGCCACTTCGCCGCCGGTTCTTTGTTGTTTGCCCCGGGCCGATCCGCTCGACCGGCCCGCTTAGGGCTTGCTCCGGCCTCATTGTAGGCGTGAACTTGGGCCTTGAGGATAGTCGTGATCGTCACGGCGGATCGGCATGAGCGTAGGGCCGCGAATCCTTAAGTCGCCGCACAAACCGCTCGTCGCGCTGACCGGCGCCACGGGCTTCATCGGCCGCTATCTTTTGCAGGAATTGCCGAAGCGTGGCTATCGCTTGCGCGTGCTGCTGCGGCGCGCCGAGACATTGCCCCAAGGCTGCGCCGGCGCCGTCATCGGCGATCTCGCGCGGCCTTACAACATGAGCGAAGCGCTCGCCGGCGTGGACGCCATCATCCATACCGCGGGCCTTGCCGCGACGATGACCGGCGTTCCTGAGGACGACTACCGCCTGTTCAACACCGAGGCCACGGTCGGATTCGCCAAGGCGGCGCAGCGCGCCAAGATCAAGCGTTTCGTCTTTCTGTCCTCTATCAGAGCGCAGTCCGGTCCGACGGCTCAAGACATTCTCACCGAGGAACACGAGCCCCGCCCGACCGACGCCTATGGCCGCTCGAAGCTCGCCGCCGAACAAGGACTCGCCGCGACCGGCCTCGACTGGGTGGCGCTCAGGCTTGCCCTCGTTTATGGGCCGGGCGTCGAGGGGAATGTCGCGAAACTGATCAAGCTCGCCCGCTCGCCCTACCCTCTCCCGCTTGCCGGGCTCAAGGGCGAGCACTCCCTGCTCGGTCTCGATAATCTCGTGGAAGCCGTCGATACCGTGCTCGCGGCGGAGGCGCCGTTGCGGCGCCCGCTCATCGTCGCCGATCCCAAGCCGCTCACCATCGGCGCGATGATCGCAGCCATGCGGCGCGGTCTCGGCCGGCGTCCCGCCCTTCTCTACGTGCCGGAGCCGCTCATGAAAGGCGCGCTTCACGTCTCGGGCCGGCTTGCGCGCTTCGAGCCTCTGTTCGGCTCCCTCGTCGCCGACAGTTCGGCGCTCGCAAAGCTCAATTGGGCGCCGCGCGTCGAGACCACAGCTGGACTTACTGCATTGCTCCGTGACGGAAATACGCCGTGATGCTGCAACGCAGCACGAATGAGCTCGACTTTTTTGCGCCGCGCGCTTGCCGTCTTACCTTCGTCGCATTCAGCTGGTATGGTTACCTTGGCTGACGTGGGGGTTGCCGTTTGGAACTGCCTTGAGGACGTGAACTCTGAGCCCCCGTATCAAAAATGCTCAGAGCGCATCTTAGAGGCGGGTCGAGGAGGTGGGATGGCACTCCCAAGGGTAGTCCTGCGTGGCAGGAAGATCATTCTCCTGAGCGGCTTCAAGAACGGGCCCAAGGAGAAAAACAAGCCTGACGCTCTCGTCGTAGATGCCGAGGACAAGTTGCGCCTCGCCGCGAAGCGGAACCCGGATGCCGTGGCTTTCGGGTACGTTGCGGGTGAATGGGTCGCGTCGGCTTAAAGTTCGGCGTGTATTGTCAATGAAGCGCTAGGCACGCCCGGGCCGGACTGCGCGGTGTTATTGCCGCGAGACCGCGACACCCCAGGGCGCTCGACCCACGGAAATCGACTTCACGACTTTCAAGCTCGGCACGTCGATCACCGAGACGTCGTTGCTGTTGCCATTGGTGGCAAACAGCAAGGACTCGTCCGGCGTGAACGCGAGTTGCCACACCCGCTTGCCGACGAGAAGATAATCTTCGACCTCGAGCGTCTTGCCGTTGACGACCGCGACGCGATTGGCGGGGCCGAGCGCGACGAACGCCTTGCTGCCGTCCTTGGTGACGCGAACCCCGACCGGCTGAATGTATTCGGGCTGCACGCCCGGAACCTCAAAGCCTATGACCTTGATGATCTTGCGCGTCTTGGCATCGATGACCGAAACCGTTCCGGCCACTTCCGACGTGACCCAGAGCCTCGTTCCGTCCGCCGTGAACTCGGCGAAGCGCGGCCGCGACCCGACGAGAACGTTGTCGGTGATCTGGAAGCTTTCGGTGTCGATGAAATGGGCCATGTTGGTCGTCTCGGAGGTTGCGACAACGGTCTTGCCGTCCGCGCTCACGCCGACGCCCTCGGGCTCGACGCCGACCTCGATCTCGGCCAGCACCTTCTTGTCGGCAAGGTCGATCACGGTGAGTAGATTGTCGTCCTCGTTGGCGATATAGACCGGGCTTCCCGACGGATGCAGGTCCAACAATTCGGGATCGGGTCCCGATGGCAAATCGCCGACGATCTCGCGCGTCGCCACATCGACCACCTGCACCGTGTCGTCGTCGCTGGCGCAAACGAGAAGATACTTGTCGTCGTTTGTCAGTATGATGCCGCGCGGGCGCTGGCCGACGGGAATGGTCTCCATCACCTCGAGCGTCTTGCTGTCGAGCACCGTGATCGAGTTGCCCTTCTCGTTGGAGACGTAAACGGTGTAGGCGGCAGCCGGACCTGCCGCGGCCGCGACACTCAACATCGCGGCAAGCAGCACCGCCCGTTCTGCGATCCCAACCATTCTCGATCGTCCTCCTATCGGCGCCGGCTACTGGCGAGCGTAAGCTCATTCATTGGAACTTGCATTTGCTCTCGGGTTCGTCGATGCCAAGCGTATCGACCTCGGCGCGCTCGTGCAGGAAGCCTTCCTGCGGCGACATCGACACGGGCAGATCAGGACCGGCGACGAGGATCGGTTGCCGCATCTGCCCATCCCACGGCCGGAACGTGACCTTCTGGCCTTTGAACCCCGCAAGGTCGAACTTGTCGCCCCTGAGATACGCGTTGATCGCGGCGAACTCGCCCGAACCCGTGCGCGAGGCCGATTCGCCTACGGCCCGCACCGCAAGCCACGCCTGATAGTCGAGCGGCAGCATGAAGCGCTTGGCGAAGCGCTGGAAGCGATTCTGCATCTGCGTCGCGCCCCATTGCTCATGCGCCGGGTGCCAGCTCATTGCTTTGAGACCGGCGGTGCCCGCGACGGGCCTCGGGTCCCAAGTGCGATAGGGCAGATAGGGGCCGAACACTTCCGCTTCGTCGGCGACGACGAGGACATCGTAACTCGGCGCGCCTTGGGTGAAGACCGGCATCTGCTGTTGAATTTGCTGCTGGCCCGTGTCGGAGCGGCGCGCCCCCGGCGATTCTTCGTATTCGCGCTCCTCCAAGATCACCCCGCCAAAGCGCTTGGCCGCGCGGCGGAGCGCCTCGAGATAGGCAAGGTCCTCCGGGAAGACGCCCTTCGCCACGAGCCAGCGCGGCCATTTTTTCCACACGAGATACTGGGCGAGAGCGTCGGCGAGCATGGTGCGGTCCGGCGCCGTGTGCAGTACGTTCGCGCGGCAAGCCTCCTGGCGGAGCGCGACATCGGTAGCGCTGATATTAAACAGCAGCACGTCCTTGTCCTTGACCGCATCGGCTAGGCGCAGGAGCACATCGGCGGGAGCATCCACCAGAATGAAATGGTGCCCGCTCTCCACGAGCTTCATCAACGCCGGCACCGCATCGTCGCCGATCGGCACACGTTCGACCTCAAGGGCGAATTGCTGCTTGGTGAAGCGGCCGGTGGTGTTGTTGTCCTTGAGCGCGATCGAGGCGCCGGCAACGCCGAGGTCGTCGGGCTCGACGTTGAGGCGCGACAGCGGGATCGGCCGCTTCACATCCTGCTCGAGATAGCCGATCGGCACGGTGACCGTTGCGGCTGCGGGCGGAGACGCCGCCTCGTCCTCGTCTTGCGGTGCGGCAAAGCTTGCGTGCGGCGCAACGAGTAGGAGCAAGAGCATGCAACCGATGCGCCAGGACCAAAATGGGCCCACACGCGTGCCGCAGTCTTGCGGCTCGGGCGACCGGCGGAACTGTCGAGATTGCATCTTGAATGAAATCTGCACGCGCGTCACAAAACTCAGGGCCAGAGAAACCTCGGCAAGCGGGCAAACTTACAAGCTTGGCCGAGGGCAAGACAGCAGCAAACGGAGTTAAGGGTGGCAAATTTCGTTTCCCCTGTACCACCTGTCGGCAGGTGTGATTGACAAACAGCAAGCCCGCGCGCAGTCTTCGCGTGCGAACCCGTCTGGAGCGTCGGTGCTCAGCCGGCACATCGGGACCACGCAATGGAGGAAATCATGGGGTGTTGTAAGACAGCCACCACGTATGCTGGTGCGCTAATCGTAAGTTTGGCCGGCGCTGCGTTCAGCCCGGCTTTTTGCGGCGGAGCGGAAACGGAAACGCCCGCGACAACCAAGACCAAGGACGCGCCTGCGACGTCCGTGACGCAGGACATGCTTAACGCGTCTGCCGGCGATGAGAAGAACTTCCTGCACACCAACGGCAACTACACTCAGACCCGTTACTATCCCGGCAAGCAAATCAGCACATCGAACGTCGGCAAGTTGCGACCGGCTTGGATCTTCCAGACCGAGGTGAAGGAGTCGCTGGAGACGACGCCGATCGTTGTCGATGGGGTGATGTACGTCACCACCTCCTTCAATCACGTCTATGCCATCAACGCGAAGACTGGCGAGCAGTATTGGCACTACAAGCACAAGATGGGCCCAGTCACGACCTATTGCTGCGGGCCGAACAATCGCGGAGTCGCCATTTATAAAGACAAAGTCTACATGGGCACGCTCGACGCAAAGCTCGTCGCGCTCGACGCCAAGACCGGCAGCCTGATCTGGGAGACCCAGATCGCGGAGCCCGAGCGCGGCTACAGTGAGACCATGGCACCGACTGCCGTTGACGGCAAAATCCTGATCGGCACCAACGGCGGCGAGTACGGCATCCGCGGCTTCGTGCGGGCCTACGACGCCGACAGCGGCAAGCTCGTGTGGAACTTCCACACCATCCCCGAGAATTCGGTGGGTGTGTGGGCCACCCATGATGCCACCGGCAAGGACATGCATCGCGACATCGCGGCCGAGAAAGAGGCGCTCAAGAAGTTGGGCGACCCCTACAAGACCCTCGGCGGCGGCGTGTGGCAGAATCCGGCGGTCGATCTCGAGCGCAAGCGCATCTACTTCGTGGTCGGCAATCCCTCGCCGGACCTCGACGGTTCGATCCGCCCCGGCGACAACCTCTACACCGACTCGCTGGTTTCGGTCGATCTCAACACCGGCGAGTACAAGTGCCACTTCCAATACATCGCTCATGACGTGTGGGATCTCGACTCCGTCAGCCCGCCGATCCTGGTCGATGCAAAGGACAAAGACGGCAAGAGCGTTCCCGCCGTTATTCACGGCGGCAAGACCGGCAACGTGTACGTCCACAATCGCGAGGATTGCAGCCTGATCCGCTTCTCCGACGCGATGGTGGATCAAACGGGCATGTGGTCCCTGCCGACACCTAAAGGCACGCCCATGCTGCCCGGCGCCAATGGCGGCGTCGAATGGTCGGTGATGGCCGTCAATCCCGAGCTTGGGATGACCTATGCGGTCAATTTGCATCAGCCGATGACCTATCACGTCGAGAGCACGCCCTATCCGGGCGGCAAGCTCTGGCTCGGCGGCGCCTTCAAGATCATTCCGGGCTCCGAGCAGTTCGGCAATATCTCCGCTGTCGATTACAACACCGGCAAGATCGCCTGGCAGGTGAAGACGCCGTTGCCCATGATGGGCGGCACGCTCGCCACCGCAGGCGGCCTCGTCTTCGCCGGCGAAGGCGACGGCTGGTTCAGGGCCTACGACGCCAAGGACGGCAAGGTGCTGTGGTCGTTCTTCGCGGGCGCGGGCGTGAATGCGCCTCCGGCCTCCTACACCGTCGACGGAAAGCAATACATCGTCGTCGGCGCGGGCGGTAACGTGCAGATCGACTTCAAGCGTGGCAACAACATCATCGCCTTCACGGCCGATTGATCGTTCGCCGCTCTGTTACAAACGCGAGGACGGGGCATTCGTGCCCCGTCCTTTTCATCGGTGACCCCTGGAGAATAAGGGAATGTTCTTGAGCTTGGCGCCGCGCGCCCTCTTGTTCGCAACCTTCGCACTCATGAGCGGAAGCGCTTCCGCCGGCGGCAGCGGGCCCGCCTCCGCTCCCGATCCTGTTGCCGAGAAGGCGAAGCTTTGCGCCACCTGCCATGGCGAACAGGGCATCCCCATCAACAAGCAAACGCCCGTGATCTGGGGGCAGGACGAGGGTTACATCTATTTGCAGCTACGCGACTTCAAGAGCGGCGCGCGCAAGAACGCCCTGATGGAACCAATCGCCGCTACCCTCGAGAAGAACGACATGCTGGCGCTCGCGGCCTATTTCAAGAAACAGAAATGGCCGAACCTGCAACAACCGTCGGCGCCGGGCGATGTGGCCAAGACGGCCGAGACATCCGCCGCCTCGATCGGCTGCCGCGGCTGTCACCTCCAATACTTCCAGGGCGACGGGACCACGGCGCGGCTCGCCGGCCAATGGCAGGAATACTTACAAGCGACCATGATGGCGTTCCGCGACGGGTCGCGCGGCAACAATCCGGGCATGTCGGACCTGATGAAGGCGGCCTCGCCCGACGACATCGCCGCGTTGTCGCAATATCTCGCCGGAATGCAGATCGAGGCCTATCTCGGCTCCGGGCGCTAGGGCCGGCCCGCGAGTTCGGCGCGGAGCTCCTTCACCGAGGCAAGATCGCTCGCCGTTTTTCCGTCCTTGTCTTTCAGCGTCCGATCGGCGCCGCGTGCGAGAAGCGCTTCGGCCGCCGCCGTATGACCGAGCATGGCGGCTAGCATCAGCGCCGTGCGCCCCTGATCGTCCTGCTCATCGAGCTTGGCGCCGCGATCGACCAGGATGTTTATGACTTGGACCACGTCCTTGGTGCCGGCGTCGTCCGAATGACCGGCCGCCCACATCAGCGCGGTCAGGCCTTCGCCGTAGCGCGCATTCACGTCGGCGCCATGGTCGAGCAAGAGCCGAGCGACAGGCGGGAACCCGCGGCCCGCGGCATAGACCAGCGGCCCCTTCCCCGTCTTGTCGAGACCGTTGAGGTCGGCGCCCTTCTCGATCAGATAGCGCACGATCGGCTCGCTTCCCATAAAAGCGCCGGCCGCAACCGGGCTCACGTCGCTGCGCCCGGGCAAGTTGACATTCGCGCCCGCCTCGACCAGGAGGCGCACGACCGCCATGCGGCCGTTCTCCGCCGCCTTGAACAGCGCGGTCGAGCCGTCGAGATCGCGCGCATCGATCGCCGCCCCCTTCGTGAGGAACAGCGTCACGATCTGCTGCTGACCTGACGCCGCCGCGCTGGCGAGAGGCCGCGACCCGCGGCCGTCGCGCGCCTCGAGCGAAGCGCCTTTCTCCAGCAGCCGCTCGGCAAGCGCGTCGCAGCCGCGGCGCGCCGCGTCGAACAGCTTGATGTTCAGCTCGACCGAACTGGCATAGCGCTCGATCTGAAGATAGCTCTGTTCGAGCTCGAGGCACGGCCGCCGATTTGCGACTGCGCCGTCCGAAACGCAAGCGAGGCTGACAAGCGTGACGGCGGCGGCGCCAAGGCGGAATGTGTGCATGTCGGGCTACTCTTCACCTGGTGATCTGTCGGGCCCAGTAGCTAGGCCAAGCGGTTCTCCCGGGTCAAGGCTCAGCGGGCGACAGGGCCTCCCGCCTGCTGCCAAGCCTGCATCCCGCCGTGAATATGCCGCGCGTTGACAAGCCCCGCCTCTTGCGCCGCCTGCACGGCCATCGCCGAGCGCTCGCCGAATGCGCAATAGAAAATGAGCGTCTTTTCGGCGGCCTTGCCCAACAGCTGCAGGAGGCCGTCCGCCTTGAGGCTCGCCTCGACGTCCTGGTAGGGAACGTGCAGAGATCCGGGGATCAGCCCATGCTTGCGCCGCTCCTGGTCCTCCCTCAAGTCGATCAAGATGACATCAGATTGCCCGAGCAGGTTCTTGCCCTCCTCCGCGCCGATGGCCCAGCCCTTCCCCGCAACGATCTGCTGCGCGAGCCCGATGCGCATATTGGCGGGAATCGCGACATCCATCATTTTCGGATTGGGCAGGGTGAGGTTTTCCATCACAGCCACGTAGTCCTCGACCGACTTCACCTGAAGGCGCGGATTGAACGCCTTTTCCTCGCCGATGGTCGAAACCGTGTCGCCTTTGTAGTCGTGCGCCGGATAGACCAGGGTGTCGTCGGGAAGCTTCAGCAGGCGTCCGAACAACGAGGCGTATTGCGCCCGCGGGTCGCCGTTCTGGAAATCGGTGCGTCCGGTACCCCTGATCAGGAGCGTGTCGCCCGTGAAGACGCGGTCGGGCATGAGGTAGCTGTAAGAATCGTCGGTATGTCCGGGGGTATACAGCGCTTCGAGCGTCAGCCCTTCGATCCCGACCCTGTCGCCGTCGCCGACCCTGATCGACACGACATCGGCCTTTGTCTGCTCGCCCATCACCGTGATGCAATGCGTGCGCTCGCTGAGCGCTTCGAGGCCGGTAATGTGATCGGCGTGGAGATGGGTGTCGATCGCCTTCACCAGCCTGAGGTCGAGTTCGTTCAAGAGCTGAATGTAGCGATCGACCCGTTCGAGCACGGGATCGACGATGAGCGCCTCCCCGCCATGGCGGCTCGCGAGCAGATAGGTGTAAGTGCTTGACGTCTGGTCGAAGAGCTGCCGGAAAATCATCGCTCGTCTTTCGCTTACCCGGGGGTCCCTTTCCCGCTTTCTCCCTTGCGACTATAGCAGCGGCGCAGGGGCGTTTGGCAGCCGTCATGACGGCGCTGGACGAAGATGGGGCAAAGCGGGTTAGACTTCGCCACCAACGGGAGCCTCCCATGCCCTCGAGCCACAGAGCGAAGACCGGCGGCGGGATCTTGAGCGCCGCCCTCGTTATTTGCGCTCTGATCCTGCTTGCCGCCGCGCTCTATTTCGCAAGCTCGGTCTTCGCGCCGCTTGCCTTCGCTCTCTTCATCCTAGCCATTGTCTGGCCGCTCCAGGAAGCGCTGGAAACGATGCTGCCCAAGGGCCTTGCCCTCTTTGTCACGCTTGCGGTCACCATCGTCGTGGTTCTGATCTTTGCCTCGATGATCGCCTGGGCGCTCAGCGCCGTCGGCGACTGGCTGTTGAGCAACGTGCAACGCTTCCAGGTCGTGTATGCGCAGGCGACGGAATGGCTCGAGGAACGCGGCATCTTCGTTGCCGGGATTCTGGCCGAACGCTTCGACGTGATCTGGCTCTTGCGCCTGTTCCAGGACATTGCCACACGGCTCAACCGGCTCGCTGGCTTTGCCATCCTCGTGTTCGTTTTCCTGATGATGGCGCTGCTCGAAGTCGAGCAATTCCGGCGGAAGCTTGTCTCGCTCGATAGGCAAGAGCTCATCCGCGCGACCGCGGGCCTCGCCGCCAAGTTTCGCCGCTACATGCTCGTGCGGACCGTGCTCAGCGTCCTCACCGGCGTTGCGATCTATCTTTTCGCGCTCTTCACCGGTCTCGAACCGGCCCCCGCCTGGGGCATTCTCGGCTTCGCACTTAATTACATTCCGTTCGTCGGTCCCTTCGTTGCGACGCTTCTGCCCGCTCTCTTCGCCATCGCTCAGCTCGATACCTGGCAGGCGGTCATACTCGTCTTCGCCGGGCTTACCGCCATCCAATTCCTCATCGGCAACTATCTCGAACCGCTTGCCGCGGGCGCGGCGCTCTCGATCTCGCCACTCGCCGTGGTGTTCGCGGTCTTTTTCTTTGCTCTCCTGTGGGGCATTCCGGGTGCTCTGATCGGCGTGCCGATCATGCTCGCAATTATTGCCTACTCGGCAGAGTTCCCTTCGAGCCGTTGGGTTGCAACCCTCCTCTCCGGCGCACCCGGCGGCAAGGACAAAGGGTGAGACCTGCACCATGGCGCGCTCCCGCAGCACGAAAAGGCCACAAGTCAAAGCCCGCGATTCCGCGCCCATCATCGACCCGAGGCGCGGCGACATCGAAGACGACGCCTCGAGCACCAAGGCCCGCTCGATGCTGTCGCTCGCCGGCAGCCTGCTGGTCGAAATCAGCCTGCCCAAGCTGATCTTCGCCTGGGTCGTTTTGCTCCTGCTTCCCGGCCTGCTGCTCGGCTTTATTCCGATGGTTTTCGCCGAATGGCTCAAGATCGTCACCGACAAGCTGACTTCGCTCGTCCTCGGCGTCTGGTCGATCCTCGTCCTTGCCGGCCTCATCGCGCTCGCCTGGTTCGGATGGCGCGACCTCTTCCGCTTAATCGAGAAGAGCTTCTGGGCGCTCAACTCCATCGTCGTGGAGCCCGGCTATGCATCGTTCCGCGAAGCGTTCCGGCAATTGGCAGAGCGGCTCTTCGCCCGCGATGCAAGCGATGCCCGGCGGGGACGGCTCCGCGCCGGAGCCGCCGCGATCGCCGGTCTCCTCATTTGCGCTTTCGCCGCGCTTGCGCTCTGGATGGTGTGGCCTCGCACCCATCTCTTCGGCAGCCTCGCGGAGGTCGACTCGTGGAAGACCGTGATCGTTGCAGCTCTCGCCAACAGCGCCGTCGCCATTTGCGCCTATCTCGGCGCGGCCGCTCTTACTTGGGGCTTCGCCGATGCCACCATGCCCCAGCCGCGCACGCTTGCGCGTTACGACAAGGCCGAAGCCAAGGACCGCAGGTGGCGGATCGTGCATCTCTCCGATATCCACGTGGTGGGCGACCGCTACGGCCGCCGCATCGAGAGTGGGCGGTCGGGCCCGAGCGGCAATCAAAGGCTCGAGCGGCTTTTGGCGCAGCTCGAGGCGATTCACGCCAAGGACCCGCTCGACACCGTCCTCATTACCGGCGACATGACCGACGCCGGGATTTCGAGCGAATGGGCCGAATTCATGGACGCGCTCGCCGCGCATCCCGCGCTCGCCGAACGCACGCTGACGCTTCCCGGCAACCACGATCTTAATATTGTGGATCGCTCCAATCCCGCCCGCCTCGATCTTCCCACCAGCCCCAACCGGCGCCTGCGCCAGTTGCGGACGCTCTCGGCAATGGACGCGATCCACGGCACGCGAGTGCGCGTGGTCGATCGCGTCGCGGGGCGTTTGGGCGGCACGCTGACCGAGTTTCTCAAACCTCATCGCGCCGCCATCGTGCGTTTCGCCGATGCGGCCGAGCCGAGACTGTCGAACGCAATTCCCGACCTGTGGGCCGAGGCCTTCCCCATGGTCGTCCCGCCGAAAGAGAAGAACGGTCTCGGCATCATCCTCCTGAACTCTAACGCCGATACGCATTTCTCCTTCACCAACGCGCTCGGCATGGTTTCCGCCGAACAGATGCAGGGGTTCGATATCGCCGCGGCTGCCTATCCAGACGCCGTCTGGGTCGTCGCCTTGCATCATCACCTGATGGAGTACCCATGGGCCGCGAAGCAGCTTTCGATGCGCGTCGGCACCGCACTCATCAACGGCAACTGGTTCGTACGCCGGATGATGCCGCTCGCCAGTCGCGCCATCCTCATGCACGGGCACCGGCATGTCGACTGGATCGGCCATTGCGGCGGCTTGAGGATCGTCTCGGCGCCGTCCCCCGTGATGGAGGCAACCGACGACGAAGACACCGCCTTCTATATCCACACGCTCGCGGCCGATGACGGCGGCAAGGTCCAACTGCTCGACCCCGATCGCATCGTTATCCGGGGCGATGCCGCCCAGAACCGGCGTTGAGCGAGCCGGGTTGACAGAACTGCGTTTAAGCCCTTGAGAGTGTCGAATTCGGTAGGGTGCGGGCTTCCCGCGCGTCTTGGACCACGACCGCATGCACGAGCCTCTGACGAGACAGGCGATTTCCGTTCCGCCCGAATGGGCGCCGCAGAAGGCGATCTGGACCGCCTGGCCTGCGAGCGCCGAGGAGTGGGACGGCGATCTCGAAAGCCCCCGCCGCGAGGTCGCGGCGCTCGTGCGCGCGCTTCACCCCGCTAATCGCGTGCGCCTGCTCGTTGCGGGCGCGGAGGCGGAAGAATCGGCGCGCGCGGCAGCGGGGGGCGCGGCCGAGCTCGTTCCCGCCCGTTACGGCGATATTTGGCTCCGCGACACCGGCCCGATCTTCGCGCGGACGCCTGATGGCGCCGTCGCCCTCACATTCAAGACCAATGGCTGGGGCGGCAAGTTCGACCTCCCCGACGACGGCATTGTCGGCGAAGAGATCGCGCGGCTCGCCGGCACGCCCGTCCACGGCTTCGATTTCGTTCTTGAGGGCGGCGCGATCGAGCATGATGGCGAAGGCACCTTCCTTGCCACCCGCGAAACCCTCCTCAACGCAAATCGCAACGGTTGGAGCGAGACGCAAGCCGAGGCGGCGTTGCGCCAAGCCTTCGGTGCGCGAAAGACCGTCTGGCTTGAGCGCGGCCTTCGCAACGACCACACCGACGGGCATATCGACGTGCTCGCGCGTTTCGTCGGACCAGCGCGCATCGTGTGCCAATCCCCGTCCGGCGCCGACGATCCCAATGCCGATATTCTGGAGGAGATCGCGCGCACGCTTGAAGGCGCGACCGATGCCTCGGGCCGGCGCCTCGAAATCATCCGTATTCCGAGCCCTGGCCTCGTCGTGAACCAATTGGGCGAGACTGCGCCCGCCTCGCATATGAACTTCGTCATCGCCAATGGCGTCGTCGCCGTGCCAGTTTACGGAACGCCGAGCGGCCCACGCGCAGTCGAAGCCCTGCGGGCGGTCTTTCCCGGCCGCGAAGTCGTGGGCCTTCCCTCTCGCGGCATTCTCGGAGCGGGGTCGGCCGGCGGTGGATCGTTTCATTGCATGACGCGAGAGGAGCCGGCGTAATGGGCACGCGAGCGCTCGCCGTTGCGGCCATCCAGGCCTCGTTCGGCCACGACATGGCCGCCAATATCGCCAAGGTCGAGGGCTTGGTCCGCGAGGCCGCGCGAAAAGGCGCGCAAGTGGTCCTGCCGCCCGAGCTGTTCCAGGG
>DASTKZ010000090.1:0-4466 GCA_035715445.1 Methyloceanibacter sp.
CGTAAGCAAAAAGCCACCGCTTGCCAGCTCCATGATGGGCCCGAATTCCAGCTCGTCGGCCTCGCCGCCACGCGTCGCGAACCCGTAGCCGCCTATGAACGCAAGTCCGAAACCGTTGCCCTCGCGCTCGACCAGCTCGTACAGGAGTTCAAGTTCCACAGAGCTGAGATCGAAGTCTTCCTCAAGCGGCTTATCAGCACCGATGGTGGTGGAAAACAATAGACGGTTTGTTAGCCCGTACTCGAATTCAAAGTCGTGACTTTGCCGGAGGAATTCGCCTTCTTCCTCCTCCTCGAGGGCGCCGCTCTCGCCTTCCTCCTCGGCCTCCTCGCGTTCGGTTCTTGGGAAGCCGTCATGGACCGCGCCGCGATACTCGAGCTCGACCTCGCCCTTCTCGACCCCCGATTCCTGGATCTCGAATTCGGCCAGTGCCGGCCGCGTGTTGCCGACGATCAGCCCGCCGAAAGCCAGTGCAAAAAACCCGAGAGATAGCGCCAAGCGCTGTGCGCCGCGCAGGAAAGTCCGATACCGGTCCAAAGCCGCCCCCGGGACTTTGAGTCCCCTGAAAAAAGTCCCCCGAAAACCTTGATTCCTATGCCTCGATACTAGCAAACCCGCGTCTTGCGCCACGGCAAAAAAACTACCGGGATTTCCCCCTCCCAGGCATGGCGTCGCCAACGGCGTCCTGCCACCTTGTGGAAAGCCCGAGGAATGCAAAAATTCATTATGGGCTGGAAAGATGGCCGCAAGCATTGGGGAAATTGCGTTATAGAAATCCGGCCGTTCCGAGGGCCCGGCCTGTGCCGAGCCCGCTCCGTTCTGCCGTTTTCCCTGCCGGACGCTAAAGGCTCTGAGACCATCGGATGCGCTACCAGACGAAGCTCCTCGTGACCGCGGGATTGCTTCTGGCGATGTCGCTTTCCGCGGCGGCGCTCGCCTATTGGGGCGTCACCCAGTCGCATCGCTATCTCACGCGCTCGCGCATTGCCCATGAGCAGCTCGAGCGGCAGCTTCAGATCTCGCGCCATAGCCAGCAGCTCTTCAAGACCTGGACCGATACGCTCCTGACCGGCATGACCGACAGGCCGCTCGGCGCCGCCCACCTCAACAAGGTGATCGAATCCGATCTCGCGACGCTTCAGACGCTTACCGAAAAGGAGCTTGCCATCGTCGATGCCGATGAGCGGAAAGCCGAGTCCGCCGAGCTCACGCGGCTGACGGAAATCCGGAAAGAGTTCCAGCATACGCTAGACCAACTCGGCGAGGTCGAACAGCTGCGGAGCCGCGGCCAGCCGGACATCGCTTGGCAGAAACTGACCGATCTGCTCAGAGGCGGCATCGACCAGAAGCTGAACGGGTTGATCGATGTCGGCCTTGCCGACGAGACCGCCGAGGTCATCAGGATCGATGCCGACGCGGCCCAGCTCTTGGCCCGGCTCGAGCGCGTAAGCCAGATCCATGCGGCGCTCGCCATTCTCGCCACTCTCGCGCTCGTGATCCTGTTGCTCCGCGGCTTGCGCGCGCCGCTCGCCGAGCTTCTGCGCGGGACCTCGAAGCTCGCCCAAGGCGATCTCTCCCATCGCATCACCATCTCCGGCCGCGACGAATTCGCCGATCTCGGCCAAAGCTTCAACCGCATGGCGGCCGATCTCCAGGCGCATCAGACCGCCTTGCAGGACGCCCATGCCAATCTCGAGACGCTGGTCGCGGCCCGCACTGAGGAGCTTCGTCAGGCGAACGAGTCGCTGCGAAAGATCGACGAGACCCGCCGCGGCTTCTTCGCCGATATCAGCCATGAGCTTCGCACCCCGCTCACCATCATCCGTGGCGAAGGCGAGATTGCTCTGCGCGGCCCGAACAAGCGGGTTGCCGATTACAAGCGTTCGATCGAGCGCATCGTTGAGCAAGCCAAGCATCTCTCGGTTCTTGTCAACGACCTCTTGTTCATTGCCCGGCAGGGCGCGGGCGCCGCGCGCCTCAACATGCAGTCGATCGATCTTGACGAGCTCCTGGAGAAGGTGTGCGGCGACGCCAAGGTGATCGCGCATGGGCGCAACGTGGACGTCGATTACGTCAATGGCGCGCACGATATTGTGCGCGGCGACCCGGCCCGGTTACGGCAACTTTTCCTTGTGCTTCTCGACAATGCCGTGCGCTATTCCAAATCCAAGGGAGAAGTGAAGGTGGAGGTCGGCAGCGACGGCGGCGAGGTCACGGTGCGCGTCTCCGATCGCGGCATTGGCATACCGGCGGAGGAAATTGAGGGGATTTTCGAGCGCTTCCGCCGCGGCGGCAGAGCCTCGACCCTGAACGCGGAAGGGTTGGGCCTTGGCCTGCCGGTAGCGCGGGCGATCGTCGAGGCCCATAAAGGGAGAATCGAGATGGCAAGCCGTCCCGGCGAAGGAACGACCGTCACCGTCGCACTGCCGGCCGCCAAGAAGGAGGCAGCAGCGTGAACGTCCTTCTCGTCGAAGACGAGCCGCGCGTCGCCGACTTCATCGACCGCGGACTCCGGGCCGAAAATCATGGCGTGACGGTCGCTGCCTCCGGTAGCGAGGGCGTGGACCTCGCCAAGACCGGCGAGTTCGACGTGATCGTGCTCGATCTGATGCTCCCTGACATGCATGGCTACGACGTGTGCCAGCGTTTGCGTCTTCAAGGCGATCACACGCCGATCCTGATGCTGACCGCCATGGACGCCCTGGAGGACAAGATCAAAGGCCTGAAGCTCGGCGCCGACGATTATCTCACCAAGCCTTTCGATTTCGACGAGCTGCTTGCCCGCATCGAGGCCCTGGTGCGCCGGTCGCACAAATTCGCGCCCGACTCCAACGTGCTGCAGGTTGCCGACCTCGTTCTCGATCGCGAACTGCTGGAGGTGAGGCGCGGCGGCGACACCATCAAGCTCACGACCAAGGAACTTGCCATCCTCGAACTCTTAATGAGCGCGCCCGGCCGGGTCTTCTCGCGCACCCGCATCCTCAACCAGGTATGGGGCTATAGCGAGGACCCTCTCACCAATGTCGTTGACGTCTATATCGCGCGGCTAAGGCGCAAGATCGATACCCCTGGTCGCGAACCTTTGCTGGAGACCGTGCGTGGCCACGGCTACCGGTTGCGAGCGGCGTCGTGATGCAAAAGAGGAAGGGCGAAGGCGGACATTGCGACACGTCTTGCCGGACGGGCGATCAAACCTTGCGAACCCTGCCGGGATCGGTAGAGTATGCGCCGCCACTCTCGCAGATGACGCGCCATAAGGCTCTCGGACCTCACCGGAGGGCCGGACGCGCGTTTGCCGCAACAAGTGCGGCGGAGCGGAGCGCGCTGATCGCCTGGCGGGTCCCAACGGAAGTGGAAGCAAAAACTTGAAGGAGCGCCTCTTGCGATCACGTCTTTTAGCATTGCTCGCCGGGGCGCTTCTGAGCGTCTGCTTCGCGCTGCCGGCGCATGCCGCGAACAAGGTCAAGATCGGTGTCTTGAAATTCGGCACCGTCAGCTGGCTGCTCGACACCATTGAAGCCAACGGGCTCGACAAGGCCGAAGGCATCGAGCTCGATATCATGCCGCTTGCGAGTACCCAGGCGACCACCGTGGGCCTGCAGGGAGGTTCGGTTGACGTCATCGCCACGGATTGGCTTTGGGTCTCGCGCGAACGGGCCGAAGGCGGCGATTTCACCTTCTCGCCGTTCACGACCGCGCTCGGGGCGATCATGGTTCCCGCCAATTCTCCCATCAAGACGCTTGGCGATCTCAAGGGCAAGAAGCTCGGCGTGGCGGGAGGCCCTCTCGACAAGAGCTGGCTCCTGCTCGTGGCTTACGCGCTGCGCACGGCCAATATCGACCTGAGAACGGAGACCACGCAGGAATTTGGCGCGCCTCCCCTTCTTGCCGAGCGAGCCAAGCAGGGCGAGATCGATGCCGTGCTCAATTTCTGGCCCTTTGCCGCAAGGCTCGAGGCCGCGGGCTTCACCCAGCTGATCGGTCTCGAAGAGGTGGTGCGCGAGCTCGGCGCCAAGGGCGAAGTGGCGATGGTGGGATTCGCCTTCAGCGAGGGCTGGGCGACAAAGAATCTTGAGGGACTTCAGGCATTTTTGCGCGCCACGGCCAAGGCCGACGAACTGCTCGCGACGTCGGACAAGGAATGGGACCGGCTGAAGGCGGTGATGGGCGAGAACGATCCCAACTTCAATGAGGCGACCTTCGAGGCTCTTCGCCGGCGCTATCGCGAGGGCATTCCCGAACGATCAGTGACCGAGAACGAGGCCGATGCGAAAGTGCTCTACCAGTTCTTGCGGGAACTCGGCGGCCAGAAGCTTGTCGGGCCCGCAAACGAGCTCGTTCCCGGCACATTCTGGAACGGCAGCAAATCATGACCGCTATCGACGCCCGTGACGACACGGTGCAAGGCGCGCGCGCCTTGAGTGGACCGATGCTTTCGGTCCTATCCATCGCGGGCTTCCTCTTGA
>DASTKZ010000091.1:0-8417 GCA_035715445.1 Methyloceanibacter sp.
GAGGATGGGATCTTGGCGAGGAGCGCTTCGCCTTCGGCCGCTTTGCGCGCCTTCGCCGTTGCCGCCTTGGACTCAGGCAATTCGACGACGGCGAGCGGCGAGAGATAGAGCTTGCGGCCTGCGGCTTCGGCGCGGCCGAGATAATGCCGGATGAGTTCGCGCTCGGGCCCCTGCTTGAGCTTGCCGACGGCAGCGATCAGGAGCCGCATGCGGAACCCGCCTCTGAACGCGAAGGCGGCCGGACGGAGACTAGATCACCAGCCGCTCCACGGGCCGGTCGGCCGACCACATCTTTTCGAGGTTATAGAACGTGCGAACCTCGGGCCGAAAGATATGGACGATGACGTCGCCGGTGTCGATCAGCACCCAATCGCATTGGGGCATGCCCTCGACCCGGGCGCGGCCAAAGCCCTCATCCTTCAGCTTCTTGACAAGATTGTCGGCGACGGCCCCGACGTGCCTTTGCGAGCGCCCCGAAGCGACCACCATCTGATCGCCGATCGAGGTCTTGCCCCTCAAGTCGATGACCGCGACATCTTCGGCCTTGGCGGCGTCGAGCGTGTCGAGCACGACATTGAGCAGACGGTTCGGATGCGCGCCAAACGGCGCGAATCCGCTGGGAGGCGTGCCGCGCTGGGCACCCTCTCTAGCTGAGCGCATGTTGTGGTGAATGTCCTTCTGCCATTGCTCCTCGGCGAACGGCCGACCCTCTACCCATGCCAAACGCGCGACAAGGTGAGTCGGGTGCGGCCTCGCCCCATAAAAATAGTATGGGCCGGGCAGTCGATTCAATAGGGCTAGTGGCTCTTGGTTTTTTTCTTGTGCTTTTCGCCCCGGGGCCTGGCGCGGAGCGCGGTCGAGGACAGGCCCGACAGTGGATGGGTGAGGAGCGTCCAGGCCGGGGGGATGAGATCGGCCAAGCCGCCCGCGTCGGTCTCATCGACCCGATAATCGGCGAAGCGCTGCGCCGCCCGGCTCGCCCGCGCCTTCAGCCGGTAGCCGGGGCGGTCGAACACGGCGATCGGCACGCGCGCGAAGATGTCGTCGAAGTCGCGCCAGCGATGGAACTCCGGCAGATTGTCGGCGCCCATCAGCCACACGAACCGGACCCCGGGGAAGCGGCGCTTGAGCGCGGCGAGAAGATCGGCGGTATAGACCGAGCCGCCGCTGAAGCCGGTGACGGCGATGCGCGGATGTCGGGCGAGATTCCGCGCGGCTTCGACGCGGGGCTTAAGGCTCGGGAGCGCGGAAGAATCCTTCAACGGGTTTGCGGGCGTGACCAGCCACCACACCCGATCGAGCCCAAGCCGCCTCAGCGCTTCGAGGCTAATCGCGCGATGGGCCTCGTGCGGCGGATTGAACGAACCGCCGAGGAGCCCGATGCGCATGCCGGGCGCGGCCTGCGGCGGCCGCGCGCTCTCGTTATCTTGCGTTTGTTTCTTGCCGCTGCTCAAGGGCGGGTCTGGCCCTGCCCGCGCACAGCATATTTGAAGATCGTGAGCTGCTCGACGCCGACCGGGCCGCGCGCGTGGAAGCGGCCGGTGGCGATGCCGATCTCGCCCCCCATGCCGAACTCGCCACCGTCGGCGAACTGGGTCGAGGCGTTGTGCAGCACGATTGCGCTGTCGACGCGGGCGAGAAATTCCTCCGCGGCCTTGCGATCTTCCGTCACGATGGCGTCGGTATGCTGCGAGCCGTAACGGCCGATATGCGCGATCGCCTCGTCGAGCCCGTCAACCACCTTCACCGCCATGATGGCGTCGAGATATTCCTTGGGCCAATCGTCATCGCTCGCGGGCTTGACGCGCGCATCCGCCCCTTGCGCCGCGGCGTCGCCCCTGACCTCGCATCCGGCCTCGATCAGCAACTTGACGAGCGGCGCAAGATGGGAGGGCGCCGCCGCGCGATCGACCAGAAGGGTCTCGGCCGCGCCGCAGACGCCGGTCCGCCGCATCTTGGCGTTGAGAACGATCTTCTTCGCCATGTCGAGATCGGCATCCCCGTGCACGTAGACATGGCAGACGCCTTCGAGATGGGCGAAGACCGGGAGCCGGGCCTCGGCCTGCACGCGGCCGACGAGGTCCTTGCCGCCGCGCGGCACGATCACGTCGATCGCGCCGCCAAGGCCGCCGAGCATGAAGCCGACCGCCGCACGATCGACCGTCGGCACGAGCTGGATCGCCGCTTCGGGGAGCCCGGCCGCGACCAGCGCCTCGCTCAAGGCATTGGCGATCACGAGCGAAGTGAGGAAGCTTTCGCTCCCGCTCCGCAAGACCGCGGCGTTGCCCGACTTCAAGCACAGCCCCGCGGCGTCGGCGGTCACGTTCGGCCGCGACTCGTAGATGATGCCGACGACGCCGAGCGGCACGCGGATGCGCGAGATTTCGAGCCCATTGGGTCGCGTCCAGCGGTCCATCACCTGGCCGACGGGATCGGGGAGCGCCGCGATCTCGCGCAAACCCTTCGCCATCGAAGCGATAGCCGGCCCCGTCAGGGTGAGCCGGTCGAGAAACGCGGCGTCCCTTCCCTTGGACCGCGCGGCGTCAAGATCCTGCGCGTTGGCTTCGAGGATTTTCGTTGCGTCTTTTTCGAGCCGCTCCGCCATGAGCATGAGCGCCGCGTTCTTGGCCTCGGTCGAGGCGTGCGCGAGCGCCGCTGCACCCTCGCGGGCGCGGCGTCCCATATAGAGCATCATCGGCTCGATGCTCGGTACATTGCTGTTTTCGTTCATGGTATTCTTGTACTGGGCGCGTGATGAGCAAACAGGCTACTAACAGCTTTTTGGCTCGCCATAGCCGACAATAATACAGCAAAAGGGTTGCCGCGAGATTGCGTTCAGGGAAACCAGGCTACTGGAAATGAAAATCGTCATCATAGGCGGCACCGGCCTGATCGGCCGCAAGCTTGCAACCAAGCTCCTGTCGGCCGGACACGAGGTCGTCGCGGCATCGCCATCGACCGGGGTCAATAGTCTCACCGGCGAGGGCCTCAAGGAGGCACTGACCGGAGCGAATGTCGTCGTCGATGTCACGAACTCCCCCTCATTCGAGGACAACGCCGTGGTCGACTTCTTTCGGCGCTCGACGGGGAACTTGCTCAGAGCCGTCAAGGCGGCGGGCGTCTCGCACTACGTCGCACTATCGGTGGTCGGTTGCGATCGCATCCGCGACAGCGGGTACCTACGGGCAAAACGCATGCAAGAAGGAATGATCGAAGCCGGCGGCGTCCCCTACACGGTGTTGCGCGCGACGCAGTTCTTCGAGTTTCTCAAAGCGATCGCCGACGGCGCTATGGAGGGGAACGTTGTCCATATGTCGCCTGGCAAATTCCAGCCTGTCGCCGCCGACGATGTGGCCGCGACTCTGGCCAAGATCGCGATTGCCCAGGCCAAGAACGGGGTCGTCGAGTTGGCGGGCCCTGAAGCCTCCAGCATGGCCGAGTTCATTCAGTCGTTCTTGTCGTCCATCGGCGACGCGCGGAAGGTCGTTTCCGATCCCGATGCGAAGTATTTCGGAGCGGTCCTCGACAAGGACGGCCTCGCGCCCTCGGGCCAATTTATTGCTGGACCGACACGCTTCGCCGATTGGGCGCACCCAATGACAATCCCCCTCATCGAAAGGAGGTCGCCGTGAAGAAGATCGCTTTGCTGCTGCTTGCAGGGGCCACACTGCTATCGGCGAATGTGGCGGCGGAGGAGACGGCTGCGCCTGTGGCGAAAATTTCGAAAATCTTCGATCGCGAGTTGCCTAACGTGCCCGGCAAAAGCATGCGCGCAGTGCTGGTCGAATACGGTCCAGACGCCGCCTCGCCCTCGCATCGTCATCCGCCTTCCGCCTTCATCTATGCGACAGTGTTGGAAGGCGAGATCCGTAGCAAGGTCAACGATGACCCCGAGCATGTCTACAAAGCGGGAGAAACCTGGACCGAGGTGCCCGGCGACCACCACCAGGTGAGCGCCAACGCCAGCGCGACGAAGCCTGCTCGGCTGCTGGCGATATTCGTCGTCGACACGACGGAGCAAGAGATTCTGATCCCCGACAAATAGCCACGCTCACGTCTTCCGCTGCAATACCATATCGTCGCGATGGATCAATTCGGCGCGGCCGAAATAGCCGAGGATCTCCTCGATTTCACCGCTCTTGCGCCTGATGATGGCCTTGGCCTCTTCATGGTCGTAGGCGGTGAGCCCGCGGCCGATCTCGATGCCCTCGCCGTTCCTGATGACGACGGCGTCGCCGCGCTCGAAGCTGCCCTCGACCCTGGTGACGCCCGCAGGGAGCAGGCTCTTGCCCGAGGCGAGCGCCTTGGCTGCGCCCTGGTCGACGGTGAACGCGCCCCTCGGTTCGAGCGTGCCCGCGATCCAGCGCTTGCGCGAAGTGACGGGGTCTTGGCGCGCGATGAACCAGGTTCCGGTTCCGCGTCGGCTTAAGGGTTCGAGCGCATGCATCACCCTGCCCGAGGCGATCACCATATGCGTACCGGCCGCGACCGCGATCTTGGCCGCCTCGATCTTGGTCACCATCCCGCCCTTCGACAGTTCCGAGCCGACATCGCCCGCCATGGCCTCGATCTCCGGCGTAATGTCCGTCACCTCTTCGAGCTTCCGCGCATTGACGCCGGCGCCGGGCGGCGCGGTGTAGAGCCCGTCAACATCGGACAAGAGAACGAGACAGTCGGCGCTCATCATCGAAGCGACCCGCGCCGCGAGCCTGTCATTGTCGCCATAGCGGATTTCGGTGGTCGCGACCGTGTCGTTCTCGTTGACGACCGGCACCGCGCCGAGCTTGAGCAGCGTCGTCATGGTGTTGCGCGCGTTGAGATAGCGCCGCCGCTCTTCCGTGTCGCCGAGCGTGAGCAGCACTTGGGCAGCGACCAGCGAACGCGCGCGGAAGGCCTCCTCATAAGCATGCGCGAGGTCGATCTGGCCGACGGAAGCCGCCGCCTGGCTGTCCTCGAGCTTGAGCGCGCCCTTGGGCAGTTTCAGCACGTTGCGCCCGAGCGCGATTGCGCCCGAGGACACGACGATGACGTCCTTGCCGGCGGCGCGAAGCGCGGCGATATCGTCAGCGAGCGCAGCCAACCAATCCGCCTTCAACGTGCCGCTCGCCCCATCGACCAAGAGCGACGAGCCGATCTTGACCACGATGCGCTTGGCGTTAGCCCACTCACTTCTCATGGCCGCCACCCCCGCGCCGGCCCCGCCTCGCCGCGCTTTTTCTTGACGCCCTTCTCCCTGATGGCCACGACCTCGGCGGCGAGCGCGCGCAACACCTCGCGCACCCCTTCGCCGCTCGCGGCCGAGACGACAAGAGGGGCTAAGCCCGCCGCCTTCTTCAGCGCGCGCGCCTTCTTCTTCAGCTCGTCCTTGGGCACGGCGTCGGCCTTCGACAGCGCGACGATCTCGGGCTTGTCTTCCAGCCCGGCGTCATAGGCTTCGATCTCGCCGCGCACGATCGCGTAGGCCTCGGCCACGTCATCGAGCGTGGCATCGACGAGATGCAGGAGCACGGCGGTGCGCTCGACATGGCCGAGGAAGCGGTCGCCGATGCCCGCGCCTTCATGCGCGCCCTCGATCAGGCCGGGAATGTCGGCGAGCACGAAATCGGTGCCGTCGATCCTGACCACGCCAAGATTGGGGTGAAGCGTGGTGAAGGGATAGTCGGCGATCTTGGGCTTCGCGGCGCTGACCGCGGCGAGGAAGGTTGACTTGCCCGCATTGGGGAGCCCGACGATGCCGGCATCGGCGATGAGCTTGAGCCGGAGCCAGATATGCATCTCCTCGCCCTTCTGGCCGGGATTAGCGTGGCGCGGCGCCTGGTTGGTCGAAGATTTGAACTTGGCATTGCCGAAGCCGCCGTTCCCGCCGCGCAGCAGCACGATGCGATCGCCGGGCTGAGTGAGATCGGCGATCAAGCTCTCGCCGTCCTCATCGAGGATCTCGGTCCCGGGGGGAAGCGCGAGCACGACATCGGCGCCCTTAACGCCGGTGCGGTTCTGGCCCATGCCGTTGCCGCCCTTCTTCGCCTTGAAATGCTGCTTGTAGCGGTAGTCGAGCAGGGTGTTGAGGTTCGCCACGCATTCGACGATGACGTCGCCGCCTTTGCCACCGTCCCCGCCGTCAGGCCCGCCGAACTCGACGAACTTCTCCCGCCGGAAGCCGACGCACCCGTTGCCTCCGTCGCCGGAGCGGACATAGACCTTGGCCTGGTCGAGAAACTGCATGGGAAACGGCTTAGCACCGGCTCCTTTCCAATACACTAGCGGAAAGGGGCACGCCCTGACCCCTGCGCTTAGATTCGTCATCCTGAGGTGGCCGCGAAGCGGCCGTCGAAGGACGCACCCGAGTCGTGATCCTTCGAGGCCCGCTCCGCTCGCACCTCAGGATGACGATTCGGGCCCGTCAGGTCCGCAAGAAGCCTGCAAGCGCCACGGCGCGGTCGAGCCGGTAGGTCTGGCATTGGGCCTTGGCCCCGCGCGCCGCGCTGTCGCGCTCGATGCTCGTCTGCGGGGTGAAGCCGAACTTGGCGATGATCCGCTCCGAGGCCGGATTGTCCCGGAAATGGCCGGCGGTGAGATAGGCGAACCCGTCGGTCTCGAACGCATGCAGGATGAGCGCGCCCACCGCCTCGGTGGCATAACCCATGCCCCAATACGGCTTGCCGATCCAATAGCCGAGCTCGGCATGGTCGGGGCCGAAGGCGCGATAGCCGGTGCAGCCGATCAGGGCGCCGGACCGCTCGATCGCGAACACCACGCCTTCCTCACCGGCAAGCACGCTGGCGATCCACTCCGCCGCCATCTCCTCGCTATAGGGATGCGGGATCGTGCCGGTCATGCTCGCGACGTCGTAGTCGCCGGCAAGCAAAGCGAGCCGCGACCCATCGGCGAGCGTTAGCGTGCGCAGGAGGAGCCTTGGTGTTCTGATGGCCACGGGCAAAATCTACACGCGCGAGACCTGAGCGCGCGGCGGAAAATCGTGGGCGAGATCTAGTTCGGCTTCACCGAGACGTAGACGCGGCCCTTCTGCTTGGTCGCGTACTCGACCTCGCCTTCGCGGAGCGCGAACAGCGTGTGGTCCTTGCCGATGCCGACGCCGTCGCCCGGGTGCCATTTGGTGCCGCGCTGGCGGACGATGATGTTGCCGGCAAGAACGCGCTGGCCGCCCGTCTTCTTGACGCCGAGACGCCGTCCGATCGAGTCGCGGCCGTTGCGCGAGGAGCCGCCTGCTTTCTTATGTGCCATCTCGGACTCCTTATTTCTTCGTCTTGGCGGCGGGCTTCTTCGCCGGAGCCTTGGCCTTGGCCGCCGGCTTCTTCGCCGCCGGCTTGGCTTCGGCCTTCTTCGCCGCTTGCTTCGCTTCCGGCTTCTTCTCGGCCTTCTTCGCCTCCGGCTTCGGCGCGGCCTTCTTTTCCGGTTTCGGCGCGCCCTTCGACGGCTTCTTGCCGTCGGTCAGGATCTCGGTGATGCGGAGCGCCGTCAAAAGCTGGCGATGGCCCTTCTTGCGGCGGTAATTCTTGCGGCGCTTCTTCTTAAACACCACGATCTTGTCGGCGCGCGTCTGTTCGATGACTTCGGCCGCGACCAGCGCCCCGGCGATCGTCGGGCTCCCCGTCTTGGGGCCGCCCTCGCCCCCGAGCAGGATGACCTCGGCAAGCTCGACGATATCGCCGGGCTCGCCCGCGATCTTCTCGACCTTAATAATGTCGTTTGGCGCCACGCGATATTGCTTGCCGCCTGTGCGAATGACCGCGAACATGACCGTTCCGTCCGAGTTCTTGGCTTGAAGGACCGGCGCCTATCGGCGCGCGGGCGGCCCGGAGGCCCCACGAGCCGCGCAATATAAAAGCCAATATTTATAAGTCAATCGGCCCGTTTTCCGGGCGAAGCCGGGTGTCTCTCCATGGAGTCCATCGGCCCTCAAGGCTGCCGCGGCGGCGCCACGAACGGGTTGGTTTCGACCGATCGATCGTTCTTCTCGACGCATTGCCCCAGCCGCTCGAAGGCGACCGTGCTCTTGTCGAGGGGCACGCGGATCGTCGCTCCGGCGGCGACGACGTTCAAGGCGCTCGCCCGGCGAAGCGCGCTCTCGAATTTCTCGTCCTTAATCGCCATCGACACGGAGTTGGGCTCGGCCGCGACCTCGGCGTCGAAGCTGAGCGGGCCCATCGCCATCTTCACCGGATAGTTCTTGCCGCGTTCGAGCTTCCAGTTCGGCGATTCGAGCTCGAGGCCGAGGCCATCGGCGGTGCGAACGAACCGCACCACGATACCGTCTCGCACCGGACGATGGATCGCGCAGCGGTCGAATTTGTCGCCGTCGAACACCGCCTCGATCTCCCAAGGGCCGATCGTTTCGGATTTGCTCTCTTCGACCGCATGGCCGGGGAGCGCCGGCAGCGCGACGAATGCGGCGACGG
>DASTKZ010000092.1:0-53906 GCA_035715445.1 Methyloceanibacter sp.
GATATCGGCGAGCGCCTCGGGATTGACGCCGGGGATGGGGATGTAGGTTCCGAGCCGGTAGATCAAGAGCGCGCCGAGCGTGAACCAGATGCGCTTCTTGAGCTCGTCGGCTTTGGCGAAGGCCGCCAGATTGAGGTTGGAAACGAGCTGTTCTGCCGCAGAAACCATCGAAACCTTCTTCCCTTAGCGCGGAGACGGCGGTCCGTTGCCGCCTCGCCTCACTCGGATTCTTTCTTTGCGGGCTTGGCCTTCGGCGCCTTGGCCTCGCCTTCGGCCGGTTTCTCCGGCGCGGGCTTGGCTTTGGCGGAAGCCTCGCCGCCTTCGGCCTCTTCCCCTTTGGCCTTGCGGCCCTTGGGCGCCGCTTTCGCCGCGCGTTTCGCCGCCCTGCGTTCGGACTTGATCTTGTCGGCTGCGGGCCGCTCGCGTCCGGTGATGGATTTGAGCGTCACCGTGCCGCCTTTGGCTTCGACCGCCTTGATCGCGCTCTGCGAGGCGCCGGTGACCTCGAACGCGAGCTTCGCCTTGAGTTCGCCGTTGCCAAGAAGGCGCACGCCGTCCTTCTCGCGTCGGATGAGGCCTGCCTCCTTCAGCGCGGCGACAGTGATCGGCTTCTTGCCGTCGAGTACGCCCGCATCGACCGCCTGCTGGATGCGGCCGAGATTGATCTCGTTCAACTTCTTGGCGAAGATGTTGTTGAACCCGCGCTTGGGCAGGCGCCGGTGCAGAGGCATCTGGCCGCCTTCGAAGCCCTTGATGGCGACGCCGGCGCGGGCCTTCTGACCCTTGGTGCCCTTGCCCGCCGTCTTGCCGAGGCCTGAGCCGATGCCGCGACCGAGCCGCTTCTTGGCCTTGGTTGCACCCGGACGGTCGCTGATTGCATTCAGTCGCATGACGTCTCTTCCTTAGGCCTTGGGCTCGTCCTCGACGATCCGCACGAGATGGGCGATCTTCGCCACCATGCCACGCACCTGCGGGCTGTCGATAAGCGTCCGCCGCTTATGCATCTTGTTGAGGCCGAGCCCGATCAGCGTTGCGCGCTGGACCGAGGGGCGCCGGATCGGACTTCCGATCTGCTCGACGACGATGGTTTTTCTCTTCTCGGCCATGTGCCAAAACCTTCTCTTGCTCGCGGGCCTTTAAGGCTTACGCCTCCGTGCCGGCAGCGTCTCCTGCGCCGTCTCTCCGCCGCGAAACGATCTCGCTCACCTTCTTGCCGCGCCGCGCCGCAACCCCGCGCGGGCTGTCCTCGTGCCGCAGCGCATCGAAGGTCGCGCGCACCATGTTGTAGGGATTCGAGCTTCCGAGCGATTTGGCGACCACGTCTTGAATGCCGAGCGTCTCGAACACGGCGCGCATCGGCCCGCCGGCGATGATGCCGGTGCCGGGAGGCGCCGCCCGGAGCACCACCCGGCCCGCGCCGTGCTGGCCGGTCACGTCGTGATGCAGCGTGCGTCCCTCGCGCAAGGGCACTTTAACCAGATTGCGCTTGGCGGCCTCAGTCGCCTTGCGGATGGCCTCGGGCACCTCGCGCGCCTTGCCATGACCGAAACCGACCCGTCCCTTCTGATCGCCGACCACAACCAGCGCGGCGAAACCGAAACGCCGACCGCCCTTGACCACCTTGGCGACGCGATTGATGTGCACGAGCTTGTCGATGAATTCGCTGTCGCGCTCGCGCTCTTCACGGTCTCTTGATTGCTGGCCTCGTGCCACGGTCGATCCTTTCTTAGGTCGAAACTAGAAGTTCAGGCCCGCTTCGCGCGCGGCGTCGGCGAGCGCCTTGACGCGCCCATGATAAAGATAGCCACCGCGATCGAACACGACGTCCTTGACACCTGCCTTCAGCGCCCTCTCGGCCACGAGCTTGCCCACGGCCTGGGCGGCGGCGAGGTCGCTTCCCTTCGGCAGCGCGCCCTTGAGGTCCTTGTCGAGCGTCGAGGCCGCGGCGACGGTCTTGCCCGCTCCATCGTCGATCACTTGCGCGTAGATGTGCCGCGAGGAGCGGAACACCGACAAGCGCGCGCGCCCTTTCGCCGCACGCTTGAGCGTGCCGCGCACCCGGCGTGACCGCCGCACAAAGTTTTCGTTCAACGCGCCCATTGCCAATCGTCCCGCTACTTCTTCTTGCCTTCCTTGCGGAGGATGAACTCGCCCGCGTATTTGATGCCTTTGCCCTTGTAGGGCTCCGGCGGCCTGAACTGCCTGATCTCCGCGGCAACCTGGCCCACTTGCTGCTTGTCGATGCCGGTAATCACGATCTCCGTCGGCTTCGGGCAGACGATCTGGATACCTTGGGGGATCGGATAGGCAACATCGTGGCTGAAGCCGAGCTGGAGCTGGAGATTTGAGCCCTGCACCGCGGCGCGGTAGCCGACGCCCGTGATCTCGAGCCGCTTGGAGAAGCCTTGCGTCACGCCGGCGATCAGATTGGCGACAAGTGTGCGCGACATGCCCCACATGGCGCGGGCTTCCTTGGTGTCCTCGCGCATCTCGATCGCGATCTTGTCCTTGTCGAGCTTGGCGACCATCGCGTCGGCGAGCACGTGCTTGAGCTCGCCCTTGGGGCCCTTGATCTTGACCTCCTGGCCGTTCACCGCGGCGGTGACGCCGCCGGGAACCGAAACGGACTTTTTGCCAATGCGCGACATCGATCAACCTTCGTCGGAGCTTGTAGCCCTAGAACACGTTACAGAGTATTTCGCCGCCGACATTCTCGGTCCGGGCGCGCGCATCCGACATTACGCCCTTCGGCGTCGACAGGATGGCCACGCCAAGACCGTTGGCGACGGTCGGCAAATCCTTGACCGAGGAATAGACGCGCCGTCCGGGCGTCGACACTCTTTCGATATCCTTGATCACGGGCTCGCCGTCGAAATATTTGAGCTCGATCTCGAACTCGGACCGGCCGCCGCTATAGTCGACGCGGGCATAGCCGCGGATATAGCCCTCCTCGGCCAGCACATCGAGCACGCGCTCTCTGAGCTTGGAGGCCGGCGTCGTTACCTTGGCCTTGTGCCGCAACTGCGCGTTGCGGATGCGGGCCAGCATATCGCCTAGTGGGTCGTTGATGCTCATGCGCTCGTCCTACCAGCTCGACTTAATCATGCCGGGGATGAGACCCTGGCTTCCGAGGTCGCGCAGCGCTATTCGCGACATGCGCAGCTTGCGGTAATAACCGCGGGGACGCCCGGTGAGATCGCAACGGTTGCGGATCCGCGTGGGCGACGAATTGCGCGGCAGTTCGGCGAGCTTGAGCCGGGCGGCGAACCGTTCCTCGGCCGGCAGGGACCGGTCGGCGGCGATCGACTTGAGCCGCGTCCGCCGCGCCTTGTATTTTTGCGCGAGGCGGCGGCGCTTCTTGTTCCGCTCGATCATGCTCGTCTTTGCCATTCAAGTCCTCCTGTCGCAGCCCGCTTCGTCTAGCTGCGGAACGGAAAGTTCAAACCTTTGAGCAACGCGCGCGCCTCGTCGTCGGTGCGCGCCGTCGTGCAAACGATAATGTCCATGCCGAGCACGTCTTCCACCTTGTCGTAGTCGATCTCGGGGAAAATGATGTGCTCTTTGAGCCCGATAGCGAAGTTGCCGCGCCCGTCGAAGCTCTTGGGATTGAGCCCGCGGAAGTCGCGTACGCGCGGCAGCGCGATATTCACCAGCCGGTCGATGAACTCGTACATGCGATTCTGGCGCAAGGTGACCTTGGCGCCGATCGGCATGCCTTCGCGCAGCTTGTACGTGGCGATCGACTTGCGCGCCCGCGTAATCACCGGCTTCTGACCGGCGATTCGGCCGAGATCGGCGACGGCGGCGGTGACTTTCTTCGAGTCGTTGACGCCCTCGCCCACACCCATGTTCAGCACCACCTTCTCAAGCCGCGGCACCTGCATGACGTTGGCGTAGCCGAACTCCTTGGCCAAAGCGGGCTTGAGCACCTCGTTGTAGTGCTGCTTGAGGCGGGGGGTGTAAGTCGTCTCAGCCATCGATGACCTCGCCCGAGCGCCTGGCAAACCGCACCTTGCGCCCGTCCTTCAGAAACTTGTATCCGGCGCGCGTCGGCTTCCCGTCCTTGGGGTCCTCGATCGCGAGATTGGAAATATGGATCGGCGCCTCCTTGGCGATGATCCCGCCCTCTTGCGACGGGGTCTGGCGTTGATGGCGGCGAACCATGGCCACGCCCTTGACAATGGCGCGGTTCTCCTCCGGCATCACTTTGAGGACTTCGCCCTTCTTGCCCTTGTCCTTGCCGGTGATGACCACGACGTGGTCGCCCTTCTTGATCTTGAGCTTCGCCATCACAAGACCTCCGGCGCGAGCGAAACGATCTTCATGTGCTTCTTCGCTCTCAGCTCGCGGGTGACCGGGCCGAAAATGCGGGTGCCGATCGGCTCGCCTTGCGGGTTGATGAGAACCGCGGCGTTGCGATCGAACCGGATGATCGACCCGTCGGGCCGGCGCACGCCCGTGGCGGTGCGAACCACCACGGCCTTCATCACCTGGCCCTTCTTGACGCGGCCGCGCGGGATCGCGTCCTTGACCGAGACCACGATCGTGTCGCCGATCGAGGCGTATTTGCGCTTCGATCCGCCGAGCACCTTGATGCACTGGACGCGCCTTGCCCCCGAATTGTCGGCGACGTCGAGATTGGTTTGCATCTGTATCATGGCTTTCGCCCTTAACCTCGATTGCCGCTACGACGCCGCCTGCTCGCGCGGCAACACCGTCCACCGCTTCTGCTTGGAGACCGGCGGACACTCCTCGATCCACACCATTTCGCCCACCTTGAACTCGTTCTTCTCGTCATGGGCGTGATAGTTCTTGCTCCGGCGCACGGTCTTTTGCAGCACGGGATGGGTAAAGCGCCGCTCGACGCGGACCACCACGGTCTTGTCGTTCTTGTCGCTCACCACGACTCCTTGCAGCACGCGTTTCGGCATCGTTTTGGTCCTAACTCTTCTTCTTCGCTCTTGTCTTCGGCTTGGCCTTGGTCTTGGCCTTGGGTGGGGCCTTGGCCTTGGGTGCGGCCTTGGCTGCGGCCTTCGCCGCCGCTTCCTTGGGCTTCGTAACCTTCTCGGCCTTGGGCGCGGGCGCCGTCTTTGCGCGCGCCTCGGCCTGAGGCGACTGCTGCGTAATCGTCCGGATCCGGGCGATGTCGCGTCTGATCTGCCTCACCCGCGCCGTGTTCTCGAGCTGGCCGGACGCCGCCTGGAAGCGCAGGTTGAACTGCTCCTTCTTCAGCTTGACGAGCTCGTCGGCGCGCTGATCTTGCGTCATGCTGCGAACCTCGTGGGCCTTCATGTCTTGGCCTCGATGCGCGCAACGAAGCGCGTCTTGATCGGAAGCTTTGCGGCCCCGAGCCGAAGCGACTCGCGCGCGACCTGCTCGGTGACGCCGTCGATCTCGAACAAGATGCGCCCGGGCCTCACCCGCGCGACCCAGAATTCCGGCGTGCCCTTGCCCTTGCCCATGCGCACTTCGGTCGGCTTCTTCGAAACCGGCACGTCGGGGAAGAGCCTGATCCAAACGCGGCCGGCGCGCTTCATTTGGCGTGTCATGGCGCGGCGCGCGGCCTCGATCTGCCGCGCCGTCACGCGCGCAGGCTCCTGGGCCTTCAGCCCGTAGGTGCCGAAATTGAGCGTGGCCGCGCTCGTCGCGGCGCCTTTGATGCGCCCCTTGTGAGCCTTGCGGTATTTGGTCCGCTTCGGTTGCAGCATGATCCAAGTCCTAACCTTGCGCCTGCGGCGCTTCGCGGCGTCCGGTGGAGCGTCCGCCTTCTTGCGCCTCGAGCGCCCGGTTCTCCTGGGCCATGGGATCGTGCTCCATGATCTCGCCCTTGAAGATCCACACCTTGACGCCGATGATGCCGTAGGCCGTGCGGCCCAACGCCGTGCCGTAATCGATATTGGCGCGGAGCGTATGCAACGGCACGCGGCCCTCGCGGTACCACTCCATGCGCGCAATCTCGGAGCCCCCGAGCCGGCCGCCGCAATTGATGCGGATGCCGAGCGCGCCCATGCGCATCGCCGACTGCACCGCGCGTTTCATGGCGCGGCGGAACGCCACGCGGCGCTCAAGTTGCTGCGCGATGCCTTCGGCGACCAGCGTCGCGTCGATCTCGGGCTTGCGCACTTCGACGATGTTGAGATGAACCTCGGAATCCGTCAGGTTGGCGAGCTCGCGCCTGAGCTTCTCGATGTCCGCGCCCTTCTTGCCGATGAGGATGCCGGGCCGCGCCGTGTGCACGGTGACGCGGCATTTCTTGTGCGGGCGCTCGATCACGACTTTGGAGATGCCCGCCTGCTTGCGCGACTCGAGGATATGCTCGCGCATCTTCAGGTCTTCGTGGAGAAGGCGCGCATATTCGCCGCGCGAGGCGTACCAGCGCGAATCCCAAGTGCGGTTGACGCCGAGCCTAAGCCCGATCGGATTGACCTTCTGTCCCATTAAGCGGGCTCCTCGACTTGACGCAGCACGACGGTGATCTGCGCGAATGGCTTCTCGATGCGGGCGGCGCGGCCGCGCGCCCGGGCGCGCATTCGCTTCATCACCAGGTTCTTGCCGACATAGGCCTCGGCCACAATGAGAGCATCGACATCGAGATCGTGATTGTTCTCGGCGTTGGCAATGGCCGATTGCAGCGTCTTCTTCACGTCCTTGGCGATCCGCTTGCGCGAGAAGGCAAGGTCGGCGAGCGCGCGATCGACCTTCTTGCCGCGGATCAGCTGGGCAAGCAGGTTGAGCTTCTGCGGGCTCACGCGCATGAGCCGCGTGACCGCTCTCGCCTCGTTGTCTTTGAGCGCCCGCGGGCGCTGCGGCTTGCCCATTACGCTTCCTTCGTCGCCGCCGTTGGCATCGTTGTCGTCGTCGTTCTCTTCGCCTTGCGGTCCGCGGCATGGCCGTGGAAGGTCCGCGTCGGCGCAAACTCCCCGAATTTGTGACCGATCATGTCCTCGGTCACGAGCACCGGGATATGCTTGTGTCCGTTATGCACGCCGAACGTCAGCCCGACGAATTGCGGCAGGATGGTCGAGCGGCGCGACCAGATCTTGATCACGGCATTGGAGCCCGAGCCGCGCGCCTTCTCGGCCTTCTTGAGCAGATAACCGTCGACGAACGGGCCTTTCCAGATCGAACGTCCCACGTGAACTATCCCTTCTTCTGGTGGCGGCTGCGCAGGATGAACTTGTTGCTCGACTTGTTCGAGCGGGTCTTCTTGCCCTTGGTGGACTTACCCCAGGGCGTGACCGGATGGCGGCCGCCCGACGTGCGGCCTTCGCCGCCGCCATGCGGATGGTCGACCGGGTTCATGGCGACGCCGCGCACCACGGGCTTGCGGCCCTTCCAGCGCATGCGTCCCGCCTTGCCGATCGAAACGTTGGAATTGTCGGGATTGGAGACGGCGCCGACTGTCGCCATGCACTCGGACGGCACCATGCGCGTCTCGCCCGAATTCAATTTCACGATGGCGTAGCCCGCGTCGCGGCCGACAAGCTGAACATAGGTGCCGGCGGCGCGCGCGATCTGCCCGCCTTTGCCCTTCTTCATCTCGACATTGTGGACGATGGTGCCGATCGGCATAGCGGCGAGCGGCATGGCGTTGCCGGGCTTCACGTCGGCGCGGGTGTCGGCAATGACGGTGTCGCCGACGCCGAGCCGCTGCGGCGCGAGGATGTAGGACAGCTCGCCATCCTCATACTTGATGAGGGCGATGAAGGCGGTGCGGTTGGGATCGTATTCCACCCGCTCGACCGTCGCAGGCACGCCGAGCTTGCCACGCTTGAAGTCCACCTTGCGGTAGGCGCGCTTGTGCCCGCCGCCCCGGTGCCATATCGACACGCGGCCGTCATTGTTGCGGCCGCCGGTCTTGGTCAGCCCCTCGGTCAGCACCTTGACCGGCTTGCCCTTCCACAGATTGCTGCGGTCGATCAGGACGAGCTGCCGCTGCGACGGCGTGGTCGGTTTATAGGTCTTGAGGGCCATCGCGTCAGATCCTCGTCGTCACGTCGATCGTCTGGCCTTCGGCGAGCCTGACGATGGCTTTCTTGACGTCCTGCTGCCTGCCCCTGACGCCGCGGAAATTCTTGCTCTTGCCTTTGCGGGTCAGCGTGTTCACCGACAGCACCTTGACCTTGAACAGCGCCTCGACGGCGGCCTTGATCTCGGGCTTGGTCGCGTCGCGACGGACCTTGAACACGACTTGATTGGACTCCGAGACGGCGGTCGCCTTCTCGGTAATGACCGGCGCGAGGATGACGTCATAGGCTGCGTGCGCACTCATTTGAATCGCGCCTCCAGCGCCTCGACCGCGGCCTTGGTCAGCACGAGCTTCTCGTGCCGGAGAATGTCGTAGACGTTGATGCCCTGCACCGGGAGCACGTCGACCTCGGGCAGATTGCGCGCCGCCTTGGCGAAGGCCTCCTGGACCGAGGCGCCGTCGATGATCAGCACCGACCCGAAGCCGAGCTTGGCGAAGCGCGATTTGAGCTCCTTGGTCTTGCCGTCTTTCAACTCGCATTTGTCGATGACGATGAGCGTGTCGGATTTGGCCTTGGCCGACAGCGCATGCTTGAGCGCGAGCGCCCTCACCTTCTTCGGCAAGCCGATGGCGAAGCTGCGGGGCTTCGGCCCGAACGCCTTGCCCCCTCCCCTGAAGATCGGCGCCTTCTTGCTGCCGTGACGCGCGCGGCCGGTGCCCTTTTGGCGATAGAGCTTGGCGGTCGTTGCGTTGATCTCGGAACGGTCCTTGACGTGAGCGGTGCCGGCGCGACGCTTGGCAAGCTGGTAGCGCACCATGCGCTGCAAGATGTCGGCGCGCGGCTCAAGACCGAAGACGTGGTCGGGAAGATCCACGGTGCCCGCCTTCTTGGCGTCGAGAGTGGTGATGTCGGCCTTCATCACTCTTGGCTCCCACCTTCGGCAGCACTCGTCGCGGCGGGTTCGGCGGCCTCGGCCTTGTCGGATTTGGCCTTCTTCGCCTCGTTCGGCTGTTCCCCTTTACGGAACGCGCCGGGCTTCGGCGCCGCCTCCGGCAGGGAGCGCTTGACGGCGTCGCGCAACAGCACCCAGCCGCCCTTGGCTCCGGGCACCGCGCCGCGGATCATGATCAGCCCCCGCTCGGGATCGGTCTTCACCACGCGCAAATTTTGGGTGGTGACGTTCACATCGCCCATATGGCCGGCCATCTTCTTGCCCTTGAACACCTTGCCGGGGTCCTGGCGCTGCCCGGTCGAACCGTGGCTACGATGGCTCACCGACACGCCATGGCTCGCGCGCAAGCCGCCGAAGCCGTGGCGCTTCATCGCGCCGGCAAAACCCTTGCCGATCGAGGTGCCGGACACATCCACATACTGGCCCTCGACGAAATGGTCGGCCGTGATCTCCGCGCCCACGTCGATCAGATTGTCGGGGCTGACGCGAAATTCGGCCAGCTTGCGCTTCGGCTCGACATTGGCAACGGCGAAATGGCCGCGCGCGGCGCGGCTCAGGCGCTTCACCTTTGGGCGTCCGGCACCCAGCTGAAGCGCGGTATAACCGTTCTTCTCCGAGGTCCGGTGGCCCACCACCTGACAATGTTCGAGGCGCAGCACCGTCACCGGGATGTGCTCCCCGGCATCGGTGAAGATCCTGGTCATGCCGACCTTCTGCGCGATGACACCTGATCGCATTGGTATAACGTCCCTTGCCTCGTCGCGCGCCCGTTACAGCTTGATCTCGACATCGACGCCGGCGGCGAGGTCGAGCTTCATCAGCGCGTCAACCGTCTGCGGTGTCGGATCGACGATATCGAGCAGCCGCTTGTGGGTTCGCATCTCGAACTGCTCGCGGCTCTTCTTGTCGATATGCGGCGAGCGGTTCACGGTGAATTTCTCGATCCGGGTCGGAAGCGGTATAGGTCCCCGCACTTCCGCGCCGGTGCGCTTGGCCGTGTTGACGATCTCTTTGGTCGACGCATCGAGAATGCGATGGTCGAAGGCTTTGAGCCTGATTCTTATGTTCTGACTTTGCATCTCGACGGCCTCTAAGTCGGGAGCGCGCCGTTTTTGGGCGGCGCGCTCCTCAATCCTCTACTCGATGATCGATGCCACGACGCCCGCACCGACGGTGCGGCCGCCCTCGCGAATGGCGAAGCGAAGTTTCTCCTCCATGGCGATCGGCACGATCAGCTCGACCGTCATGGCGATGTTGTCGCCCGGCATCACCATCTCGGTGCCTTCCGGCAATTGCACCACGCCGGTCACGTCGGTGGTGCGGAAGTAGAACTGCGGCCGGTAATTGCCGAAGAACGGCGTGTGGCGCCCGCCCTCCTCCTTGGTGAGGATATAGGCCTCGGCCTTGAACTTGGTGTGGGGCGTCACCGAACCGGGCTTCGCCAGCACCTGGCCGCGCTCGACCGCCTCGCGGTCGATGCCGCGCAGCAGGCAGCCAACATTGTCGCCCGCCTCGCCCTGATCGAGCAGCTTGCGGAACATCTCGACGCCGGTGACGGTGGTCTTGGTGGTCGGCTTGATGCCGACAATTTCCACCTCTTCACCGACCTTGACGATGCCGCGCTCGATGCGGCCCGTGACCACGGTGCCGCGGCCGGATATCGAGAACACGTCTTCGATCGGCATGAGGAACGGCTTGTCCTTGGGACGATCGGGCTGCGGGATGTAGTCGTCCACGGCCTTCATCAGCTCAGCGATGGAGTTCTTGCCAACCGCGTCGTCCTTGCCTTCGAGCGCCGCCAGCGCCGACCCCTTGACGATCGGGATCTCATCGCCGGGAAACTCGTACTTCGAGAGCAGCTCGCGCACCTCGAGCTCGACCAGGTCGAGCAGCTCGGGATCGTCGACCATGTCGACCTTGTTGAGATAGACGACGAGCGCCGGCACGCCGACCTGACGAGCGAGCAGAATATGCTCGCGGGTCTGCGGCATCGGCCCGTCGGCCGCCGAGACCACGAGAATGGCGCCATCCATCTGGGCGGCGCCCGTGATCATGTTCTTGACGTAGTCGGCGTGGCCCGGACAATCGACGTGGGCGTAGTGCCGCTTGTCGGTCTCGTACTCGACATGCGCGGTCGAAATGGTGATGCCGCGCGCCTTCTCTTCCGGCGCCTTGTCGATTTCGTCATAGGCGGTGAATTTCGCGCCGCCCTTTTCGGCCAACACCTTGGTGATCGCGGCCGTCAATGTCGTCTTGCCGTGATCGACGTGACCGATGGTCCCGATGTTGCAATGCGGCTTCGTCCGCTGGAATTTTTCCTTAGCCATGCTGGCTCTCCATCCTTCAACACAAAGTCGAACTCATCCGGGCGCCTCCTTAGGCGCCAAGACCGTTTAGGCGAATTTCGCCTTGACCTCCTCGGCGACGCCTTGCGGCGCCTGCGCGTAGTGATCGAACTGCATCGTGAACTGGGCGCGGCCCTGGCTCATCGATCGCAGGTTGTTCACGTAGCCGAACATATTGGCGAGCGGCACCATGGCGCTGATCACCGAGGCGTTGCCGCGCGTCTCCTGTCCGCGCACCTGGCCGCGCCGGCTGGTCAGGTCGCCGATAATGCCGCCGACATAGTCATCCGGCGTCACGACCTCAACCTTCATGATCGGCTCGAGCAGCTTCGGTCCCGCTTTCAGCGCGCCTTCGCGGAAGGCGGCGCGGGAGGCGATCTCGAACGCCATCACGCTCGAATCGACGTCGTGATAGGCGCCGTCCGTCAGCGTCACCTTGACGTCGAGCATGGGGAAGCCGGCGAGCACGCCGGCTTCGACGACGCTCTGCACGCCTTTCGATACGCCCGGGATATATTCCTTCGGCACGTTGCCGCCGACGACCTTGTTCACGAACTCGTAGCCCTTGCCTTGCTCGTTCGGCTCGATCGTCATCTTGACGCGCGCGAACTGGCCCGAACCGCCGGTCTGCTTCTTGTGGGTGTAATCGACGTCGGCGCGCTTCGACACGGTCTCGCGGAAGGCCACTTGCGGCGCGCCGACATTGGCCTCGACCTTGAACTCGCGCCGCATGCGGTCGACGATGATGTCGAGATGAAGCTCGCCCATGCCCTTGATGATGGTCTGGCCGGATTCATGATCGACGGAAACGCGGAATGAGGGATCCTCCTGGGCGAGGCGGTTGAGCGCAACGCCGAGCTTCTCCTGGTCGCCCTTGGTCTTTGGCTCGACCGCGACCTCGATGACGGGCTCGGGAAACTCCATGCGCTCGAGAATGATCGGCTTGGTCAACTCGCTCAGCGTATCGCCGGTGGTCACGTCCTTGAGGCCGGCGAGCGCAACGATGTCGCCGGTGTAAGCCTCCTTGATGTCCTCGCGGTGGTTGGCATGCATGAGCAGCATGCGCCCGATGCGCTCTTTCTTGTCTTTCACCGTATTGAGCAGCGTCGAGCCGGACTCGACCTTGCCGGAATAGATGCGGGCGAAGGTCAGCGAGCCCACGAAGGGGTCGTTCATGATCTTGAAGGCGAGCATCGAGAGCGGCGCGTCGTCGCGCGGTTCGCGCGAGGATTCCTCGCCGGTCTTGACGTCGATGCCGCTGACCGGCGGCACGTCGAGCGGGGATGGCAGATAATCGACCACCGCATCGAGCAGCGGCTGCACGCCCTTGTTCTTGAAGGCCGAGCCGCACAGGATCGGCACGAAGCGGCTGTTCACCGTGCCCTTGCGGATCAACGCCTTGAGCTCGGCTTCGGCCGGCTCCTTGCCTTCGAGATAGGCTTCGGTCGCGGCCTCATCGACCTCGACCGCCTGCTCGACCAGCATCTCGCGATATTTCTTCGCCTGATCGAGCAGATCGGCGGGAATCGCTTCATCGTGGAAGTTCGCGCCGAGGGACTCGTCGTCCCACTTCACCGCCTTCATGCGGATCAAGTCGATGATTCCGGCGAAGCTCGACTCGACGCCGAGCGGGAGCTGAAGCACGATCGGATTGGCTCCGAGGCGCTCCCTCACCATCTGCACCGATATGAAGAAATCGGCGCCGATCTTGTCCATCTTGTTGACGAAGATCATGCGCGGCACGCCGTATTTGTCGGCCTGACGCCACACCGTCTCGGTCTGCGGCTCGACGCCCTGGTTGGCGTCGAGCAGCGCAACCGCGCCGTCGAGCACGCGCAAGGAGCGCTCGACTTCGATGGTGAAATCGACGTGGCCCGGCGTGTCGATGATGTTGATGCGCTTGTCGTTCCAATAGGCGGTGGTCGCGGCCGAGGTGATGGTGATGCCGCGCTCCTGCTCCTGCTCCATCCAGTCCATGGTGGCAGCGCCGTCGTGCACCTCGCCGATCTTGTGGCTCTTGCCCGTGTAGTAGAGGATCCGCTCGGTGGTTTTGGTCTTGCCGGCGTCGATATGCGCCATGATTCCGATATTGCGGTAGTCCTCGAGGGGGGTAGCTCGCGGCATCGTCTGCTCCGTTACCAGCGGTAATGTGAGAAGGCGCGGTTGGCGTCCGCCATGCGGTGCGTGTCTTCGCGCTTCTTTACCGCGGTTCCGCGGTTGTTGGCGGCATCGAGCAGCTCGCCCGAGAGCCGCTCGACCATCGTGTTCTCGTTGCGGTCGCGCGCGGCGGAGATGATCCAGCGGATGGCGAGAGCCTGCCGCCGGTCGGTGCGTACCTCGACCGGGACCTGATAGGTGGCGCCGCCGACGCGCCGCGACCTCACCTCGAGCGCGGGCATGACGTTGCGAAGCGCCTCGTGGAACAACTCGACCGGATTCTGCTTGGCCTTCTTCTCCATCTGGCTCAGCGCGCCATAGACAATCCGTTCGGCCGCGGACTTCTTGCCCTCCTTCATGATGCTGTTCATGAATTTGGTGATGACGATGTCCCCGAATTTGGGATCGGGGATCACCTCGCGCTTATCTGCTCTACGCCGCCTCGACATTTCGTCTGGTCCGTTTCCTAAATGCAAAACGACCCGCTATTTGGGTCGTTTGGCTCCGTATTTCGAGCGCCTCTGACGGCGGTCGGCGACGCCTTGGGTGTCGAGCACGCCGCGAATAATGTGGTAGCGCACTCCGGGAAGGTCCTTCACGCGTCCGCCCCTGATGAGCACGACCGAGTGCTCCTGGAGATTGTGGCCCTCGCCCGGAATGTAACTGGTCACTTCGAGCTGATTGGTGAGGCGCACGCGCGCCACCTTGCGGAGCGCCGAGTTCGGCTTCTTCGGGGTCGTGGTGTAAACGCGCGTACAGACCCCTCGCTTCTGCGGGCAGGCCTGCATGGCCGGCACCTTGTTCCGCTTGACCGGCATTCGGCGCGGCTTGCGGATCAGCTGTTGTATCGTCGGCATCTAAGAGCCTTCGTCCGATCATCCAAGCGGGCGGAGCCCGCATACAAAATGTGGGCGTTCGCCCGAAACCATCCCAAGCGTGGGCAAAAGCCCATGTAATTTCAAAGCCGAAGCGCGGGGACAAAGTCCCTTCACCTTCGGCCAGTCAGCGCAGAGGACCTTGGAGGCTAAAACCCCCAAGATCGTGACCCCGATATGATCTCGGTTAGTCCGGCAGCGTCTAACCCGCGCCCGAAGGCAACCTGAACTTGGGCTACCGCCTGCCGCGAAAGTGCGCGCGTTGTAACAGGCCGATTCTTCCATCGTCAAGGGTGAAACGCGCAGCTTTTCGCCAATTTTGCCCCGAGCAGCGGCCCTACCATGCGCCCCGTCCAAGTCCTGCGGCGAGATAGGACCAGAGGGTGGGATGCGACCAAAGTTTGGAGGGTAAATCGACGTTGATCGGCGCAAGCTTGCCCGAAGCCGCCTCCTCGCCCGCGCGCGCAAGGAGCGGGAGCCCGGCCGCCAATTGCAGGTAGGGATAGGTCGAAAAATTGTCCTGGCGCTCGGGGACGATTCTTGCCTGATAGAGGATCGCGCCCGTATCGATGCCGCTATCGATAAGGTGGACGGTGACCCCGCAATTTGCTGCATCGCCCGTGGCGCGGGCCCAATAGGCGCCATGCACGCCTCGATATTTCGGAGTGATTCCAGCATGATAGTTGACGAAAGGTGCGTTCGCCGCGCGGCGCGTCGCCTCCTCGATGAGCCGCGTCCCCATCACCAGGACGACTGAAGGCTTTTGCTGCCTCAGGAAGGAGCGGCAGGCTTCGTCGTTCACCTCGCCCAGTCGCTTGAACTCGGTCGCAATTGGCGCGCCATCGAGTCCGGATGCGCGCTTGATCGCTTCGATCCGGGCGCCCGAGTAAAGGCGCTGCACGCGCTGAAAGGCCATGAACGCCGCCTGACCCGCCGCGACCGTCGCCCCCTTCCGCCTCGCGCGCCCTCGCAACAGGCGGAGCCGCGACAGCGGCGCATCGATGACGGTGACAAGCCCCGGAAAGCGCGGCGCAAGATAGTTCGCGGCGATACGGCCGAATTCGCCCTCGCACGTAAGAAGGATGGCGCGGCTCATTCCCGGCTCATTGAAGAACGCGTTCGGCGACTTCCGACATGTTCAAGGATCGCATGCCGAAGCGATCGCGGAGGATCGCGTACCGATCGAGAATTTGCCGCAGAAACACGAGGTTGGCTTCAGGGTCGGCGCCGAAATTGTGCGGATGCCACCACAGATGAAAGAGCGTGTTGGTCTTGGCGGCCGCCGTCATCTGTCCCACGATGCGATCGAACTGGAAGCGCTCGTGCCACGCTCCGCGAACCGGCCGCAAGAAGCGGCTCGCCGGCACGTCGATCATGCCCTCGACCTCGCTCGGCTCGGCTACGTGTCGGCCGGCCACCGGCAAAAACGTATCGGCGAGCCGGACCGCCCGCTTCGGCAACGTCTGCTCGGCATCGGGACAGGCGCGATTGAACCAGACACGGGGATTGCCGCGAAACGCGATCAGTCCCCGTTCGCGCGCGATGCGAAGTCCATCACGGCAGACCTGGTTGCGCGGGAAGACGATGCTCCTCAGCGTCACGCCATTCCGCGCCGCCATCGCCTTCGCTCCGTCGAGGTCCGCGGCGAAGGCTTCCCGCGTGCCCCCCTCCTCCAGGCAATAGAAGTGCGACAGCGTGTGCGTGCCGATCTCCTGCCGGTCGTATTGCTTGATCTTCTGCACCAGCGACTGGCCGAAGGAATAAGGATCCGCGCTCTCATCCTTGCCGATCGAGGAAAAATCGTAAGGCGATAGGCGAGGATCGACGTAGTGCGGCAGCACATGCGGCCGCGCTTCCATCAACTCGTCCTTGGAGCCGCAAAAGACGAATCCGACCGTTGCCCAGGTCGCGCCCACGTCGCGCTCGGCGAACAGATCGAGCATTCTGGGGATGGCTTTGCGGCCGCCGAGGATGTTGCGGCCGTATTGGGCAAGCGAACGCTTATCGCGTACCCCCCAATAGAGCTCGAAATCGAGCGAGATGACGAGCGCGCCGAATTCCACCTGACGGCACCTTCGGTCCCCGGCGGGCGCTCGGCCGACCGGGGACCTTGCAATGCTAGCCGGCAGCGTCCTGCTGCTCGGCCGAATCCTCGATGTGGGCTTCGCCTGCTGCCCGATTCCGTTCCTCCAGGATCAGCTCGTCGCGGTGGCTCGCGATCCGGTTCAACCGGCTCAACGTGCCGCCGGTTCCGGCCGGAATGAGCCGCCCGACGATCACGTTCTCCTTGAGGCCCTCGAGCGCATCGGCCTTGCCGTTGACGGCGGCATCGGTAAGCACGCGGGTCGTCTCCTGGAACGAGGCGGCGGAGATGAACGAGCGGGTCTGGAGCGAGGCCTTGGTGATGCCGAGCAGCACGGGCTGGCCGGTTGCGGGCTTGCCGCCCGCCGCCTCGATCGCCGCATTGGCGTCCTCGAAGTCGATCCGGTCCACCTGTTCGCCTTTGAGGAACTCGGTGGTGCCGGAATCGTTGACCTCGATCTTCTGCAGCATCTGCCTGACGATCACCTCGATATGCTTGTCGTTGATGGTGACGCCCTGCAGCCGGTACACCTCCTGGATCTCGTTCACGAGGTAGTTGGCCAGCTCCTCGACGCCCTTGATGGCAAGGATGTCGTGCGGCGCGGGATGGCCGTCGAGCAGGTACTCGCCCTTCTCGATGCGGTCGCCATCCTGCACAGCAAGATGCCTGCCCTTCGGGATCAGATACTCGACCGGCTCCTGGCCGTCCTCCGGGACGATGGTGATGCGCCGCTTGTTCTTGTAGTCGCGGCCAAGCTGCACCGTGCCCGAGATCTCGGCGATGATGGCATGGTCCTTGGGCCGCCGCGCCTCGAACAGCTCGGCAACGCGCGGCAGACCGCCGGTGATGTCGCGGGTCTTGGCGCTCTCGGTCGGAATACGAGCAAGCACGTCGCCGGCCATGACCTGATGGCCGGGCTCGACCGACAGGATGGCATCCACGGGCAAGAGGTAGCGGGCCTCGCCGCCGCGCGCGAGCTTGCCGACTTTGCCCTTCTTGTCCTTGATCACCATCGCGGGCCTGAGATCGGCGCCGCGCGGCGATGCGCGCCAGTCGATGATCACGCTGTTGGTGATGCCAGTCGATTCGTCGCGCCGCTCGCTGACCGACACGCCCTCGACCAGATCCTCGAAGTCGACCGTGCCCTCGATTTCCGTGAGGACCGGACGGGTATAGGGATCCCACTCGGCGAGCCGGTCGCCGCGCTTGACCCTCACGCCGTCATCGACCCGAAGATGCGTGCCGTAGAGCAGCCGGTGCACGGCGCGCTCGGTTCCGTCCTCGTCGAGCACGACAACGGCCGTGTTGCGTCCCATGACCATGAGGCGGCCTTGCGAATCCGTGACCACGTTGCGCTGCTTGATCTTCACCGTGCCGTCGAAATTCGACTCCAACGACGACTGGTCGATGACCTTGGCCGACGCCACGCCGCCGAGGTGGAACGTGCGCATGGTGAGCTGCGTGCCGGGCTCGCCGATCGACTGCGCGGCGATGACGCCGACAGCCTCGCCGAGATTGACCGGCGTGCCGCGGGCGAGATCGCGCCCGTAGCACTTGGCGCAGACGCCGTTGCGGGTTTCGCAGGTCAGCACCGAGCGGATGCGGATCTCCTGCACGCGCGCCTCTTCCAGCGCATCGACCTCTTCTTCCTCGATCAGCTCGCCGGCCTTGATGACCACCTTGCCGGTCGAGGGATTCTTGACGTTCTCGGCGGTGGTGCGGCCGAGCACGCGCTGGCCGAGCGACACCGTGACCTCGCCCGCCTCGAGAATGGCGCGCGCCATGATGCCGTTCTTGGTGCCGCAATCCTCTTCGGTGATGATGCAGTCCTGCGCCACGTCAACCAGGCGCCGAGTGAGGTAGCCCGAGTTCGCGGTCTTCAACGCCGTATCGGCCAAACCTTTGCGGGCGCCGTGGGTCGAGTTGAAGTATTCGAGTACCGACAGCCCCTCCTTGAAGTTGGAGATGATCGGCGTCTCGATGATCTCGCCGGAAGGCTTGGTCATCAGGCCGCGCATGCCGGCGAGCTGCTTCATCTGGGCGGGCGAACCGCGCGCGCCGGAATGCGACATCATATAGATGGAGTTGATCGGCTTCGCCCGGCCGGTCTTCGCATCGCGCTCGACTGCCGAGATGCGCTTCATCATCTCCTTGGCGACCTGCTCGGTGCAGTCGGTCCAGGTGTCCACAACCTTGTTGTACTTCTCGCCACGGGTGATGAGGCCGTCGTTGTACTGCTGCTCGTACTCGCGCACGAGCTCCGACGTCTTCTGCACGATGTCGTCCTTGGAATCGGGGATCACCATGTCGTCCTTGCCGAAGGAAATTCCGGCGCGGCAGGCATAGACGAAGCCGAGCCCCATGATCCGGTCGCAGAAGATGACCGTCTCCTTCTGACCGCAGTGGCGATAGACCACGTCGATCGTGTTGGAGATGTCCTTCTTCGTGAGCAGACGGTTGACCAGGTCGAAGCTCACATTCACGTTGCGCGGCAGAAGCTCGCCCAGGAGCATGCGGCCGGGCGTCGTCTCGTAGATTTGCGACACCGGCTTGCCCTTGGCGTCCACGCCGATGAAGCGGCCTTTGATCTTGGCGTGCAAGGTCACGGCCTTGGCGTCGAGCGCATGATGGATCTCGGCGACGTTGCCGAACATCATCCCCTCGCCCGGCTCGCCGTCCATGGCGAGCGACAGGTAGTAGAGGCCGAGCACGATGTCCTGGCTCGGCACGATGATCGGCGATCCGTTGGCCGGATGCAGGATGTTGTTGGTGGACATCATCAGCACGCGGGCTTCGAGCTGCGCCTCGAGCGACAGCGGCACGTGCACCGCCATCTGGTCGCCGTCGAAATCGGCGTTGAAGGCGGCGCAGACGAGCGGATGCAGCTGGATCGCCTTGCCCTCGATCAAGACCGGCTCGAAGGCCTGAATGCCGAGGCGATGCAGCGTCGGCGCGCGGTTGAGCAGCACCGGGTGCTCGCGGATCACCTCATCGAGGATGTCCCAGACTTCCGGCTTCTCCTTCTCGACCAGCTTCTTCGCCTGCTTCACCGTGGCGGCGTGACCCTTGGCGTCCAGCCGTGCGTAGATGAAGGGCTTGAACAGCTCGAGCGCCATCTTCTTGGGCAAGCCGCATTGATGCAGCTTGAGCTCGGGGCCAACCACGATGACCGAGCGGCCGGAGTAATCGACGCGCTTGCCGAGCAGGTTCTGGCGGAAGCGCCCCTGCTTGCCCTTCAGCATGTCGGCGAGCGACTTGAGCGGCCGCTTGTTGGCGCCGGTGATGACTCGGCCGCGCCGGCCGTTGTCGAATAGCGCATCGACCGCTTCCTGAAGCATGCGCTTCTCGTTGCGGATAATAATGTCGGGCGCGCGGAGCTCCATCAGCCGCTTCAAACGGTTGTTGCGGTTGATGACACGGCGGTAGAGGTCATTCAGGTCCGAGGTGGCGAAGCGGCCGCCATCGAGCGGAACGAGAGGCCGGAGCTCCGGCGGAATGACCGGAACCACGGTCAGGATCATCCACTCGGGGCGGTTGCCCGACTGAATGAAGGCCTCGACCACCTTGAGGCGCTTGGCGAGCTTCTTCGGCTTGAGCTCGGAGGTCGACTCGGCGATCTCGATGCGGAGATCGGCGGCGATCTTTTCGAGATCGAGCCCCTTGAGCAACTCGCGGATCGCTTCGGCGCCGATCGCGGCGGTGAACGAATCCTCACCGTACTCCTCCTGCGCCTTGAGGTGGTCCTCCTCGCTCAAGAGCTGGAGCGGCTTCAGCGCCGTCAGCCCCGGCTCGAGCACGATGTAATTCTCGAAATAGAGCACGCGCTCGAGGTCCTTGAGCGTCATGTCGAGCAGAAGCCCGATGCGTGACGGCAGCGACTTCAGGAACCAGATATGCGCCACCGGCGCGGCAAGCTCGATATGGCCCATGCGCTCGCGCCGAACCTTGGCGAGCGTGACCTCGACGCCGCACTTCTCGCAGATGACGCCCTTGTACTTCATGCGCTTGTACTTGCCGCACAAGCACTCGTAGTCCTTCACCGGGCCGAAGATGCGCGCGCAGAACAGTCCGTCGCGCTCCGGCTTGAAGGTGCGGTAGTTGATCGTCTCAGGCTTCTTGATCTCCCCAAACGACCAGGACAGAATCTTGTCCGGGCTGGCGATGCCGATCCGGATCTGATCGAAATTCTGCTGCTGGACCTGGGGGCTGAAGAGGTTGACGATTTCCTGATTCATTCTCTTGTCTCCTACCGGGGCGCAATGCCGCCTTTCGGTTGGTGGTCTTCGTTAGTCGAACGGCCTGCTTGAGGCCGCAATCACTCCGCCGCTTCTGGACGCGGCAGTCGCGCCCGCGGCGGCTGGTCCTCGGGACGCGGCTGCACCAGCTCGACATTCAAGCCGAGCGCCCGCATTTCCTTGACGAGAACGTTGAACGACTCGGGGATGCCGGCCTCGAACGTGTCGTCGCCGCGCACGATGGCTTCGTACACCTTGGTGCGGCCGGCCACGTCGTCGGATTTGACCGTGAGCATCTCCTGCAGCGTATAGGCCGCGCCATACGCTTCGAGCGCCCACACCTCCATTTCGCCGAAACGCTGGCCGCCGAACTGCGCCTTGCCGCCGAGCGGCTGCTGGGTGACGAGGCTGTAGGGGCCGATCGAACGCGCGTGGATCTTGTCGTCCACGAGGTGGTGGAGCTTCAGCATATAGATGTAGCCTACCGTCACCTTGCGTTCGAACTCTTCGCCGGTGCGGCCGTCGTAGAGCGTGACCTGCCCCGACGAGTCGAGGCCCGCGGCTTCGAGCAGCTGCGTGACATCGCCCTCATGCGCGCCGTCGAACACGGGCGTGGCGACCGGAACGCCGGTCTTGAGGCTCTCGCTCGCCTCGATGACATCGTCCTCTTTCAACGCCGCGACGGCCTTGTCGTCGCCATAGATGCCCTTGAGCATCTCCTTGAGCGGCTTCGCCTTGTGGCTCTGACGATAGGCCTCGAGCGCCTCGCCGATCTTGCGGCCCAAGCCGCGGCAGGCCCAGCCGAGATGGGTCTCGAGAATCTGGCCGACGTTCATGCGGCTCGGCACGCCGAGCGGATTGAGCACGATGTCGATCGAGGTACCGTCCTCAAGGTAGGGCATGTCCTCGATCGGCACGATCTGACTGATCACGCCCTTGTTGCCGTGGCGCCCGGCCATCTTGTCGCCGGGCTGGATCTTGCGCTTCACCGCAACGAAGACCTTGACCATCTTCATCACGCCAGGCGGCAACTCGTCGCCGCGCTGGAGCTTGTCCACCTTGTCGACGAAACGTTGCTCGAGCCTCTTCTTGGCCTCTTCGTATTGGCGGCGGATCGCCTCGACCTCGGCCATGGCTTTGTCGTTCTTGAGCGCGATCTCCCACCAATGGCTGCGCACGACGTCCTCGAGCAGGGCCTCGGTGATCTTTGCGTCCTTCTTGATGCCCTTCGGTCCCTTGGCCACGACCTTGTGCATCAGCACGTCTTTCAGGCGGCCATAGACGTTGCGGTCGAGAATCGCGAGCTCGTCGTCGCGGTCCTTGGCGAGCCGTTCGATCTCCTCGCGCTCGATCGCCATGGCGCGCTCGTCCTTCTCCACGCCGTGGCGGTTGAACACGCGCACCTCGACCACGGTGCCGGAAACGCCCGGCGGCAATTTGAGCGAGGTATCGCGCACGTCGGAGGCCTTCTCGCCGAAGATGGCGCGAAGCAGCTTCTCCTCCGGCGTCATTGGGCTCTCGCCCTTGGGCGTGATCTTGCCCACGAGGATATCGCCCGGATTGACCTCGGCGCCGATATAGACGATGCCCGCCTCGTCGAGATTCTTGAGCGCCTCTTCCGAGACGTTGGGAATGTCGCGGGTGATTTCCTCCGGGCCGAGCTTGGTGTCGCGCGCCATCACCTCGAATTCCTCGATATGGATCGAGGTGAACACGTCGTCGCGGACGACGCGCTCGGAGATGAGGATGGAGTCCTCGAAGTTGTAGCCCATCCACGGCATGAAGGCGACGAGCACATTGCGGCCGAGCGCAAGCTCGCCGAGATCGGTCGAGGGACCGTCGGCGATGATCTCGCCGGCCTGAACCTGATCGCCGACGCGCACGAGCGGCCGCTGATTGATGCAGGTGTTCTGGTTCGAGCGTTGGAACTTGCGCAAGTTGTAGATGTCCACGCCCGATTTCGACGGATCGGTCTCTTCGGTCGCGCGGATGACGATACGGGTCGCGTCCACCTGATCGACCACGCCGGTGCGGCGGGCGCCGATGGCCGCGCCGGAATCGCGCGCCACGACTTCCTCCATGCCGGTGCCGACGAGCGGCGCTTCGGCGGTGATGAGCGGCACCGCCTGACGCTGCATGTTCGAGCCCATCAGAGCGCGGTTGGCGTCGTCGTTCTCGAGGAACGGAATGAGCGCAGCCGCGACCGACACGAGCTGCTTCGGCGAAACGTCGATAAGATCGACCTTCTCCGGCGGCATCAGCTCGACGTCGCCGGCATGGCGGCAGACGATCAGGTCCTCGGTGAAGGTGCCGTTCGGCGCGAGCTTGGCGTTGGCCTGGGCAATGATGTAGCGCGCCTCCTCCATGGCCGAGAGGTAGACCACCTCGTCGGTCACCTTGGCTTTGACCACGCGGCGGTACGGGCTCTCGATGAAGCCGTATTTGTTCACCCTTGCGTAGGTCGCGAGCGAGTTGATGAGGCCGATATTCGGTCCTTCCGGCGTCTCGATCGGGCAGATGCGGCCGTAATGGGTCGGGTGCACGTCGCGCACCTCGAAGCCCGCGCGCTCGCGCGTGAGCCCGCCCGGTCCGAGCGCCGACAGACGCCGCTTATGCGTGATCTCCGACAGCGGATTGGTCTGGTCCATGAACTGCGACAACTGCGAGGAGCCGAAGAATTCGCGCACCGCGGCGGCGGCCGGCTTGGCGTTGATCAGGTCCTGCGGCATGACCGTGTCGATATCGACCGAACTCATGCGCTCCTTGATCGCGCGCTCCATGCGCAACAGGCCCACGCGGTACTGATTCTCCATCAACTCGCCGACCGAACGCACCCGGCGATTGCCGAGATGGTCGATATCGTCGATCTCGCCCTTGCCGTCGCGGAGACCGACCAGCGTCTTGATCACGGCGAGGATGTCTTCCTTGCGCAGCGTGCGCATCGTATCGGGCGCATCGAGATCGAGCCGCATGTTCATCTTGACGCGGCCTACGGCCGAGAGGTCGTAACGCTCGGAATCGAAGAAGATGCCGTTGAACAGCGTCGCGGCGGCTTCCGGCGTCGGCGGCTCGCCCGGACGCATCACCCGGTAAATGTCGAGCAGCGCCTCCTCGGGGTTCGAGTTCTTGTCAACGGCGAGCGTGTTGCGGATGAACGCGCCGATATTGACATGATCGATGTCGAGGATCGGGATTTCCTTGAGGTTGAGCTGCTTCAGCGTGGCGAGCAGCTTGGCGTCGAGCTCCTCGCCCGCCTCGCCATAGATCTCGCCCGTCTCCATGTTGATGATGTCCTGGGCGAGGTAGCGTCCATGGAGGTCCTCGTCGCTGACGAGCAGCTCCTTCAAGCCCTCATCGGCGAGCTTCTTGGCGAGGCGCGCGGTGACCTTGCGGCCGGCTTCGATCGCGACCTTGCCGGTCTTGGCGTCGATCAGGTCGCTCGTCGGCTTGATGCCGCGCAGGCGATCGGAACGGAACGGCATGCGCCAGCCTTCCTTGGTCGCCTTTAGCGTGACGCGATCGTAGAAGGTGGAGAGAATCTCCTCGTCCTCCAGGCCGAGCGCATAGAGCAGCGTCGTCACCGGCAGCTTGCGGCGCCGGTCGATGCGGACATAGACGATGTCCTTCGCGTCGAACTCGAAATCGAGCCACGAGCCGCGGTAGGGAATAATGCGTGCCGCGAACAGGAGCTTGCCCGAGGAGTGGGTCTTGCCGCGGTCGTGGTCGAAGAACACACCGGGCGAGCGGTGCATCTGCGAGACGATGACGCGCTCGGTGCCGTTGATGACGAACGTGCCGTTCGACGTCATGAGCGGCATGTCGCCCATATAGACGTCCTGCTCCTTGATGTCTTTGACCGAGCGGGCGCCGGTCTCTTCGTTGACATCGAACACGATCAGCCTGAGCGTCACTTTGAGCGGCGCGGCGAAGGTCATGCCCCGCTGCTGGCACTCATCGACGTCATATTTCGGCGGCTCGAAGGCATAGCGCACGAATTCGAGCTGCGAGCGCTCGCCGAAATCCTTGATGGGAAACACCGAGCGGAACACCGCCTGGAGGCCCTCGTCGCCGCGGCCGCCTTCGGGCTCCTCCACCATGAGGAATTGATCGTATGACTGCTTCTGAACCTCGATGAGGTTCGGCATCTCCGCCACTTCGTGGATCTTGCCGAACATTTTTCGCAAACGCTTACGGCCATTCGAAGTCTGCTGCGCCATTTGGTCCTCTTAGGCTCGTCAAGACGGCTCGCCGGACCCCCCGCTCTCGTCGAAGGAGAGTCTGGCGAAACGTCGGATCACGCGTTGTGGGGTGGGTTTTTGGCCCGGGCGAACACCTATATATTGTGCCCGCCCGGGCGCATTTCAACCCACCTTCTACTTCAGCTCGACGGTCGCGCCGGCGCTCTCGAGCTGCTTCTTGATCTTCTCGGCCTCGTCCTTGGAGACGCCTTCCTTGACGGGTTTCGGCGCACCTTCGACCAGGTCTTTGGCCTCTTTCAGGCCGAGATTGGTGACCGCCCGTACCTCTTTGATCACATTGATCTTTTGGGCGCCCGCCGCAGTGAGAACCACGGTAAACTCGGTCTGCTCCTCGGCCGGAGCGGCGGCGGCTCCACCGGCGGCGGCGGCCATCATGGCAACCGGCGCTGCGGCGGAAACGCCCCATTTCTCCTCGAGCAATTTCGCAAGCTCTGCGGCTTCGAGCACGGTCAGGCCCGACAGCGTGTCCACTATTTTCTGCAAATCTGCCATCAACTTATCCTCGTAGGTTTGACTCTCTCGTTAGGGTTCAAGGCCGCCGTCACGCCGCTTGCGAATTGCCATAGGCGCCGAAAACTCGTGCAAGCTGCGCACCGGGCTCGTTCAGGGTGCGCGCGATCTTGCTCGCGGGCGCCTGAATGAGACCGATCAGCTTGCCCCTGAGCTCATCGAGCGAAGGCAAGTCGGCAAGCGAACTCACGCCCTTGGCATCGAGCACCGTTGTCCCCATCGTTCCGCCGAGGATCACGAACTTCTCGTTCGCCTTGGCGAATTTGACGGCGATTTTCGGTGCCGCGATCGGGTCCGCGGAAAATGCCAGGCACGTCGGCCCTTTGAGCAAATCCGCGATGCCCTTGGCATCGGTGCCATCGAGCGCGAGCTTGACGAGCCTGTTCTTCGCCACTTTGACCTTGCCGCCGGCGCTTCTCATCTCGCTCCGCAGCTTGGTCATCTGGGCGACGGTCAGGCCCGCATAGTGAGCGACGACGACCACGCCAGTCTTGGCGAAGACGTCGTGAAGCGCCGTCACGACTTCGCGCTTCTCTGCTCTCTCCAATGCTCACTCCGTCTGTTGCGGGCGAGAGACGCGAAAGGCTCCCGCCCCTTCGGCTACACCGTGCCGCGAGAATGAGAGGGCGAGGCTAAAACCTGCCCGCGTCTTCAAGCGGCGCTTCTAGCCTGTCCTGCCCACGCGCCAAGCAAGCGCAAGAGCCCCTTACGAGGTTCAAACCGATATCCAGGTTGCGTGTCATCGCCACCTGAGAACCGTTTCGTCTCCCGTCTCATGCAGGCCCGAAAGGCTTAAGCGGTCGCCCGCACCTGCAATCTCGGACAGGTTCGGACCGCCTGCGAAGTGCAAGCGACCCTTCGGGACCGATCGCTCGGCCCCGAAACTCATTGAACTAGCCCGCGCCGCCTCCGGTGAGGCTCGCTGGCTCGATCTTCACGCCCGGGCCCATGGTCGAAGTGACCGCGACTCGCTTCAAGAATGTGCCCTTGGCGCCCGAGGGCTTCGCCTTCATCACCGCGTCGGCGAAGGCGCGGATGTTCTCGACGAGCGCCTGCTCGCTGAAACTCGCTTTGCCGACGCCGGCATGGATGAGGCCCGCCTTCTCGACGCGAAACTCGACGGCCCCGCCTTTCGCCGCGCGTACGGCAGGTGCGATGTCGGCGGTCACCGTTCCGACCTTGGGGTTGGGCATGAGCCCGCGGGGGCCGAGAACCTTACCGAGACGGCCGACGAGCGGCATCATGTCGGGCGTGGCGATGCAGCGGTCGAAATCGATCACGCCCTTCTGCACCTGCTCGACCAAGTCCTCCGCGCCGACCACGTCGGCGCCCGCTTTCTTGGCGTCCTCGGCCTTTGCGCCCTTGGCAAATACGGCAACTCTGAGTTTGCGCCCAGAGCCGTGCGGCAACTGGCACACGCCGCGCACCATCTGGTCGGCGTGACGCGGATCGACGCTGAGATTCATCGCGACCTCGATTGTCTCGTCGAACTTCGCCTTGGCGCCGCCTTTGATCAGCTTCACCGCGTCTTCGAGCGTGTAGAGCTTCTCGCGATTGACCTTCGCCGCCGCCTCGCGGAACCGTTTGCCCGGCTTGCTCATGATCTACTCCTGCACCTGTAGGCCCATCGAGCGGGCGGAGCCGGCGATGATCTTCATCGCCTGCTCGATCGAGCTTGCGTTCAAATCCTTCATCTTGATCTCGGCGATCTCGCGGAGCTGCGCCTGCGTGACGGTGCCGGCGCCGGCGCGGCCGGGCTCCTTCGATCCCTTGCCGATCTTGGCCGCCTTCTTCAGGAGATAAGACGCCGGCGGCGTCCGCATCTCGAAGGTGAAGGAGCGGTCGGCATAGACGGTGATGACGGTCGGGATCGGCGAGCCCGCTTCGAGCTTCTGCGTCGCCGCGTTGAACTGCTTGCAGAACTCCGGGATGTTGACGCCGCGCTGGCCGAGCGCAGGCCCGATCGGCGGCGAGGGATTGGCCTGCCCTGCCGGCACCTGGAGTTTGATGTACCCTTCGATCTTTTTCATTTTTGCACGCGTCCCGCGCCTTTCACCATCTCAGCCTAAAGCTTCTCGACCTGCGCATATTCGAGCTCGACCGGAGTCGGCCGGCCGAAAATCGACACCGCCACTTTCAACCGCGCGCGCTCCTCGTCCACTTCCTCGACCAGGCCGTTGAACGAGGCGAAGGGGCCGTCGGCCACGCGCACCTGCTCGCCGATCTCGAAGGTAACGGACGGCTTCGGCCGCTCGACGCCTTCCTGCACCTGCTGAAGGATGCGCCCGGCTTCCTCGTCGGTGATCGGAATGGGCTTGTTCTCGGTGCCGAGAAAGCCGGTCACTTTCGGCGTCGCCTTGATCAGGTGGTAGGTCTGGTCGTTGAGCTCCATCTTCACGAGCACGTAGCCGGGAAAGAACTTGCGCTCGGAGCTGACTTTGCGGCCGCGGCGCATTTCCACGACCTCCTCCATCGGCACGAGCACCTCTTCGAACATGTCGGAGAGCCCGGCCGCGACGGCACGCTCCTTGATCGACTCGGCGACCTTGCGCTCGAAATTCGAATAGGCGTGGACGATGTACCAGCGATTTGCCATCGGACGAACGAAGACCCCTAACGGCCAAAACCCAAGATGAAGGTCACGACGTTGCTCAACACCCAATCGGCGGCGAGAAAGAACAGCGCAGCGGCGATCGACATCATGAGGACGGCGGCCGTCGTGACCACCGTCTCCTTGCGCGTCGGCCAGGTGACCTTGGAGACCTCGGTCCGCACCTGCTGTAGAAACTCGAAGGGGTTTATCACTTCCATTCCTAATCTTTGCCGCATCGATCCTTGCCGCGGAGCCCCGCCTCGCCTCGCACCTTCGAGCTTCCTCGGTTGGTGGCAGGAGTGGAGGGACTCGAACCCCCAACCCCCGGTTTTGGAGACCGGTGCTCTAGCCAGTTGAGCTACACTCCTACGCCTGCTCCATCCTCGAACCGAACCGCCAATTTCAATTCCATAACAGAGGCTTGGGCGGCCTAACCTGCTGGAGCGGGTGAAGGGAATCGAACCCTCGTCCTCAGCTTGGAAGGCTGCTGCTCTACCATTGAGCTACACCCGCATATTCCATCTCGCCTTAAGCGAAGAGTGGTTGGTGGAGGGGGTAGGATTCGAACCTACGTAGGCATAGCCAACGGGTTTACAGCCCGTCCCCTTTAGCCACTCGGGCACCCCTCCTTGAAGCGAAGATGGATTGACTGGTGATTTTTAACCAAGCAAAAACGCCCCGCCGTCGGCCGGCAGGGTCCGCCATTGACGGGTTTATGGGTAGCGCTCGGGGCGCTGTCAACTGTAAATCAGGGGTTTAGGGCGAATTTCCGCCGCTTCCCCGGGGGTTCGGACCCGTCATCAGGACGTTGTGGCGCGAAGATGCGGCGGCAAAGGTCAAGGCCAAACAAGTCGGCAAGACGGGCCAACCGGCCGGGAAATCCGAGGCCCCGGCAGGACGGCCCCGAGCGGTTAAGGCTGTTCGGCCTCCACGCGGCAGAGGCGGCGCTCGCCAATCCGCGGCGGAAGGTGGTGCGGCTCCTCGCCACCGAGAACGCGGCGCAGAAGCTCGCAAGCCTTCTTGCCAAGCGCGGGCTTACGCCTGAGCCCGCCAGCCCCAAGGATCTCGACCGGCTCCTCGGCGCCGACACGGTCCATCAAGGCGTCGTCCTCGATGTCGAGCCGCTCCCCCCGCTCGCGCTCGAGGACGTCGATGCCGGGGGCCTCCTTCTCGTGCTCGATCAGGTGACGGATCCGCAGAATGTCGGCGCGGCCTTGCGCTCGGCCGCGGCGTTCGGCGCCTCGGGTCTCCTCATGACCGAGCGACACAGCCCGCCGCTTTCAGGCGCGCTTGCCAAGGCCGCAAGCGGGGCGCTCGACCTCGTGCCCGTGATCCTCGTCAAGAATCTCGCGCAAAGCCTGGCGGAGCTCGGAAACCGCGGCTTTCTCCGCGTAGGCCTCGCTGAAGAGGCGAGCATGGCCCTTGAGAACGCGCAGCTCACGCGCCCGCTTGCGCTCGTGCTCGGCGCCGAAGGCAAGGGCTTGCGCCATCTCACGCGCGAGCATTGCGACCTCATCTGCCGCATCCCGACGGCGAGCCGGTTCGCGACCCTCAACGTCTCGAACGCGGCCGCGATCGCGCTGCATTGGGCGAACCGCAACGCGCGCTAGATGCTTTGGAATCTATTTGACGTAGCCGTCGGGTCTCGCGCGGCCTTCGTAAGGCCCGAGATAATTAAAGTACGGCATGCAGCGGGCGTGACCGTCGAGCCCTGTCGTATACGGCCGGTAGAACCACCAATAATTGCGCGGGTAGCAGTAGAAGGATTGCACGCGCCGGCGATGATGCAGCAGAACGGGCTCGCTGATCGCCTCGGCGCCCGCGCTGAATGACGGCTCGGCCCGAACGGCCGAGAGCGCCGCGCTCGCAGCGTGCAGAGGTTCCCAGTTCGCGACGGAGAAAAGGCTGAAGGCCGCAATGGTGGCAAGGCCAAGCCCGCGAAAACCCATGCTCATCCCCCCTGAGCGGTCCCTTTGGCGGACTCAAAGTCTAGGAGGCCGATGCCTCTCGCGCAAGGCTTCGGCATTCATGACCCCCAACGAGCGTTGCGCCAATGTCACGGTCCTTGACAGGAAGGGGCTGCGGCCGATCAAGTCGGACGGACGGAGCCCAGCCCCGACGCGGCAAAACCCCGGAACGCGGGCCGCCCGAAGGAGTTGTCCCCCTAATCGCTCCCCCAACACGGAAGGAACCACCCCATGTCATCAACCGACACCGACCGTCCCGGCGCAGGCAGGCGCGGGCCCGGCAAACAAGATGCCGACGAGATCGCAGATCAGATCGACGCGATTCGCGAAGACCTTCAGAACCTAACCTCGACCGTCGGCCGCATCGCCAACAAGCAGCTGAACCGCGCCCAGGACAAGGCGATGGCGACCGCGAGCGAAGCCGAAGAGGCGATCAGGCGCAATCCGCTCCAGTCCGTGGCGATCGCCGTGGGCGTTGGCTTTCTCTTCGGTGTCCTAACCCGCCGCTAGGTCGAAGCCTCCATGCTCCGTTCGGCGCTCGCGCTCCTTTCCACGTTCCAGATCGGCATGCGCATCCGCGAGTCGGTCGAGCGCTCGCTCAAGCTCGCGGGCCTCGTCGCCGTCGCGGCCCTGTTTCTGATCGCGGCCGCTTCCTTCGGCCTCATCGCCGCCTACCACACGCTCGTCCTGTCGCACGGCTACACCCCGCCCGAGGCCGCCGGCATCATCGCCGGAGCGCTCGCCGTCCTCGGCGTCATTTTGCTCGCTGTCTTCTTGCTTGCGGCGCGTAAGCCGAAGCCGCCGGCGCCGAGCCCTCTCGCTGCGGTGAACGAAGGCGTCGGCGCGCTCGATCAGAGCGTCAACAGGGCGATGCAGCAGATCGGTCCCGTGGGGTTGCTCGCCCTCGCCTTTATCGCCGGCGCTCTGCTGAGCCGGCGCAAATAAGCTGGCTCCTATTGAAGCTTGCGACGATCCGCTCGCGGAGCAGTGGAAATGCGCGGGCAACCGGTTTAAGAATCCCACACGATCATCCACGCGGATGCTCTAGGGCCTGCTGGTGGTGTCGCCCTCCGTCAGCCCGCATAGATTGGAAGCCGGGTTAGCACAGTGGTAGTGCAGCGGTTTTGTAAACCGAAGGTCGGGGGTTCAAATCCCTCACCCGGCACCAAACAACTCCAGCAGTTTGGATTTAATCCAAGCCGCTCCTGGTCCAAGCGCCAGACTTCGGCCAACGCCAATCCGGGGCCCTTAATCTCCATGACAGATCGGCGTCGGTCGGCAGTTGATTGTGACAATAAGATCAAATAGCCGAGTTGGGTCGTACGCAATCAGAACGCAGTAGAGCTGCCCGGGAGATGCGGGGTGGACCGGGCAGCATCCGCCACTGCTCACCGGGAGGATAGATAATGCCGAAGGTATTCAAGTTTAGGAAGTACGCCCCAACGCAGGACGACTACGTAACGTCGAGCCGCATGGCCACGAAGAAGAAGATCAAGCAACTCGGCGCGGAAATCGTTGCCGGAACCGAGATCAAGATCGACGGCCAATTTGTGAAGGATGGCTGGACCGAAAAGAACTTTCGCCTAAGCGAAAAATAAGGCTTGAAGCTGTTGCCGCGCGCTCGCTTCGGCGTGCGCTCCGAAAGCCTTGTCCGACGATTGAGTTGCCTTCGAGCCCGACGTCGCGCCCGAACCAATCGTCATGCCTTGGCGGCGAGCTACTCCTTGTTCAGATAGTGTTCTTCCAAGAATTGGGATCTGAAATCTTGTGGCGGGGTGATCACGTCTGGGCGCCCCTCCGGCGTGAAGTCCATGAGGTTCCAATACGCCCACACCGTGTCGACATGATTTTCCTGCCGCTCGGTTGCCCAGAAATGAAAGATTTTTCCACCCTGCTTCCGAAACACATGCATCACCGGCCATTGCATGTCGTCGGACTCGCCTTGGCACTTGTAGTCGGCCTGAAAGGGCGAGTCATAACCGGATACCATCGGAATCTGCGACCAACCGCGTTGCTTGGCCCATGCGTTAATTTTCTCCGCCGGAGCTTTGGCAATTCCCACGAAGGCGGCCTCTTTTGAAACCGAATACCAAGCGCGATCGAACCCATCCATCAGCGACGTGCAGGATGGACAGGGGTGGTCCCAGTTCGGACCGAACATCCATGAATAGAGCAACAGAGTGTCTTTGTCGCCGAACAGCTCGGAGAATTTGACGGGCTTGCCCACCTTCCCGTCGTTGGCCCATTGGAAAACATAATCCTCTTTCAATTGACCCCCGGCAGGGAGCTTGCGGCGCTGCGCTGCCACGGACTTTACTTTGTCGACGAGCTCTTGCTCGTCCTTGAGCAATGAATCGCGCGCTGCACGATATTCTTTGCTTTCGTTTGGATATCGACGTTCGCTCATGTTCGGCTTTCGAGTTGATTGGGTGGCGGCGTTTCGCGTTCATCATGGGCCATGGATTCGGTAAGTGCCCACGGGTAAACGCGTGTGGTCGCGTTTTGTGCCAGCGAGAAGCGCTGCGGTTGAAAGCGCCAATGATCGTGTTGCCCAAAGAGGTTTGCTTCTCGCACTTAGCGGACCTCCGCGCCCGGACGCCCGCCCGCGCCGAGGCAAACTTGCTGCGCCGGGGGATAGTCCAGTCCCGCTTCGTCCGGTAATGTGGTCGCCGTAGAGGACTTGCAAGAGGTGTTTTGCCATGTCGATTTGGGGAAGGCTTTCTGCCGCGACCCGTGAACTTTCGCTCGGGGGCCAGATCAGCTCCCTGTTCGGCTTCGAGCCTGCGACCGAGCCGCCCGCACCTGAGGCTGAGTCCGACAATGAGGTGCCCTTCACCGTGGGCGTGATCGTGCTGAGCGCCAAGATGGCCAAGGCCGATGGCACCGTCGCCACCTACGAGATCAAGGCCTTCAAGGAGGCGTTCAAGGTCTCAGCTGCCGAGATGAAGCAGGTCGCGCCTATCTTCAATTCGGCCAAGCGCGACGCGGCAAACTTCGAGGACCAGGCCGAGCGGCTCGTGACGGTCTTTGGGGGCGACCGCAAATTGCTCGAGGACGTTCTCGACGGTCTATTCCACATCGCGAAGGCCGACGACGAAATAGGCCCGCAAGAGGAACTATTCCTCGCCGGGGTCGCCAAGCGCTTCGGCTTTAGCACGAGCGAGTTCGAGCAGATCAAAGCTCGGCACATCTCCGCCGCCAAGCGCAATCCTTACGACGTGCTTGGCCTGAAGCCTTCCGTCAGCGACGAGGAGCTGGAGCGTCACTACCGCAAGCGTCTCGAGGACGATGATGCGGAACAACTCGTTGCGCGCGGCGTGCCGAAGGAATTTGCCGTCATCGCCATTGAGAAGCGCGCCGCTCTCAGCGACGCTTATGACGCGATCATGAAAGAACGCTCAAGTTAGATGGGGCATCCGCAAAAAAGTGGGGACCGCTTTGCGTAGCGGTCCCCACTCCTATTCAAACAGCCCTACTCCTTGGACGACTGAGAGTCCTTGGAAGACGAAGACTCAGACCCGATCGTGGGGTTCGGCTTCGATTTGTCAGCTGCCGAGGAACCCTCAGGGGCAGAACTTTGCTCCTTGGCTCCACCGGACTGATCCGACGATTGGGCTGCCTTCGAAGCATCTTCGTCGGCTGTCGCCGCGCCAGATGCCGGCGGCGCGGAGCTGCGCTCCTGGGCGCCACCTGATTTGTCGGCGGTGCCGTCGGACGGTTCCGTGGCCTGTTTCGCCACATCCTCCGACACGCCCGGTTGTGTTGGAAGCGCCCCTGCCTCTGGCGGGTTGCCCGCCGGCAGTGATTCTTCCGCCGCGATGGCCGGCGCCGTGCCGATAAGCAAAGCAACAGCCGTCGTCATGAGAAAGCGGTTCATACAGACCTCCTTCTTGACTACCAATCCAATAGGCACGTCTGATGAAATAACGAATTTGGCCGGATAGCGTTCCGTCGTCGAGACGAACTTCTCGGCAGACGACAAAGTTAGTTAAAGTGCAGCAAGGGATGAACATAGAGTCCGACGTTTCTGCGAACCGATCATGAAACCCGTTCTCGTCATACAGAACGATCAGCATGAAGGCGCCGGCGTCTTGGCGAACTTGATCGCCGAACGCGGTCTTGCGCAGCGAAGCGTGCTCGGCTGGGAAGCGGATTACGCCAAGCTTCCGAGCAGCGCGTTCTCGAGCCTCGTTGTGCTCGGCGGCGCGCAAAGCGCCTACGAGACGGATCGATATCCTTATCTATCCAGCGAAATGCAGCTCTGCCGCGACTTCATGGCGGAAGGCAAGCCGGTTTCGGGTTTCTGTCTCGGCGCACAACTGCTCGCTTCCGCGCTCGGCGGCGAGGTAATCGCGGGCAAGCGCAAGGAGATCGGCTGGTACGATCTCATGCTGACCGAGGCCGGCGCCAAAGATCCCCTCATGGAGGATCATCCGCGCAAGCTCCTCTCCTACCATTTCCATGGCGACGTGATCGCCGACGTGCCGGGCGCGGAGAGGCTTGCCTATTCGGACATGACCGAATGGCAGATGTTCCGTCACGGCCCGGCGGCTTACGGCTTCCAGTATCACGCCGAAGTCGACCGCCCTCTGCTCGAGATCATGTGCGGCAACAATCGCGACTACATGGCTGCGAACGGGTTCGACGCCGAGACGATCATCGCCGAAAGCGCGACGCGGTTGCCGGCGTTCGAGCGCCACTGCCGCGCCATGCTCGAGCGATGGCTGGACATGATCTAGCCCGCTTGCCTCATCTTCGCTTCCAGAGTCCGGCGCTTTTGATCAAGCCGTAGACGCTGATCGCCGCCCAGAAACTCTCGACCACGGCCAGCGAAAGGTTCCACGCCGTGACCAGCGACAGCATGATCATGAGCGACCCGAGCAGATTGGCGAGCGGAAACCGCCAGTCGTCGCTTTTGAGCCAGCCCTGCTGGTTGCCGAAATAGGCGACCATGATGAGCGCGGTCCCGGCGATGCCGGCCAGAGTGAACGGATCGAGCGTCATCGATCAAGCATCGCTCGCGCGTCGCCCCTTCGGCAAGCGAGACTGCGGTCGGCAAGCCGTTTCGCCCCGGGCGGCCCTACCTGGGGCAGACCACCGCCGAGATCTTGCAGACACTTTCGTAGGCCCCGGCGTGCAATTGGTCGAGGTCTGAGTAACCTTTCCTACGAGCACCGCGGCCTTCACCGCAAGATCGGCTTGCGCCCGCGTCGTTGCCGTCGCGATGTCCTCCCCTTGCCCTTTGCGTCGACCGGTTGGCAGGTTCCGACCTCGACCGGTTCCCGAGAGACTGACGGCGGCAAGCGCGCCGATCGCGCCCGCGATGACGGTGAACTTTGCTGTGCGCATGGGTCTCTCGTTTTGAACGAGCCTCGAAGGCAAGGCAATTTTAGTGGAACCGAGTTTCGCGCGGGCGAACTTTGGGCGTCATCCTAAACGCTGCCGGCTGCGCTAGTAACTGTTCCCGCCGTCGGTGCCGGCCCCGAGCACGCGATCGAAATCGCGGCGCTTTTGCTCCTGGATCGCGGCCTTCTCAGTCCGCGCCTCGACCATGGCCTTGCGGCACGCCTCATAGGCCTTGTCGTCGTCGCCACTTCGCTCTCGGCACGTCGCGGCGTCCTCGCTCTCCGCCACCGCTTCCTCGGCCGCCCGGGACGCATCGCTTTGCGTGGCGCAGCCTTGGACCGCCGCAAGCGGAATGAGCCAAGTTGCGATGGCGAGGCGAAAACGCATAGTTTGATCTCTCCGGCGGGGACGTTGGCGCGCCTTTGAGGCCGTTTGGTGATGCGGACAACGCAAAGCTTGGGCTTGACGGGCGTGGCCCTCAGGGGAGACGTTCTTTCAAGGGAAAGCGCCACGCGCTTCGGGGACCAAGACGCCGGCATGACCAGATGCGGTCAAAGTGAAAGGCCCAGGGTTGTCCTCCGCCGGGCCAATTCCACCGATCCATATCTTTAGATTCTGATGAACCCAGATCTGCTTAACTTGGCTTGCTGTTCGGAGGCTGCCGCCCTTAAAGCGGCAGTCCCTTCAACGCTAGAAATCCAACGTACCGGCGGTGCTAACAAGCGTAGCAGCGAGGGGTTGAGTCGAGCGAGGGCGAGGGGTGGAGTCGATCATTGGACCCCAACCCCTCTTAGGGCTCGAACACCAGGGTTGATAGGGCTAGTGCAATCATTTGAAGTGAGGTTGCCGCACCCTCTGAGGCTGAGACAAGTTCTGAAGTTGTTACAGCATCTTTGCCTGCATCCTTCAATGCTAGCAGCATCAGCTAAGGCCGTCGCGAAGCATGCTGAGCTGCAAGACTGAAAATCGTTACCACAGACCCGTACGCTCTGGCTCGCGGCACCACAAGCCGACCTCGGCGACGTAATAACCGATTGAAAAGGTGCGGTCCCATCCCGGTTGATGGTCTGGGCTACCCCGGCTCCAAGCGGAACAGCGAAAAAGAGCCCAATCAACAACAACATGGATTTGGTCATGGAGATACCCCCCCGACAGTTGCATCCTGACGTCACGTAGCGTTCTCCCGGCAACGACCGTGAGGTCGGGTCAAGAACCCTTGGCCTCGCCAGCAATCTCCGCGAGCTGCTGCTCGAGGAAAGACGGCGAAAGGTATTGGATGAAGGACCTCTCCGTCCCGGCGACTTCGTAACGGACCCTGAGCATCACGCCGCCGAGGTCCGAGACCACGCGATCGGGCGCAACGCCGCCGTTCTCGGGGAAGGTGACGACGAGCGCGAACTGCCCCTGGGGCGGAATTGCGCCGGGCACGCCGGGCTCGAACATCTTGCCCTCGCCGGGCAGTTCCTCGGAGGGAATGAGCCGCAACGCGAGTTTGATATCCTTGGCCTCTTGGTCCGGCTTGATGACGCCTGTCACCGCTTCAAGGTTCTGGTCCGACATGTTGACCCCGCCGATCGCGAACCCCGTGACGCGCGGGCCCTCGGGCGTCGTTGCGAAGGTGAATACCGAACGTTCGTCGAGTGCGAGATTGCCGTGCTCGAACAGCCACGCGATCGGCTCGGTGGCCGAAGCCGCGGCGATGGCGGGCTTGCCGCCACGGAGGAGGAATCCGCCGCCGAGCATCAAGGCGCCGCTGACGAGGAGGAGCGCTCCGGCAATGATGAGCATTTGGCTCAGATCGAGTCTCCCTATCCGGTGCGGCAAGGATAGCGCGTTTTCGCCCGCCTCCGCAGAGGTCTCCGGGCGCGCCAGTAGCGACCTGGCGCCGTCGGCGGCGCTCCGCAAATGCGAGCCGGCAACCGCTCCGGCGGCCGCCATCCGCCCCGAGAGCGACGGCGCAAGCGCTGCGGCCGACGACAGGACCGGGGCGATCGTCTCAGCCGCGGCGCGGGAAAGCGTCCCGGCGCGGCCCGAGAGCCAACGAAAGCTCTCTTGCGCGCGCGGCCCGATCGTATCCGAAACCTTTTGCGTCGAGGCCGCGACAAGGCCATAGCCCCGCGCGGCGGCGTTGCTGACCGCGGGTGCGGCCACGTGAATCTTGGTCCCGGCGCGCGCGGCGCCGGCCGCAAGCCCGGAAGCAACAAAGAGAACGGCGCCGCGGATCGCGCTTGCCGACGACAGCGCGGCGTGCCGGACCGTCGCGACTGTGTAGAGCGTCGCGTGGCGCAGCCGAAGGCCGATCCAGCGGAGTCCGTTCGCAGCCGTGGCATCGATGGCGTTGAGGCCTCCGATGACCGTCCCCACCGATCGGAGGACGCCCATGCGCGCGGCGAACAAAGCGCCGGCGATCCTGTCCCTGACGGCGTGGATGACTGCCTGGCGCTTGGCACTGCGCCGCGCTCGCGTCTGCTCGCGGCGTTCATGCGCTTCCTGGCGCTCGCGTTGCCGCTGGAGCCATTTCGCGAGCCGCTCCCGGTCAGACTCGACAGCCGCCGCTTGCGCTTTGAGCCAGCGCTGGTGATCGCTCAGATCTTCCTTGGCCGAGGAAAGGACCTCGCCGGAGCGGGCGACGGACGCTCTGACCACGGCGACCGCGGCCTCGAAGGCGGCAGCGGTCTCCCCGTCGGTGTCCCGATCGGGGGGCCAAGAGCGTTTCGGACTGGCCATGTCGCTGCGGCTCCTATCAGCCCGGCCCGTGGCGAGCCTCAAAACACACACCACGCAGGGGAGCACACGCTACTGGTTAAGGCTCCCCGCTCCCCAAACGGGAAACCTCCATTCACAAGGCTGCCGCTGGCCGTCCTTGCGTCCGCAAAGTGGCGCGTCGCTAAAGGCTTGGTCCGGCGAGACGCAAGGAACGGGGAACGCCGGGAGTCCCGGCCAAATTGGGCTGGCGGGCAGCTTCGCGCGAGCGCCTAGATTAGACCCCAAACCCGTTGCGGCCTATCACTTTATCGCCCCTCGCGCCGAAGGCCGGTCAACGTGGCGCGTTTGCAACGCCCGGCGGCAAACTGCGAACCGCACTCGCTCTTTACGATGGGGAACGGCCCTGGTTTCCGGCGCTCTTCGTGCCTACGTTCCCGCCAACGGCCGCACGCCTTCAAACTGGGAGCCCATCTTGCCATTCGCGCTGAACCGCCTCTTGCGCCTCCTTTTATGCGGAACGCTCGCGGCCCTTCTCCATCTGCCCGGGATGGCGCTCGGAGAAGATACCGGTTCGCCGAGCGAGACCAAGGGAGAACCGGCCCCGAGCGAGAAGGCCGCGCCGGAGCAAGCTTCAATTCTTCCGCCTGCCGCGATCACCGAGCACAGCATCCGCCTCGCAGGCGTCGAAATCCCCTATAGCGCCAAAGCCGCGACGCTTGCGCTCCGCGACGCGCGCGGCAAGACGCTCGCGGACATTTTCCACATCGCCTATGTGCGAGAGCCACTCGATCCCAAACGGCCGATCACCTTTGTCTTCAATGGCGGCCCGGGCGCGGCGTCGGCCTATCTCCATCTCGGCGCCATCGGTCCCGAGGTCATGGCCGCGAGCGCAAAGGGTGAAGTGCTCGGTCCCCCTCCCCGGCTCGTTACGAATGACTCAAGCTGGCTCGACTTTACCGACCTCGTTTTCGTCGATCCGGTCGGAACCGGCTACAGCCGCGCGCGCGATGGCAAGGACGAGAACGATTTCTTCGGTGTCGAGCCGGATACCGAGGCACTCGCCAATTTCATCCGGCTCTACCTCGCCGATGCGGGACGACTGTCATCGCCCGTGTTTCTCGCCGGCGAAAGCTACGGCGGCTTTCGCATCGCAACGATAACACGCGCGCTTCAGAAGAGCGGCGCCATCTCGCCTAGCGGGCTTGTTCTTATTTCGCCGGCCCTGGAATTCGCGCTTCTGAACGGGGAGGACTACGACCCGCTGCCCTGGGCGCTCGGCCTGCCCTCCTTGACCGCCGTCAATCTCGAAAGCAAGGGCGTCGCCGGACGCGAGGCGCTCGCGGCGGAGCTCAAAGAGGCCGAGCGCTATGCGCTGACCGATTACCTCGTGGCGCTCGCCGCTGGCGCCGAGGAAGGCGCCGATGCGGCCACGGATAATGTGGCGAGGCTCACGGGACTTCCAACCGATATCGTGCGCCGGAACTTCGCCCGCATTCCTCCTGCGGTCTTCATCAAGGAGTTCGATCGCGCCGGCGGCCAGGTCCTGAGCCGCTATGATGGCAGCGTCGGCGGTCCCGACCCCAACCCGGCAAGCGCGTGGCCCCACGGACCTGATCCCGTGCTCGACACAACCGTGCCGCTGTGGACCGGCGCCTTCGTTCAATATGCCCAAGAGGAACTCGGCTTCAAAACCGATATGACCTACCGCCTGCTCAATCGCGAGGTGCGCGGCAAGTGGGACTTCGGAACGCGACCCACGCGCCAGGGCTATGCCGGCGTGCTAGACGATATCCAGGACGCGCGCGCCTCAAATCGCGCGCTCGAAGTGTTGATCGCCACCGGTTACACCGACTTGATCACGCCCTATCTTGCGCCGGCCTATCTCGTGAACCAGCTCACTCCGCTCGAAGGCGCAAGGCCAATCGAGGTCGAGACCTATGCCGGCGGCCACATGCTCTATCTTCGCCCCGAGACGCGCCGCGCTTTGAAAGTGGATGTCGAGGCCATGTATGAGCGGGCGCTGAAAGCGTCGCCCCAAGGTTGACGGGGGTGCCGAGGTCTCTCGGTGAACGGCGGTAGCGGATCGGCTAAGATGCCGATTCGAGAAGGCGCGGACGAGGGAGGCGTCAATGTCGATCCGGAGCGCAGCATTGGGCGTGGCCATGCTCGCGGCGATGGCCGCTTCCGCCTTCGCCGAGGATCAGCCCGCCCTGCCAACGGAAGCGGCCGAACCGCAATGGGTCGAGTTCCAGTCGCCCGAGCGCGGCTTCGCGGTCACCTTCCCCGGCACGCCCAAATTCGCGAGCGCGCCCGTCGAAGGTCAAAACCCGCTGCTCCAATACGACTTCCAAGTGAGCCTCGGCGAGGAAACGGTCTATAGCGTGGTGGTGTTCGAATACCCGCAAGGCAAGGGGCCTAGCCCCGACAACGACACGTACGTGAAGCTCGTGAACGCCTATGCCAAAGGCAGCGAGACCCGCTTGCGCAAAAGAGGCGCGGCGACCGTTGCCGGCTATTCGGGCTTCGAAGCAATCTCCGACGATCGCAAGGGCAAGCTCAGTCACTTGATAGACGTCGTGCCGTCGGGCGACCGCATCTACATGTTGGTCACGGCGGGTCCCAAGGGGCACGCAACGGGCGACGACGCGACGCGCTTCCGCGATTCCTTCCGATTGCTCGCGCGGGCCGGGCCTGATCCCGCACAGTCGGCCGCAACGCCTCCGCCGCAGTAGCGCTTACCCCGCCGACGATTTGCGCAAGGCCCCGACAAGGGTCTGAACGTCACGCGCCGGCGCCGGCGTGAACAGGCTCACGCCGATCATCGTCAAGAGGCCGACCGGCACGGCGAAGATTGCGGCAAAGTCTCGCTTGATGCCGCCCCAGTTGGCGGCGGCGCGGGCCGCCTCTTCCCATGCTGAGAGCGCTGCGGCGCGCGTCGCTGCGTCGCCAAGGTAGTAGGCCTGCCGGAGCTCGTTGTAACGCGCGGCCTCAGCCTGCGTCGCGTTGGAGAGAAAGCTCGACGTCTCGTAGAAGGCGAACGGGAAGTAGCGCGGGGCGAACATGTAGTAGAGGCATACGGCAAATCCGGCAAGCATGCCGGCAAGAGCGCCCTCGCCGCTTGCGCGTTTCCACCAGATGCCGAGAAGGAGTCCAGGGAGGAGCGTGCTCGCCGCAAAGGAAAAGGCGCCTGCCGTCATGGCATGGATCGCTTCGGGTTGGGCGAGCACGGCCCAAGCGGCAAGCACGGCGACGGCGACGAGCGCCGCCCGCGCAACGAAGATGCGCCGCTCGGTCGATGCGGCGGGTTGCACGACCTTGTAATAGAGGTCGTAGGACAGCGAGTTGGCGAGGGTCACGGCCAGCGCGCTGCCGAGTGCAAGCAAAGCGGCGATGGCGCCCACGGCCGCAAATCCAAATGTGAGGAGCGGGAGAGCCGCGCCGGTTGCGGCCGGGGTTTCGCCGAGCAGCGCCAGAGATGGCACCCCCACGAGACAGAGCACCCCGATGAAAAGCATCGCCCACAGGAACGACGTGCGCGCGCCTTCGGTCGATGGCGTGACCAGGCTGCGAAGGAGATGGTGGGGCATCGCGGCAAGTCCGGTGGCAACAGAGAACAACAAGGCGAAGCGGTTGAGCTTGTCGTCGGCCGCGAATGTCTCGAACCCGATCGCAACGAGCGCCTGAAGCCCCGCATCGCCGCGCGCGGGGACGAAAGTCCCGCCTTGCCCGAGCAAGAGCACGGTTGCCACCAAGGCGGCGGCGAAGAGGACCGCGCATTGGACGATCTGGGTCAGGCTTGCCGAGCGCATGCCGGCGACGAAGCTGCACGCAAGCATCAAGGCCGCAGCGAACGCCACGCCCGTTGCGAGATCGATGGCGAAGATGCGCGTGGCGATTGCCCCGAGCCCAAGCAAGGTGAGGGCAAGCGCCGGGAAGGCCGAAAGGATGACCGCGACGACCGCAAGCTCCCTGATCCCCGGCAGGTTGAACCGCTCGGCAAGAAAGTCCGGCACCGTATAGCCGCCAAAATTGCGGAGGTAAGGCGCGATCAGAATGGCGATTGCGGCCAAGCCCCCGCCTGCGCCAAGCGCAAAGAGCGAGGCGCCCTTCCAACCTCCGGCGAGCGCGACGGTCAGCCCAGCAAAGGCGAGCGCCGGGAACAGTCCGGCAGCGATCGCAGCGCCGTTGAACATCGCCGGGACGAGACGGCCGGCGACGTAGAAGTCGGAGACCGGACGCCGGAGCGCCACCGCCCCGGCTCGGGCGTAGAGCGCGGCCGCTATCAGAACGAAAAGTTGGATTGTGAGCGTGTCCCCCTCCCCCAGTCTCCACTCTCTTTTATGACCCCGGCGGCGATTGCGCTACTGCGCATCGCGCGCATGGGTCGATTTTGACCGCGGCGCGGCGACCCGGAGCTACCGGGTCGCCGTTACGGCCAAGCCCCGCCGTTCAGATTTTCTTAATGTGGTTTCCACATGCCGTTCATGCGCGGATCATGCGACTCCTCGCCGGGCTTCCTATATCTAGGCCGTGGATTTGCGCGTTTTCTGCCGCCGGCTCCAAGTTGGTGCACGCCGGCTGCGCCAATTCCAGGGAGGACTACCCGGAGACTTCGTCTAGACTGGGTAGCAAGAGGTAACGCCATGACGAAGATCATGAGCCCCGAGGAGCTGGAGCAGGAGCTTCGCGCCATCGGCGCCGAGCGCTATCACGACAAGCATCCGTTCCATAAGCTGCTTCACGGCGGCAAGCTGAACAAGGGCCAGGTGCAGGCCTGGGCGCTCAACCGCTACTGCTACCAATCGGCCGTGCCGCGCAAGGACGCCGCCCTCATGAGCCGGTGCCAGGACCGTCAGCTCAGGCGCGATTGGATCCACCGCATCATGGACCATGACGGCTATGGCGAAGAGCAAGGCGGCATCGAGCGCTGGCTCGTCCTCACCGACGGGCTCGGGCTCGACCGCGACTACGTCGTCTCCATGAAGGGCGCGCTCCCCGAGACCCGGTTCGCGGTCGAGGCTTACGTCAATTTCGTGCGCGAGAAGACCCTGGTCGAGGCGGTCGCCTCCTCGCTCACCGAGCTGTTCGCGCCCAAGATTCACAAGGAGCGCATCTCGGGCATGCTCGAGAACTACGATTTCATCAGCGACGAGGTCATGGCCTATTTCAAGCGCCGCCTGACTCAGGCGCCGGACGACGCCCAATTCGCGCTGGACTACGTCAAGCGCAACGCGCGCACCCCCGAGGCGCAGGCCGCCGCCCTCGATGCGCTGCGATTCAAGTGCAACGTGTTGTGGGCGCAGCTCGATGCGCTTCACTACGCTTATGTCGAGCCCGGGCTGGTCCCGCCCGGCGCTTTCGTTCCGGGCAAATCATGAGCGAAACCGCCTCCCCTACGCGCCTCATCGTCGGACGGGAGACGCGGCCGCATTTGCCCACCTATCTGAAGCTCCGCCACGACGCGGGGCGGGACCGCTGGATCTTGTTGGCGCCCGAGCGGGTGCTGACGCCCGATCAAACCGCCGTCGCCGTGCTCAAGCTCTGCGACGGCAACAGGACCGTCGATGAGATCGTAACGGTCCTCGCCGAGGAGTATTCCGCGTCGGCGGAGGTGATCCGTGCCGACGTGCTCGATTTGCTCCAAGGCTTGGCTGACAAGGGATACATAAAGGGATGAGCGAAGAGCTGAAGGGCAACGGACATTGCGAAACGCTGATCGTCGATGACGAGCCGACCGAAGGCGTGAGCGGCAGCACCTCGGCGGCGCTGTGCGCCCGCGCGCCGGTCGGGCTCCTCGCCGAGCTTACCCATCGCTGTCCGCTGCAATGTTCCTATTGCTCCAACCCCATCGAGCTCGAGCGCGTAAACAAAGAGCTCTCGACCGAGATGTGGTGCTCGGTGATGCGCCAAGCCGGCGAGATGGGCATTCTCCAGGTGCATCTCTCGGGCGGCGAGCCGAGCGCGCGCAAGGACCTCGAACAGATCGTCTCGACTGCGTCCGAAGCCGGCCTCTACAGCAACCTCATCACCGCCGCCGTCACCCTCAATCGCCCCCGCCTCGAGGACCTCGCCAAGCGCGGGCTCGATCACGTCCAGATCTCGTTCCAGGACGTCGATGCCGAGAACGCCGAGCGTATCGGTGCCTATCCCGGCGCAACGCAGAAGAAGCTCGACGTCGCCCGCTGGGTCACCGAGCTCGGACTGCCGCTCACCATCAACGCCCCGATCCACCGCCACAACATCCACAATGTCGGCTGCTATATCGAGCTTGCCGTCAAGCTCGGCGCCCAGCGGCTCGAAATCGCCCATGTGCAATATTACGGCTGGGCCTATCTCAATCGCGCCGCGCTGATCCCGACCTACGAGGAGACGGTGAAGTCGATCGAGTTCGTCGAGCGCGAACGCGAGCGCCTCAAAGGCGTGCTCACCATCGACATGGTCGTGCCCGACTACTACGCCAAGCGGCCGAAGCCGTGCATGGGCGGCTGGGGCAAGGGCTTCATGAACATCACGCCCGCCGGCAAGGTGCTGCCCTGCCATGCCGCCGAGACGATCAAGACGCTTCGCTTCGACAATGTGCAGGATCGCGCGCTGCTCGACATCTGGCTCAATTCCGAGGCCTTCAACGCCTTCCGCGGCACCGATTGGATGAAGGAGCCGTGCCGCTCTTGCGCCTTCAGGGAGGTCGATTTCGGCGGTTGCCGCTGCCAGGCCATGGCGATGACCGGAGATGCCCGCAACACCGACCCGGCTTGCGCGCTCTCGCCCTATCACGGCGAGATGGTGCAGCTCGCGCGCGAGGAAGCCTCGCGGCCGCCGCCGCCCTTTATCTATCGCAATCCGCGCAACGCGGCTGAAGCGGCCAAGGCCGAGCGCCCGCTCGTGCCCGCGGAATAGCTTCCACCTCTCTCAAAGTTCAAATTTCTTGAATTTGCGGTCGCGTCACGCCGCGAGAGCGGCATCCGCCGGCCGCGGCACGGCACCGCCGGACAGGACGCGATAAGCATGGGTGAGGGCGAGCAAGGAGACCGGTGCCGATACGAAAATTCCGACAACGAGCGCGAGAAGACCGGCCAGATTGACCAAAACCAGCAGCAGGCAAAGCACGAACAGGGTCCACTTGTATCCTTGCGTGATGCGATGGCTCTCCGTCAGGGCCTGGATCGGACCGAGCCCACGGTCGATCACAAGGAAGCCCGAAAAGAGAAGCGCCAGTGAGAGGATCACGGCGATTACGACGAGTAGCGGAACACCGACCACGAGACCGGTATCGCGGCCGAGAGTGGTAACGAGCGCGAAGCCGAGCAGGAAGACCGCCACGATAATGAGTGCAAAGAGTATCGTCAGGCCGAGATATTTCCAGAACGGGTGAGGATGCCAAAGCGCGGAAAGCTCGGCCGTCTCGGGATTGTCGTGGGCGGCGAGCCCGAAGGCTGTAATGCCCATGCTGATAAGCGTGTTGCAAGCGAGAGAGATCAAAGCCCCGAGAAATGCGTGATCCGACTCGGCACCGCCGAACGGCGCATCGACTGCGCGGCTGAGGCCCTCGACCACGACCTGGACAATTGCCACGAGCACAAACGCCCCGACAAAAAGCCACGGGCGCTTCTTGAACGTCTCCCAGCCGAAGCGGAGCGCGGAACTTGGAGACAATCCCATCGGTTGCAGGCTAGCACACGACACGGCCAAGTTAATGGGGTGAATTTCTCGATTTCCCCACAGGCGCCTGGCGCCGCCAACCGCTCCCCTGGCCTTTGAGCAGTAACAAGGTTAAGGAGCGGGGTCGAAGCCCGCGTGGCACCAAGTTTTCCCGCCAGGGTTCCACCTTGCAATGCCGCTTTCTTTCTCGCTACCATGCGTGGGAAGGCCGTCCGGGTCCCGCAAACAAGCCTGCTCGCTAAGCGCAAAACTTGGAAGCTAGCAACCGGCGCAAGGTTCCGCGTCACGCGATCGCCAAACCTATGCTTCTTTCGTCCAAGTCTTCCTGCCGCGCATTGAAGCGGCCCAGCCCCTTGCTCGCTCTTGTCGCCGCGCTCGCGCTGATGGCCTCCGCCGCATCGATCCCCTCTTCTTTGCGCGCCGAAGAACCGCCCGCGCCTGCCGCGGAGGACGGCGCCGCCAAGAAAGACGGCGGCGTCATGGTTCAGGTGCCGCAATCGCCGCCTTTGACGCCGATCAAGATCGGTTATCTCCGCGAGACCCCGGAGCGTCCCCGCCCCGCCTCGCGCCTCGATGTCGAGCCGAAAGACGCAGGCGTTGCCGGCGCCAAGATGGCGATCGAGGAGAACAACGCCGGGGGCCGCTTCACCGGTCATGACTATAGCCTCGACGTGAGCACCGTCTCCTCGGCGGAGAAGGCGGTCGAGGCTTTGCAGAAATTCCTCGATAGCGGCCACAACTACATTGTCGTCGATGCATCCGCCGACACGCTGCTCAAGCTTTCGGACTGGGCCAAGGGCAAGGACATTCTTCTCTTCAATATTCGCGCGACCGACGTATCGCTGCGGCAGGAGAACTGCCGCGCCAATGTCATGCATGTCGCGCCCGACCGTTACATGCTTGCCGATGCGCTCGCCCAATATCTCGTCACCATGAAATGGACCAATTGGCTCATCGTGCACGGCTCGACCCCGGGCGACCTTGCCTATGCCGAGGCGGTGAAGCGCGCGGCCGGCCGCTTCGGCGCAACCATCGTCGACACGCGCGAGTACAATGACACCTCAGGCGGCAGGCGCGACGATGTCGGCAGGGTTCCGCCGGGCAGGGAGGCGAGTTCCGGCGCGGCGCTCGCGGAGGAGTCCGACTATCAGGTGATCGTCGTCGCCGACGAGGACCAGGTCTTCGGGCCCTATATCCCGTTTCGCGGCGGCGCCAACCCGCGGCCCGTGGCCGGCACGACCGGGCTCTTCGCCACAACCTGGAGCCCCGGCCACGAGAAATGGGGCGCGACCCAAGCCAACAATAATTTCGAGAAGACCTTCAAGCGCTTGATTTTGCCGATCGACTACCAGGCCTATGTCGCGACGCGCACCATCGGCGAGGCAGTGACCCGCAATCCCGGCTCCGATTTCGCCACGGTCGCGGCTTTCGTGCACGGGCCTGAGCTCCAGCTTGCGCCGTTCAAGGGCATCAAGCAGCAATTCCGTCCCTGGGACGGACAATTCCGCCAGCCGATCATCATCGCGACCGACAAGGTCCCCGTCTCCTTTTCGCCGCAGCGCGGCTTCCCGCACGCGAGCCACCCCGAGATCGAGGTCGATACGCTCGGCATCGATCAGCCGGAAAGCGCGTGCAAGATGTGAGCGGACGGCGCGCGGCGCGGTCAGCGCTCCGCCGGCGCCGTAGCGACGACATTGCCCTGCTCGTCCAGAACCGGAACGTTATAGCTCTGCAGGATGGCGTTGATCCCGGCTTCGTTCGAGGCGATGAACGCATTGATCGAGTGTTTCCACTGCGGGTCGTCCGGTCGCACGCCCAAGGTGATGCCGTAGATGGTGCGCGGGCCGGCGGTCTCCTTCACCAGCGGGATGAGCGTGAGCGGCACTTGGGAGCGCTGGGCGTAGTAGCCGCCGACCGGCCCCCACAGAATTCCTGCATCGAGCGCTCCCGTCGCAATCTCGTCGAGCATGGTCACGGCGGCCTTCGTGGTGCTCTCGCCGGCATGGATCTCGAACGACTTGGCGTTGGCGGTGAGCCCATGGATGGCAAGCACGCTCGATGGCGGCGTCCGCGCGAAGAAGCCGATCCGCTTGCCCTTCAGCCGCGGGTCGGTGAGGCTTTCCACCCCGGCAAGACTGGAATCGTCCTCGCGGTAAATCAGCACATAGGAGGTGTAGTAATAGGGATTGGTGTCCTCGATCAAACCCGTCCCTTGCGCGTAGCCCATGACGAGGTCGCAAGCCCCGCGCCCCATCGTATTGGGAACGTAGCCGCTCTCCTCGGCAAACCACGAATATTCGAGCCGCGCATCGAGCTTCTCGGCGATCAATTCGGCGAGCTTGTTCTCGAAGCCTTGGCCTTCGGCGTTCGAGAACGGCATGTTGTCGGGATCGGCGCAGACGCGCAGCGATCCGCTTGCCGCAGGCTCCGCTCCCGCGCCGCCGGCCGCGGAGCAAAGGATCGCGAGCGCGGCGCAAGCGACGGCAACGGACCGCTTCGTCACAATCGTCATGCTGCTCGGGCGCGTCTTGTCGGACCTCATCTTAGGACCCTGAAGCGCCGAGAGACAAATCTCACCGAGGTCATGTCCCAAACCTTCGGGTACAATATGGCAATAGGTCCAAGGCGCCTGCCGTATCGTTAACATCGCCGACAGATGGCCGGCGAGCCGCGATCGTATCAATTCTCCGCGGCGCATTTGGTCATGTTTTCGACCCGCTCGAATCCGGTCGGGTAGTGCGCGCCGGTCTGGTAGCTGCCGAAACTCGTCATTGTCCCTTCCGCCGCTTCGATGCTGCTGGCGTCGTTCTTCGATCGCAGCATTTTGACGGCGCAGCAATCGGCCTCGAGCTCCATCTGCTTCAACTGCGGCGCGATGAAGAAGAAGCGCTGCGGACCGTTTTGACCGAGCTGGTCTTTGAAGCGATCCATATGGCCGAGCGAATGGTGGCAGCACTCATGCGCAAGCAGGAACCGGCTGTAATCCGGTTTGTCGGCAAGCGTGGACCCGCTCACGACGATTGCGGGCTTCCCGCTCGCATCGCGCAAAGACATCGCCTGCTCGGGGAGATCCCGCAGCACGTAAGTGGTGACATCGCAGTAAGGATTCGTGGTCTTCGGCATCCACATGCGCGCGGCCTCCCCGGGACCGCCGACGAGACAGGCCCCGATCATCGCCGCGAGCGGGAGGCGCAGCGTCCGCGCTACATCACCAATGGCTGCCAAGATCGTCTTCATTGCCAATGCACTCGAACCGCTTGAGCGGCATTCCAGCTGGCGGGGCCACAATCGGCCATTTCCGCCGGTAAGTTAGTTGAGCCGGAGCCGGGCCGTCACCGGGAAATGGCGCGGGACACATGGATGTGAAGATGGCGTCGCGCGAGGCCCTGCCAGGAGCCTGAGGGCGCAGAACTTGGCACTGGAGCGCTGCGGCGCCTTTGGCTAGGGTCTGGCGTCTCGCGCCCGTCCGGCGCGCATCCACATGGCAAGGTCGAGCACCGGATTGGGTCCACGCCTCCTCTATGCCCTCATTCTCGGGGCGATCATCGCCGCCTCGCTTGCCCTTCGCGTCTGGGACCCGACGCCGGTCGCGAGGTTGCGGGCGCTTGTATTCGACACCTATCAGCGCCTCGACCCGCGCCCCTTCGACCCGGCGTTGCCCGTGCGTGTTGTCGATATCGACGAGGCCTCGCTCAAGGCGGTCGGCCAGTGGCCCTGGCCGCGAACGGTGCTGGCCGATCTCGTTGATAAGCTCGCGGCCGGCGGCGCCGCCGCAATCGGCTTCGATATCGTGTTTCCTGAGCCCGACCGCATGTCGCCCGCGAACGCGCTCCGCTTCTGGCCGAAATCGGCGGCGGTCGAGACTTTGCGCGAGGAGATCGACAAGCTCCCGTCAAACGACCAGGTCTTTGCCGACGCGATCGGAAAGGCGCCGGTTACGCTCGGTTTCATCGCCGCGCCCCAAGGCACCTCGCTCCCCGAGGCGAAGGCCGGCTTCGCTCATGGCGGCGACGATCCCAAGCTATTCGCACCCTACTACCCCGGCGCCGCATCGAGCCTGAAGGAGTTGCAAGACAAGGCCCAAGGGTCGGGATCGCTCAACTGGATTCCCGAGCACGACCAGATCATCCGGCGCATGCCCATGGTGATCAACGTGGACGACACGCTCTACCCCTCCTTCGCAGGCGATATGCTGCGGCTCGCTCAAGGGGCCTCGACCTACATGGTGAAGTCGTCCGGCGCGAGCGGCGAGAAAGCCTTCGGCGAGAAGACCGGCATCGTCAAAGTTCGTATCGGCGATTTTGAGGTGCCGACCGAGGCGAACGGCCAGATGTGGATCAAGTTCACCCCTGAGACCAAAGAGCGGTACCTGCCGGCCTGGAAGGTGCTCAATGGCGAGATCGGGGCCGACGACATCGCGGGCCGCATTCTCATCATCGGCACGAGCGCGGCTGGCCTGCTCGATCTCAGGGCGACCCCGCTCGACGCATCGGTTCCCGGCGTCTCGCTTCACGCCCAGGCCATCGAGCAAATCCTGCAAGGAGCCTTCCTGCAGCGTCCCGATTTCGCCACCGCCGCCGAACTCCTCTACATCCTCACGCTCGGCACGCTCATCGCTTTCCTCATCTATCGCCTGGGCGCGCTCGGAAGCGCGGTGCTTTGCGGCACGGCCATCGCCGCCGTGATCGCCGTATCATGGTATGCATTCACGAAGCTCGGCTGGCTGGTCGATCCGATCTACCCGGCCTTGGCGCTCGCCGCGATTTATCTCGTGGGCACGCTCGTCGTGTTCCTGCGCACCGAGCAGGAGCGCAACCGGGTGCGCAACGCCTTCTCCCATTACATGGCGCCGGCCCTCGTCGAGCGGCTTGCCGACGACCCCTCGCGGCTCAAGCTCGGCGGCGAGACGCGCGACATGACGCTGCTCTTCAGCGACGTGCGCGGCTTCACCACCATTTCGGAAGGTCTCGACGCCGAAGAGCTCACGCGCTTCCTCAACTCGCTGTTTACGCCCTTGAGCAACATCATCCTCGACGAGCAAGGCACCATCGACAAGTTCATGGGCGACGCGGTGATGGCCTTTTGGAATGCGCCGCTCGAAGACAGCGCGCATCCGACCCATGCCTGCAACGCGGCGCTGCGCATCATGGGCGAGATGGACCGCCTGAACGAACACTGGCGGGAAGAGGCTGAGGCCAAAGGCCGCAAATTCGAGCCGGTCCGGATTGGCATCGGCTTGAACACGGGCATCTGCTGCGTCGGCAATCTCGGCTCGGAAACGCGCTTCGACTATTCGGTGATCGGCGACAACGTCAACATCGCCTCGCGGCTCGAAGGACAGTCGAAGACCTATGACGTCGGAACCGTGGTCGGCGAATCTACCACGGCGCGAGCTCCCGACTTCGCCTTTCTCGAAATCGATCTCCTCAAGGTGAAAGGCAAGACCGAGGCGACGCGGGTCTTCGGGCTTTTCGGCGACAGGGCGGTCAAGCAATCGCGGGACTTCATCCTTCTCGCCGAGCGCCATAGCGAGTTTCTCGCCCGCTACCGCGCCAAGGATTGGGACGCAGCCGAGGTGCTGAGCCGCGAATGCGAGAAGACCAACACCGCGCGTCTCGATACGCTCTACGCGCTCTATCGCGAGCGCATCGCCTATTTCCGCATGAACCCGCCCCCGCCCAATTGGGACGGCGCCGCCGAGGCCATGTCGAAGTAGCGCCGATGGAACACCTCGCTCTTCTCGCCCTTGCCGCCGTTGCCGTGCTCATGGTCAAGCATGCGCTTGCCGATTTCTACCTGCAGACGCGCTATCAGTATTTGAACAAGGGAACTTACGGCCATCCCGGCGGCTTGCTTCATGCGGCCATTCACATGGCGCTGACGCCGTTCGTCTACCTCGTGCTCCTTCCCGGCTCTCTGTTGCTCGCCGGCTCGATCGCGCTCGGCGAGTTTCTCGTTCACTACCACGTCGATTGGCTGAAGGAGCAGATCCTTCGCCGGAACGAACTGACGACGCAAACCCCTGGCTTCTGGCATGCGCTCGGCGCCGATCAGCTCATCCACGGGCTGACCTATCTTGTCATTGTCGCGGTGCTGATCGCAGCTTCCTAGAGCAGGGCCGAGATTTCCCGGTTGGCGAATTCGAGCCGGTCCGACAAGAGCCTGATGATCAGCTTGTGCAGGGCGGCGGCCGCGGCCGGGTCTTTCTCCTGCATCCGGTCGAACGCCGTGCGCGTCAGCCGATAGATGACGGTCGGCTCCTCGGCGATCACGCTCGCCGTGCGCGGCACACCGCGATAAAAGCCCATCTCGCCCACGACCGTATGCCCGACCATGCGCCGGAGCCTGATCGGGCGGTCATGCTCGTCGATGATGGTGATGGCGACACTGCCCGAGGCCTGCAACACGACCGAATCGGCGGCCTCTCCCTGACGGAACAGGAATTCGCCTTCCTTCAATTCCTGGTGCTCCATGAACGAAGCGATGCGGGGGAAATCGACCGCGCCGCCGAATTCCGATTCGAGCCACGTTTCGAAACTGTAAGTCGAGGCCTCACCCACCTCGTGATACATGAGCAGCATGTCTTCGCACCACTCGACGGCCTCGTTGCGGCTGGCGAAGACTTGATGGACGCCCCTGCCGCCGAAAAAACCCACCCGCTCGAAACTCGCCCGCATGCGGTCGCTCAAGCCCGAGAAGCCGAGCGTCACGCCGTGCTCCTCGCAATAGTTTCGAAGCTTGACCAGGCTCAAGACCGCCGAGGTATCGAGGCCGGGCACCGCGCCGAAATCGAGCACGACATAGCCGACGGCCTTGTCCCGCTGCGCGTCGATGACGCGCTTGATCCGCTCGAACAGCCCGTTCGACGAGCCGAAGAAGATGAAGCCCGAGAGCCAGAACACGTGGACGCGCTTGCCCTCCTCGCGCAACAGTCGCGACTGCTCCGGCGAACGCTCGACATTGCTGGAGAATTCCTGGCGCGTGAGGTGACGGCGGATGACGCCGATGCGGCTATAGCTCAGCGCGAACATGAGGCAGGCGCCGATCACGCCGAGCACGACGCCCATGAAATAACCGAGATTGATGATGACGAGCGTCATGACCCCGGTCAGGCCCCACTCCATCCATGAACTGTCGGCCGGCGCGTTCCACAATTCGATAAGGATGACCGCGCCGAGATAGATGAGCATCCCCGCGAGGATCGCCTTCGGCACGAAGGCGCCGACATCGACGCCGGAAAACAGGATCAGCGCGCAGCCCAATCCGACAATGGCGCCGGCCCACCGCGTGGTGGCGCCGGACTCGTCGAGCAGAAGGCAGGCGTTCATCGACAACGATCCGCCGAAGCCGCCGAGCACCGAGGCGAGCAAATTGGCAAGGCCGTTCGAGCGGAACTCTTGATCGAGATCGCCGGATTTCTGGCGCGCGACTTCGAGGCTCGAAACGTCGAGCAGAAGCGCGATCGCCATGACGCCGCAGAAGGACCCGATCTCGGCGCTGCTCTGCGCGATCACGCGCCAATCGACCTGGTCCCCGACCATGGCGCTGAGGGGCCACCACAGCTTGAGTTCGCCGAGCTCCGGCAAGAACCAGGCGCCGCGGACGCCGGCGTCGCTGACGGCGCCGAACAGGCCGGCGTTGAGTCCAACGAGAAAGGCGAAGAAGACGAGCGGGAGCGCAAGGTAGGCGGGCACCCATCGCGCCGCGATAGGGATTGCCGCCGCAAACAGAATGGCGACGAGAATCTGCGGCCCGTAGAGCTTCGAGTAAAGCAGCGCCCAACTTGACGGCAGAAGCGTGAGATCGGTCTGCGTCACGACTTCCATGCCGCCGGTGATGAGCAGGATGCCGGACGCGGCGAGGAAGCCGCCGACCACAGGATACGGAATAAAGCGGAGCCACTGGCCGAGGCGAAGCGCGCCGACCCCGTAGAGCAGGATCCCGGTGAGCAGCGTGCTGACCGAGAGCGCGACAAGCACATTGACGATGATCTGATCGGTGCTCGCGCCCTTGGCGGCAAGCGCGGTCGCAATCGAGGCGGCAAGCACGCTCATCACCGCCACTGCCGGCGAGTCGGGCCCGCCGATGACCGGCGAGAAGGTCGAGGTGACCGCGATCACGACGCACGTGACCACCGTCCCCATGATCAGCCCGGCAAGACCGAGCGGAAAGCCGCCGGCGAGATCGCCGGTGAAGATGAGCGCCGCGAACGAGATGCAATAGGCGATCTGCACCACGGCGGAGATGAC
>DASTKZ010000093.1:0-15709 GCA_035715445.1 Methyloceanibacter sp.
TACTGCTTCTTCTCTGAGCACTTGTAGGTTGCCGCATCCCACATGCCGCCAGCTTTGTCGCAACTTGCTTTGTCGGTTGCCTTGGTCACATCTCCGGCAAAGGCAGGGCCCGTGAAGGCGAGCGCCAAGGCCAGCGCAAACGCAGAAACCAGCGTCTTCATGAGCGTTACTCCTTACGCTTGTTAGGGGGCTTAGAAAAAACTCGCGCTGATCGCTGTGGTTCCTTGGATGCAATGGCCAAGGGACACGGCCGCAGCATTCAGGCTGTGGTCGATGCGCTGGCAACTCACGGGGTTGAGATTGAGCCGGACGGCCTTCGCATGAAGCCGAAGAAGGGGAGGCGGTGATGGCCGTGTACCCCTGGTGTACCCTAGAGGGATTTCGGCACTCTATCTTGTCTGGTAAGTCCTTGAGAAAGATGGCTCCCCGGGCCGGATTCGAACCAGCGACCCAGCGGTTAACAGCCGCTTGCTCTACCTGCTGAGCTACCGGGGATCAGGGCGCATCTCTGTTTAAGGCGCCTCATAGCGGTAGATAGCAAAAGGGCAGGGGCCTTTCCAGAGCTTTGGCGGTCCGCCCCGAACCCGCGCCCTCGCTAGCCCGTTTCCCGCCGGATGTCCGCCGATGGTGCCCCGGCTGAAGCTCCTATACCATCCCGCGACCTCATTTCCGGCCCGCTGCCCATGAGCAAACGCGAAACCCCCGGCCCAAGCGATGGGCTCCTCGCATGGCTCGGTCCGCTCGGCCGCTTCGCCCAATTCGGCACGGAGCTCCATCGGCGTCCCGTGCGCCGGCGGCTCGCGATCGTCAACCTGATGGCGCTCACCATCGCCGTCTTCTCGGTGGTCTATTCCTTCGTGTTCGCCGCCTACGGCCTCAACACCTACTGGCCGCTGATCGCGGTCAATGTCGCGCTCGCGGCCGTCGCGCTGCTCGCGCCTCTCGCCCACCGCATCAGCGACATCGCCGCAGCGCTCATCATCTGTTTCGCCGAGTTCATCGCGCTGTTCTTCTTCGTGCGCGAGCTCGGCCACGATTCCGGCATTCAGATCAATTTCATCATCGCCGCCGCTGTCGCCTTCGCCGTCGTCGGCGTGAATCGCCTGGGCCTCGTCATTTCGGTGGTCGCGATCGGACTCGTTTTGCATGTCGCGGCCTGGTTCCTGTTCCCGCCGGAGAACGCGCGCATCGTCGCCGACCCCGCGCTGCTCGCCAATCTCTACATCTCCTCGGCCGCGACCACCTTCACCATCATCGCCCTGATCGTGGGCTATGCCTTCACCGTGGCGGACCGCGCCCGCGCCGAGGCAGATTCGCTTCTCGCCAATATCCTGCCCGAGGCGATCGCCGAGCGCCTGAAGGCGCGCCCCAACGACAAGGTTGCCGACAGCGTCGGCGAGGCGTCGGTCCTTTTCACCGATCTCGTCGGCTTCACCGAGCTTGCCCACAAGCTCGGAGTCGAGCGCACCGTCGCCGTGCTCGACCACATCGTCACCGAGTTCGACCGGCTCGCGGCCGCCCACGGCGTCGAGAAGATCAAGACCATCGGCGATGGCTATCTCGCGGTCGCGGGCGTGAGCCGGGAGCAGCCCGACCATCTGACGCGGCTCGCCCGCATGGCGCTGCTCTTGCCCGAACTCGTCGAACGGCTCTCGGCCGCGCACGGCGTCGATCTCAGGATCAGGGCGGGCATCGCCAGCGGTCCGCTCATGGCAGGCATCATCGGCAGCGACAAATTCTCCTACGACGTCTGGGGCGAGACGGTGAACCTCGCCTCGCGGCTCGAATCGCACGGGCTCCCCGGCGAGATTCAAGTATCCGACGCGGTGCGCCGGGCGCTCGGCGACGGCTTCGCCTTCGAACCGCGCGGACCGATCCAGGTGAAGGGCGTGGGCCGCCTCCATACCTGGCTTCTCAAGAAAGAGATCGATAAAGGCGGGCGCGTCTGAAGGACGCGTTCGCAGGATCGAGGTTGCGGCCTCGCGTGCAAGTCCCTATCTCCGGCTTTGGTCAAACCTGCCGCGGAGCCCATGGCCCACAAGATCCGCATCTTCGATCGCCACTTTCATCTGCCGCAGTCGAAAGCCGTCCGCATCGGCATCGGCTTTCTCCTCGTCATCGGCGGTCTTATCGGTTTCCTGCCCGTGCTCGGGTTCTGGATGATCCCGCTCGGGCTGCTCGTGCTGTCGATCGACCTTCCCATCGTGCGGCGCTGGCGTCGCCAGCTCACAGTTTGGTGGCACCGCCGGAAGGGCGAGGAGGTCGAGGAGGGCGAGGCCCTCGAGACAACCGCCGCGCGCGCGACCGCCAAGAAGGATGCCGTCTCCGGCGGCCAGGACCGGAATTGAAACGCCGCGCGCGCATTTGCAGGCTGCCGCGCCGCTATTGACCTTCAAGCCTCAGCGCCTTAGCCCGTTGTAAGCCGGAAGACGTGAGAGGGTTTGCGTTGACGAGGCTGGTCTATATCGGGGGTTTCGGCCAAAGCGGCTCGACGTTACTTGAGTCCCTTTTAACCGCAAATCCGCAAGTGGTCGCTTGCGGCGAGATCGCCAACGGCTTCGAGGGACGGACCGGCCGCGAACTCAAATGCAGTTGCGGCGAGCTGGCAAAGGATTGCCCGGTTTGGGGCGCCCTCGCGCGAGGGTCCAACGCCTCATTGAATCACGACGCTTTGGTCCTGACGCTGCTCGAACACGTGCAGGGCAAATATGCGATCCTATGCGACTCCTCCAAAACCGCATGGGGTTCGATCACCGCCGTTCCGGCTTCGACGCCTGCTCGGGCAACGGTTCTTCCTGCTCCACCTGGTGAGGGACCCGCGAGCCGTGTGCTGGTCGACAATACGCCTGCCTCTCATCAAGACGCGCCGGAAGCAAAAGCCGACGCCGATCGAGCAAGCTCTGTCGCGGCCGATCCCCCGGTGCTTTCGCACCGCGGCCGGGTGGTGGGTCGCCAATCTCGCTTGCGAGTCGTTTGGCCGGCTCTACCCTGGTCAATATTTGCGCCTCTCCTACGAAGATGTCGCATCCTCCCCACGCGAGGCGCTCAGCGCGTTTTTCGAGGCCGTGTCCCCCGATCTGCCCGTGCGGCTTGAAGAGCCCGAGGCGAGCGGCAACCGCCACCAGAGCTACGGCACCCGGATGCGGCGCCAGCGACTTCGTTTTGCCGACGTCCGGCTCGACGACGGTCGGCAATCCGAAATGGCGCCCCACTACCGCCGGTTAGCCGAACTCCCCAAAAGGAGTATGCTGACACCAACGCTCAAAACGTCCGGCGTGACGCCTGGCGGAACTCGGCGGCAACCCGCACGTTGTTGGGCAAACGAGTCAGCAGACCTTTCTGAAGGAATCGATCCATGAGAACGCAGTTAACCGTGGCGGCTGCCGCAGCAGCGGCGTTGTTCGCCACATATTTGGTTGCGGGGTCGGCGCAAGCGACCCCTCTTCCGGTCTTGAAGGGCGACATCAGTCAGTCTGACGTGACGCTCGTCGGTAAAGGCGGCGGACGTGGCGGCGGCGGTGGTCGTGGTCATGGCGGCGGTCACGGTGGCTTTAAAGGCGGCGGTGGCGGCAAGGCCTACAGCTTCAAAGGCGGCGGCAGGTCCTACGCCTACAGAGGCGGCGGCAACTGGCCCAACGCGTACAACTACAAAGGCGGCAAAAACTACGCCTACAAAAACTACGGCAATCACAACCGTTACAAAAACTACGGCAATTACAACCGTTACAAAAACGACGGCCATTACAACAACTATCGCCGGTTCTACGGTTGGCCCTACATCGCTTCCGGCTATGGTTATGGCTATGGCGGGTGCGGTTGGCTCTATCGCAACGCGGTAGCCACGGGCGACCCCTACTGGTGGAATCGGTACTACAGCTGCACCGGCTACTACTAAGTCGGAACCGCAAAGCAAAAGCCCTTCGTTGACGAGGGCTTTTTGCTGTCTCCTCAATGGCTCTCGCTTCGCGGGGGCAAGGGCGCGCTTTCCCCGAGGGTCAAACGGTTCGGCTATTTCTGGGCAGCGGCTCGCGATCCGGCGCGCGAGCGCAGGATCGACTTTATCCGGCCGCGCGGCCGTCCCGACACTGAGCCGATCTCACGATCCTGCGCCTCGACAAAGATGCGGGCGGGCAAATCGCCGTCGAGGCCGCCGAGATCGGCGGCCGGAACCTTGCGGTTCGAGGTCTGCGTGCCGTCCTCGTAGCAGACGTCAAAAAGCACAAAGCCTGAAGGGCGGCCTTGTTGTTTCTTGGCCATGTCTGTCTTCGCGCTTCACGCGTCCTCTTGCGTCTTGTCGGAATCCGGCGATTCGCCGCGCGCCGCCTTGCGCCTCGCCGTTTCCTCTTCGAGGCGCTTCAGCTTCTCCTGCTTCTTTTGCGCCTTGGACCGGTTGCGATCCGCGCGCTGCTGGTTGTAGTTCGGCTTGAACGCCATATCTCAACTCCGTGTTGGCGAGTCCCTAGGTCTGTCGCGACCGGCGCGGCTTGTCAGGCCGATTTGCCGGGGCCGGCGCCGCCTCCTGCAACTTCTTGTCTTCCTCTTCCTTGGCGAGACGAAGCTCGCGCAACTTCGCCGTCTTCCGCATCATGGCCTCATGCTCCTGCGCCTGCTCGAGCTTGAAGCTCGACTCGCGCTTTTGGCTCTTGCTCAGCAGAGCTTCGGCATTGCGCCGTGCCGAGGAGGTGCCTGACGAAAATTTGGTCATATCGAGTCTCCAATGGCGCGAGCGCCGTTAGCGGGCGCAAACGCGGGTTGACGAGCGCCGGCAAAGCGACGGCGACGGGAACGCCGGCGCGGCTTGACGGGGGCGGTGGTTGTTCCTCGCCCGGATTGGCGCGGTGCCGGTGCCGAATGGGCCGCGGCGGCAAGACGGTGGTCGCCGACGGCGACCGGCGCACGCATCAAGCGCTCGATCGCTTGAAGATGAGGCCGCTCGCTGGCGTCGCAGAGAGACAACGCGGCGCCTCCGGCTCCAGCGCGCGCGGTGCGGCCGATGCGGTGCACATAGCTCTCCGGCTCATTCGGCAGCTCGTAGTTGACCACATGCGAGATGTTGGGAACGTCGATGCCGCGCGCGGCGATATCGGTTGCAACGAGAATGCGCACGCGGCCGCTGCGAAACGCATCGAGCGCGCGCACGCGCGCGTTCTGCGCCTTGTTGCCGTGGAGTGCCGTGGCGCTGAGACCGGCCTGCATCAGATTGCGGCACACGCGATCGGCGCCGCGTTTGGTGCGGGTGAAGACCAGCACCCTATCCATGGCTTGATCGGCGAGCAGAGCTTCGAGCAGCGCCCGCTTTTCCTTGGTGCCGACGAAGAACACGCGCTGGTCGATGCGTTCGACCGCGACCTTGGCCGGGGCGATGTCGACGCGGGTGGGATGATCGAGAATGTCATGAGCGAGTTTGGCGATGGGCGGGGGCATGGTGGCCGAGAACAGCAGCGTCTGGCGCTCGCGCCGGCACAGCGCCACGATCTTGCGCACGTCGTGGATGAAGCCCATGTCGAGCATGCGGTCGGCTTCGTCGAGAACGAGGATCGAGACCTGGTCGAGCCGGACATGCCGCTGCTGGCAAAGATCGAGCAGGCGCCCGGGCGTGGCGACGAGAATGTCGATGCCCGCCCTCAGCGCCTTTACCTGGTGATGCTGGTTGACGCCGCCGAAGATCACGGCTGTGAGCAAGGGTAGCCCGCGCCCGTAAGCGCGGAAGCGCTCGCCGATCTGGCCGGCGAGCTCGCGCGTGGGCGCGAGGATAAGGGCGCGCGGCGCGCTGGAGAGTTGCGCCTGACGCCGCGGTCGCTCCGCGGTGAGGCGCTGCAGAATAGGCAGAGCAAAGGCGGCAGTCTTGCCCGTGCCCGTCTCGGCGATACCGAGCAAGTCCTTGCCTGCGGCAAGCAGCGGAATGGTCCGCACCTGGATCGGCGTCGGCCGCAAATAGTTTTCGGCTTTAAGCGCGAGCCGCAGGGGCTCGATCAGGCCGAGGCCGTCGAAAGTCGTTAATGTCACGAAAATACCTCAGGGGCCGCCCGCGGGACCCCGGCGCATGATGCGCAAGGCCGGAGAGCGGCATTTGCCTCACCCCACGCGCTATCTGGGGGCAGACGATGAAATCAAATTGTCTCGGGATGAGGCGCCGCCATAGGCGGCAGCTGCGCGCGATCGCGAGCAATCAACTTAGCGTAAATGGCAGCACAACATGCAGATGTCAAGTCGAGAACGTCCGCTAGGGACGCCATGGCGCCCCTAAAGCGGCGATCGCACCTCGACCTTAGGGCTAAAATCGAGCCGCGGTTTGAGTCCGGCCAACCAACGCTTGCAAATGGCATTGAACAGGCGCAGCGTGGCCGAAAGGGGAGCCCGTCCGCAGCAAGTCGTAGGACGGCACGCATCCCAGCGCAGCCGGACCTAGAGGGGGGTGAGGGTGAAGGCGACGCGGGCGGAGCCGTTTCATTTCGTCATGATCAAGCCGTCGCATTATGACGACGACGGCTACCCCATACAGTGGTTGCGATCGGCCATCCCGTCCAACACCTTGGCGTGTTTGTTTGCTCTTGCCGAAGATGCGCGGAACCGTCACGTCCTCGGCCCCGAAATCGACATCCGGCTCCACACATACGACGAGACCAATCGACGCGTGCGCCCGGAACGGATCATGCGCATGATCCGCAAAGAGGGCGGAAAGGCGCTGATCGGGCTCGTCGGCGTGCAATCGAACCAGTTTCCGCGCGCCGTCGATTTGGCGCGGCGGTTCCTTGCCGGCGGTCTTCCGGTGTGCATCGGCGGCTTTCACGTATCGGGCTGCATTTCGATGCTGCCGGAGATGCCGCCCGAGATGAAGGAAGCGCAGGCGCTCGGAATTTCTTTTTTCGCCGGCGAGGCCGAGGAGAAGAGGCTCGACCAGGTGCTGCGAGATGCCTGGAACGGAAAGCTTGCCCCGCTCTACAACCACATGAAGGATCTGCCGGCGCTCGCCGGCGAGCCCCCGCCAATTCTGCCGCGCAAGCATGTGCTCCGCACCGCGGGGTCGCTGTCGAGCATCGATCTCGGGCGCGGCTGTCCCTATCAATGCTCCTTCTGCACCATCATCAACGTGCAGGGGCGCAAAAGCCGGTTCCGCTCGGCGGACGATCTGGAAGAGCTGGTGCGGCGGAACGTCGCCCAAGGAATCAATCGCTTCTTCATCACCGACGACAATTTTGCCCGCAACCGCGATTGGGAAAAGCTGGTTGACCGGCTGATAGCGCTACGCGGCGAGGGGTTGAATATCGGTTTCACCATCCAGGTCGACACGCTCTGCCATCGCATCCCCAATTTCATCGAGAAGACGACGAAGGCCGGGGTGCGGCGAGTTTTTATCGGACTTGAGAACATCAATCCCGACAACCTGCTCGCGGCGAAGAAGCGCCAGAACAAGATCACCGAATATCGCTTCATGTTGCAGAAATGGCGCGAGCACGGGGCCCTTACCTACGCCGGTTACATTCTCGGCTTCCCCGGCGACACCAAGGAATCGATCTTGCGCGATATCGAAATCATCAAGCGGGAATTGCCGCTCGATATCCTTGAATTCTTCTTCCTTACGCCTTTGCCGGGCTCCGAGGACCACGTGGTTCTGCTGAAGCAGGGCGCGTGGATGGATTCCGATCTCAACAAATACGACCTCGATCATCGCGTCAGTCGCCATCCGCAGATGTCGGATGCGGAATGGGAAGACGCGTACCGCGACGCGTGGCAGGCCTATTACACGCCCGATCACGTACGCTCCATCCTCCGCCGGGCCGCCGCCAACAGGCTGGGCCGGCCCTCCACGACGCTCTCGACGATCCTGTGGTTTTACTTGATGGTCGCCTTCGAAGGTGTGCACCCGCTGGAGGGCGGCGCTTTCCGCATGAAATTCCGTCGTGACCGGCGCCACGGCCTGCCGCGCGAAAATCCGCTGATCTTCTATCCGCGCTATCTCGGCGAGATCGTGCGCAAGGCGTGGGGATATTGGTCGGTCTATCGCCGGCACAAGAAGACCTTGGACGAGGTGCTTCGGGCGCCGGACCGCTGGAGCTACAGCGATCTCGCCATCGCGCCGTCGCGGGAGGAGGAGCTCGATTCGCTCGATCTGTTCAAGGCGACGCGCGGGGGCGAAACCGCGGTTGCCAAGAAGCGCAAGGAAGACTGGGCCCGCGAGAGCCTGCACGCAACGACCGGGCCAGAATCGCTCCCTATCGGGCCTTCATGAAGACTTCCGCGATCCCTTGAGCTCGCGCGGCGGTGGCAAGCGGTGCCGCGTAGAGGGTCATTGCAGTTCCGCCAGGTGCTCCGGGTTGCGCGCCGGGCCTTTTCGCGAGATCGTGATCGGCTCATTCGCCTTCGTAAAGCCGTTTGCGGGCGGATGATCTCGACCGTGGTGCCAACGCTCCAGCTCGTCCAGGGCGAGTCCAGGCTCACCACACCCATGCGAATGTGCTCAGGGGCCACAAGCTTCTGAGTGGAGAACACCCGGAGGCTGTTGGCAAACGGCTGCAACCCAACATGGCGCACATAAGGCCCGGACGCATCCGCGAACAGGTTCGGCCCATCCTCGAAATCAACTCCATTCTTGGAGCGGCGAACGCGAACGCCCCGGTCACCGGGGGTGAATTTAATTCCATCCGTTGACCGGACGACCCCGGTCCGATCTGCACCAGATTGCATCGTCTGAACGTAAAGCCTGATCTGATGCGCGACGTGATCGACATAAGCTTCAGGAGCGTTGACGTACGGCGATTGCATCTGAGCCGCGGTCAGCGTCCCAGGGCGCATAAACCGTCCAGGGCCCGGTGATTTCGTTGGCATAGACGAGCCGGATATATCGCGAGCGGCGATGAGAGCTGAAATAGAGGTAGTAGCGACCGAGCGGGTCGGCCACCCATTCGGGAACCTCGATCAACGACGGATAGCTGATGTTTGCCCCGTCTTCTCCGGCAGCATGTTTGGCGTGATGATCGGTCTGTGGCGTATGACCTTGATTGCCGCGTGAGCCGTCACTGGCGCCAGAGCGAGAGCGGTTGCGTCGATAGCAAATTCGCGCCGGGTAATCATTGCTTTCCGTCAAGCCCCATCGTGCCAATCCAGCAGACGACACGGCGCATGCTAGGGCTAAGGCAGCGGCTTGTCTCATGTTTCGCCACGCGCTGACGCAAGCGATTGCAGCGGGTCGTCGGCATCGCCCCGGGACTGCCGGACCGCATAGGGGAAATCGATCGCGAACAGCTAGCCGAACGGAGTCTGCGAACGAGCAGCAAACCGAGCCGGGCAAATTCGAGCTTGGAAGGGTGGAGGCCACGACCGGAATCGAACCGGTGTGCACGGATTTGCAGTCCGCTGCGTAACCACTCCGCCACGTGGCCGATTTGTGGAGGGATGTCATCCAACTAAGTGATGATCCCCCCTCCCATGTCAATACGCGATTCCCCGTCAATGGAGGCTATCGGCCGGACCTTCGCGGATGCTAAGAGGCGGGCGGCCTAACCCAGCGGGGCGAAGCACCATGATCGATTTTGCACGCCGGCGTCTCACCATGGTCGAGACCCAGCTCAGGCCGAACGCGGTGACGGACACGCGCCTCATCGCCGCCATGAGCGCGTTGCCGCGCGAGCGCTTCGTGCCGGAGCGTTTTCGCGCCTTTGCCTATATTGACGAGCGGCTCGAAGTCTTTCCCGCGATCGACGCGGCACCGGCGCGCTTTCTCCTCGCGCCCATGGTCTTGGCTCGGCTCGTCCAGCTCGCCGCGGTCGAGCCCGGCGACACGGTCCTCGATGTCGGATGCGTCACCGGCTATTCCACCGCAATCCTCGCGCGGCTTGGGCGAGAGGTGACCGGCGTTGAGCCCGAGCCGGAGCTTGCCGATGCGGCACGGGCGAATTTGCGCGCCCTCGAACTTGCCAATGTGGAAATTGTCGAAGGCGCGCTTGCGCGCGGGTGCCCCGAAAAAGGCCCTTACGATGTGATCCTTCTCAACGGAAGCGTGCCCGGGGAGCCCGAATCGCTCTTCGGCCAGCTGAGCGAAGGCGGCAGGCTCGCCGCGATTCTCTCCCGCCACGGCCCGGGAGCCCAAGGCAAGGCCACCCTCTTCGTCAAAGCCGAAGGCGAGGTGAGCGGCTTGCCACATTTCGACGCGGGCGCAAGCCCGCTTCCGGGTTTTTCCCGCGAGGCAAGCTTCATTTTCTGAGGCTTTCGGCGCGCTCCGGGAACTGTTGCGCCAATCCCACAGTCGCTCGGCCTTTTTTTAGAAATCCCATGTAAACCGACTGTTCGTGGGTATCGCATCCCGACGATGCTGCTCTAAGCTTCGACTGCAGTAGGGAGTTCGGGGGACTTCGGGACTGCAGGAGAACAACGGGTGCAAGGCGTCGTGAGCAGGCACGATATGTCGTGCTGCGCGGCAAGATCGCTATTGCGATGTGGCGGGGCTGTCCTCGTTTTTGCGTTCCTCGTCCTCAGCATCTTCGGCCGTCCGGCTCGCGCCGAGACGATCGAAGAAGCTTTGGCTGACACTTACCTCATCAATCCCGTTCTCAACGCCGAACGTGCACGGCTCCGCGCCATTGACGAGGAGGTGGCGTTCGCCAAATCGGGCTTGCGCCCCTTCATTTTCGGCACGGCCGATACGGCCTTTCAGAATCAAAACACCACGATCGGTGGGCAGCAGCAGCAGCAGGGTTCACCATTCAACGTCCTCGCCACGACGGGTAGATGCACGAATCCGGTCGACGCTGTTACGTGTACCCCCGCTAATAGCGTCACCGCCGTACCCGTCGATGATATTTTCGGCGTTGGAGAAGCTGGTACCGATAACGGCGTAACCAATCCGCGCGGTTATGCGATCAATCTGGCCCAGCCGCTCTTCGAGGGCTTCCGCAATCTCAACGCCATCAGGCAGGCGAAGTCCACGGTACAAGCCGCCCGCGAAGCGCTGCGCACGGTCGAGCAGACGGTCCTGCTCGACGCCGCGACAGCGTACGTCAACGTCGTGCGCGATCAGGCCGTCGTACGTTTGCGCGAGAATGATGTTTCCGTGCTCACTGAGCAGCTCAAGGCGACCAAGGACCGCTTCGATGTCGGCGAGGTGACGCGCACCGACGTGGCGCAAGCGGAAGCGCGCCGCTCCGAGGCGCTTGCCACCCTTGCCGCCGCTCAAGCCAATCTCAAGACGAGCCGCGCGGCCTATGAGCAAGTCATCGGCCATCCGCCCGGCAATCTCGTCACGCCCGCTTCGATCCGGCACCTGCTGCCCTCGACGCTCGACGAGGCGATGACGCTTGGCGATGGCGAAAACCCGCTCATCTTAGCCACCGTGTATAACGAAGAGGCCTCCCTCTACGCCGTTGAACGTATCATGGGCGAGATGCTGCCCGATGTGCAGCTCGAGGCCCAATACCAGAAGCGGTTCGACCAGTTTTCGACCAACGACTCGGAAGAGACGACGCGGGTGGTGGGGCGCCTCAACGTCCCCTTCTATCAGGGCGGTGGCGTCTCGGCGCGCGTGCGCCAAGCCAAGGAGACCAATAACCAGCTCAAGAAAGAGGTCGAAGACGCGCGGCTCCGTGTGCATGCCGACGTGATCGCGAATTGGGGCATCCTGCAGTCCTCGGGCCCCGCCATCAGCTCAGCCGAGGCAGCCGTCGCCGCCAACAAGATCGCGCTCACCGGCGTGCGCGAAGAGGAAAAAGTGGGGCAGCGCACGACGCTCGACGTGCTCGATGCCCAGAGAGAGCTTCTGAACTCGCAGATCGGCCTCGTGACCGCGCTCAGGGACCGCGTCGTGGCCGAATATGCCTTGTACACCGCAGTCGGACGGATGGACGCGCAAACGCTCGGTTTGCCAGTACCTTACTACGATCCGATCCAGCACTATGACATCATAAAGAACAAGCTTTTCGGCTTGAGGCCGCCCCCGCCGCCGGCCCCCGACGAGTGAACGAATTGAGCCGTCCGGAGTTAACCAATGTCGCGTTCCGGCCAATGAGATCGGGACTTGGGGATTACCTTCGGGATTAACGGTGTGTTAAGCTAGAGCAACGTTGCGACCCTGGTGTTTTCACCGCCGGGCGATACGGGGAGTTTTCGATATGGCGGTAAGGGATCAAGTCATGAGCAGCACCGAGCGGGCTCCTGAGCCGACAATGGAGGAGATTCTCGCCTCCATCCGTCGGATTATCTCGGATGACGAGACGAACGCGGCGCGCCCGCGCCCGGCCTCGGCCCAGCAGCAGGAAGACGAGACTGCCGAGACTGCGGAAGTCGAGGCCGACGACGCGATCATCAATGACATCGCGCGCGTCCTCAGCGAAAGCGCGCCGAAAGTCGAGGACGAGGAGGATATTCTCGACCTGACGGCCGAGCTCGGCGGGGCTGAGATCGTCGAGGAGGTTCTCCTCGAGGAGGTCGTGCTCGAAGAGGTGGCGGAGCCCATCGAGATGCAGCAGGCCGGGTTCATTCCGGCGGAGCCGCGCTTCGAGGCGGTCGCTGCCGAGGCCACGCCGGAAGCCGATGTCGCGGCGCCCGCTGCGCCACTCTCGGCGAGCGAGGAAGCGGCATCGGCGCTCGAACGCGCGATCGCCGCGCTGCGAGCGGGTCATTTGCCGACCTCCGTCGGCGAATTCATGCCGCGGGTCGAGCCGGAGCCGCAAACCTTCGCGTCGGCGCCCGAACTGCGCGCCGAGCCCGAGCCCGCGCCGGAGCCTCAGCCAGAGCCAGAGCCTTTCATCGAGCCAGAGCCGGAGCCTTTCTTCAAACCCGAGCCTGAGCCCGAGGCCGAACTGGTCGTGGCCGAGACGGTCGTTGTCGAGACTGCCGTTGAAGAGCCGGCCCTCGAAGAGACCCCGGTCGTGAGCGCGCCCGAAGAGAGCGTTGCCGAGCCGAGCGAACCGCTGCCTTGGCAGTCGGCGCCCGCGCCGTTTCGCGAGCCCGAGCGTCCCGCCGCGCGAAAGAACGGTTCGCATGGCGCAATGCCGAAGAGCCTCGAAGACAGCATCAAGGACATGCTCCGTCCCATGCTCCAGAAATGGCTCGACGAGAACATGTCGCGGGTCCTGACCGCGGCGCTGAAAGAGGAACTCGGGGATCGCGGCCAGTATCGCGAGTAAAGCGCCCGTCCTCTAGTTGACAGTGCGAAAGGCAAGCGCGTAGGACGCGGGGCCAACCCTTACGTCAGGCTCCGCCTTCCATGCTCGACAAGACCTATCAGCCGCAGACAATCGAAGGCGAGATCTACGCTGCCTGGGAGAAGGCGGACGCCTTCGCCGCGGGACGCCCCGAACGCGCCGGGGCCAAGCCCTTCGCCATTGTCATTCCGCCGCCGAACGTCACCGGCTCGCTCCATATGGGGCATGCCCTCAACAACACGCTGCAAGACGTGCTGGTGCGGTTCGAGCGCATGCGCGGGCGCGACGTCTTGTGGCAGCCCGGCACCGATCACGCTGGCATCGCCACACAGATGGTGGTTGAGCGCCAGCTCATGGAACGGCAGGAGCCCGGGCGTCGCGCCATGGGCCGCGAAGCTTTCATTCGCCGCGTGTGGCAATGGAAGGAAGAGTCGGGCAACACCATTGTCGGGCAGCTCAAGCGGCTCGGCTGCTCGTGCGATTGGTCGCGGCTCCGCTTCACCATGGACGACGGGCTGTCGCGCGCCGTGCGCAAGGTCTTCGTCGACCTTTACCGGGCCGGGCTCATCTACAAGGACAAGCGCCTGGTCAACTGGGATCCCGAGCTGCTCACCGCGATTTCCGATCTCGAAGTCGAGCAGATCGAAACCAAGGGCCATCTCTGGCACCTGCGCTATCCGATCGAGGGAACGGAATTCGATCCCGACAACAAGGCGAGCTACATCGTCGTCGCCACGACGCGGCCCGAGACGATGCTCGGCGACACCGCGGTCGCCGTCCATCCCGAGGACGAGCGCTACAAATCGCTTGTCGGCAAGAACGCGATCCTTCCGCTCGTCGGCCGCCGCATCCCCATCGTCGCCGATGAATATTCCGATCCCGAGAAGGGTTCGGGCGCCGTCAAGATCACGCCCGCCCACGACTTCAACGATTTCGATGTGGGCCGGCGACACGGCCTCCCCATGGTCAATGTCTTGAGCCCCGACGCGAAGCTCCTGCTCGATCCCAATCCCGAGTTCGCGCAAGGCGTCGCGCCAAGCGCGGAACTCCGAACGACCATCCTCGAATTGAACGGCGTGTTCCGCTTCGCCGCGCGCAAGCTGATCGTCGAGCGCCTCGAATCCCAAGGCCTGATCGAAAAGATCGAACCATATGTTCACACCGTCCCGCATGGCGACCGCTCCAACGCCGTGATCGAGCCGCGCCTGACCGACCAGTGGTATGTCGATGCCGCGACGCTGGCCAAGCCCGCGATCGAAGCCGTCAAGCGCGGCCGCACCACCTTCGTGCCGAAGAACTGGGAAACCACTTACTTTCATTGGATGGAGAACATTCAGCCTTGGTGCATTTCGCGCCAGCTGTGGTGGGGCCATCAGATCCCGGCCTGGTACGGGCCTGACGGCAAGGCATTCGTCGCCGAAGACGAGGCGGGCGCGAAAGCCGAGGCCACATCGCATTACGGCAAAGCGGTTGCGCTTACCCGCGACGAGGACGTGCTCGACACCTGGTTCTCCTCGGCGTTGTGGCCGTTCTCGACGCTCGGCTGGCCCGACAAGACGCCGGAACTTGCGCGCTACTACCCGACCGACGTGCTCATCACCGGCTTCGACATCATCTTCTTCTGGGTCGCGCGCATGATGATGATGGGACTCGATGTGATGGAGGAGGCGCCGTTCCGCGACGTCTATATCCACGCTCTCGTCCGCGACGAGAAAGGGCAAAAAATGTCGAAGTCGAAGGGGAACGTGATAGATCCCCTCGACCTGATCGAGACCTATGGCGCCGACGCGCTCAGATTCACCCTTGCCGCCATGGCGGCGCAGGGGCGCGACATCAAGTTGAGCGCGTCCCGCGTCGAGGGCTATCGCAATTTCGCGACCAAGCTGTGGAATGCCGCGCGCTTCGCCGAGATCAACAATTGCGTGCCGCGCCCCGATTTCGATCCGGCCACGGCCAAGGTGACCCTCAACCGCTGGATTGCCGGCGAGAGCGAGCGGTCGCTCGCCGCCGTCACCGAAGCGCTGACGGCCTTCCGCTTCAACGAAGCGGCCGGCGCGATCTACCACTTCATCTGGCATGTCTATTGCGACTGGTATCTGGAGCTGTGCAAGCCGATCCTCGCCGGCGGCGAGGCCGAAGCGGCCGAGACCCGCGCGATGGCGGCCTTCGTGCTCGACCGGGCGCTGGTCCTGCTCCATCCCTTCATGCCCTTCGTCACCGAGGAGCTGTGGGCGGAACGCGCGTCCGAAAAGGGACGGCCCTCGCTCCTGATGCTCGCGCCCTGGCCCGAGCATCGCGGACTTGCCGATGCGCAAGCCGATGCGGAAATCGGCTGGTTGATCCGTCTCATCTCGGAGGTGCGCTCGGTGCGCGCGGAGATGAATGTCCCGGCCGGCGCCAAGGTGCCGCTCGTGATCGCCGGCGCGAGCGCGGAGACCAAGGCCCGCGTCGCGCGCCACGAGGAGACGATGCTGCGGCTCGCCCGGCTCGACAAGGTTGAATTCGGCAAGCCGCCGGCCGGCGCCGTCCAGATCGTGCTCGACGAGGCCACGCTCGCGCTGCCGCTTGCCGGC
>DASTKZ010000094.1:0-9031 GCA_035715445.1 Methyloceanibacter sp.
CTGTTGGGAGAGCCCACCACGATCATGCGCTCGCAGGCGGGCGCGATCCGCTTCACCGCCTCCTGGCGATTGGTGGTGGCGTAGCAGATGTCGTCCTTGGGCGGCATCACCAGGCGCGGAAAGCGCGCCTTGAGCGTGTTCAGGATTTCCTTGGTGTCGTCCACCGAGAGCGTGGTCTGGGTGATGACCGCAAGCCGGTCGGGGTCGCGCGGAACGAAGGCGAGTGCATCCGCCACCGTCTCGATCAGCGTCACGGCGCCCTCCGGCAACTGGCCCGTGGTGCCGATCACCTCGGGATGGCCGGCATGGCCGATCAAGAGGATTTCGTGTCCCTCGCGGAATTGGCTCTCCGCCTCGACATGGACTTTAGAGACAAGCGGGCAGGTGGCGTCGAGAACGAACAGATTCCGGGCCCGCGCCGCGGCCGGCACGGCCTTCGGCACGCCATGCGCCGAGAACACAATTGGGGCGCCGGTATCCGGGATTTCGTCCAATTCTTCGACGAAGATGGCGCCCTTGGCTTTGAGGCTCTCCACCACATAGCGGTTATGGACGATTTCATGGCGCACATAGACGGGCGCGCCGTATTTGGCGAGCGCAAGCTCGACGATCTGGATCGCGCGGTCCACACCGGCGCAAAAACCGCGCGGCGCGGCCAGGTATATGGTGAGCGAAGGACTGTCGGCGCTCCGCCCATTGGCCTTGTTGGAACCGGTCATCGTCGTCTCGGAAGATGCGTCAGTCTGACTTCGGGCGGGCTCAGTCTGGCCTTGTCGCGCTTGCCCGCCGGGTCTAGTTTGCGCGCGAAAGTCAAAGACCGGCAACCCGTGATATATCAACACACTTGCCAGATCGAGCGGCATATCAGGCGGGCGAGCCTGGCATGTCAAGCGAGGGACGGGGTCAGGTGAGGCGTACCGACGCGCGATCGTGGCTGAGAAGATGCGCCCTTGTCGGGCTTATCGCCCTGCCGGCATTCGTCTCCGGCTGCTCCGTGCCGCGCTTTTCCAACCCCTTCGGCTCGAGCGAGGCCAGCGACGCTCCGCCCCCGACCAGCATGCTCGAGACGGCAAAGGTCGACGTCGCCAACCTGCCGAGCGGCTATAGCGCCAATTGCCCGCAAGTCGTCGCCTGGCCGCGCGACCGGCTCCTCACCGTCTACCAGCCCGACAAGGTGGGCGATACCAACGCCGTAGTGCATCGCGGCGAGATCACCAAGATGGCGCGCGAGTGCCAGCTCTTCGCCGACCGGGTGGTCGTCAAGTATGGCTTTGCCGGGCGGGTGCTGCTCGGGCCGAAAGGAGGCCCCGGCACGGTCACGCTCGGCGTGACCGTCCGCGTTGCCGGCACCCAGCAGAACACTCTGGCGAGCGACAAGATGAAGGTCACGACCGCGGTCCCGCCCGGGCAGCCGGCCGGCTATTTCTCCATGGTCAAGGAAATCTCGTTTCCCGTCGCGGTCGGGACGAGGCCCCAGGACTACAAGATTTTCCTCGCCTTTGACCGGAACGTTGCCGGTGCAGGCTAAGAGTTTGGTGTAAGAGGCGACCGGCATTGCCGGGGGCGCGCGCGGGAGCGGAAGGGGTGCCTCTCAAGTTTTCACGCTCGTGCCAAAATTTGATCGAGCGGGCTTGCTACGAATCCGCAAGTACCGCGTTTAAGCACCGTTGCTGTGCGTACGGGGGATAGGCGGGTGAGGGACCTTTATCGAATTCTTGGGATCGGGCGCGATGCCGCCCGTGACGAAATCCACCGGGCTTATCGCCGCAAGGCCAAGTCCTCCCATCCCGATAGCGGCGGCTCCGTCGGCGCCTTTGGCGAACTTGCCACGGCTTATGCCGTCCTCTCGAACCCGAACTGCCGGGAGCGTTACGACCAGACCGGCGAGGTCGAGCCGCCGCGTCCCGACAATTTCGATGCAGGCGCGGTCGAGATCATCGCCCAGAAGCTCGGGCTCATCATCCATGCCGAACAGGACATGACCGGCATGGATATCGGGGCAATGATCGAGGCGGCGATCCGCGGGGATATGGCCGAGCGGCGGGCGACGATCGCAGGTCAGAGGCGCGCGATCGAGCGGGCCGGCCGTTTGCGCAAGCGGATTCAGCGCAAAGCCAAGGGCGACAACATGCTGGCGCGCGTGCTCGACTGGCACGAATCCTCGACGAGGCTTCAGATCGACAAGAACGAGGCGGCCGTCGCCTCGATGGAACGCGCGCTTGAGATTGTGAAGGATTATTCCTTCATCGAGGAAGCGGCGGGGCAGGAGGGCGACGAGGTCTCGCTCGCGCTCCACGATGCGCTTCATTCGCTCGACCAGCTTGCGGCCGTGCTCAAGACCGGACCCGCCTGGTGCGATCTCGACGTCGCGCGGCCTTCCGCGAGCGGCTAGACGCCTGCCAGCGATTTCGAGAACTCTGATCGCCTGCGGATGCGGCGCGCATTTTCCCTCTCCCCTGGCGGGAGAGGGTGGCGAACGGCGAAGCCGTGAGCCGGGTGAGGGGGACAACGACGCGGCTTCACCGTTGGCCCCTCACCGCGCGCCAAAGGCGCGCGTGCTCTCCCCACAGGGGAGAGCGGGAAATTCCTTCGAGGGCCGCTCCGCGGCCGCCTCAGGATGACGTGAAAACCTGGGAGATTAGTTCAGCCTGCCCTTGAGCGCGTCGATGCCTTGGCTGACGAGCATGTCGGCGGCTTCCGGCGTGAGCTTCGCTTTCATGACGGCCTGCGCCGCGGCGATCGCGGCATCGGTTGCGGTTTCACGCACCTCGCGCAAGGCTTCCGTCTCGGCGCGGGCGATCTTGTCCTCGGCGAGCTTCATGCGCCGTTCGAAGCTTTCCTTCATCGAGCGCCGCGTCTCGGCGGCGAGGATCTCGGCCTCTTTGGCGGCGAGGCTGATGATCGCTTGCGTCTCCTTGGCGACATCACCCTGCTTTCGCCGGTAATCGGCGAGCACCTTCTCGGCCTCTTCGCGCAGGCGCTTGGCCTCGTCGAGTTCCTTGGCGATGGCGGCGGCTCTCGCGTCGAGTACGGTGGCGATCTTCTTGTGCACGCCGAGATAGAGCACGGTTCCGACGAACAGGAAGAACGAAACCGCGACCCAGAATTCGGGCTCGAGCAGGAATTCCATCGTCACTCCTTCCGCGCCGCTCCGACCGCCTTATCGACCTCGGCCTTGGCCGGCGCCACGCCGATGAGCCGGCGCACGATGTCGGTGGCGACATCGGCCGCGACCGCGCTCACGTCCTTCATCGCCGAAGCCTTGGCCTTGTCGATGCGGGCCTCGGCCTCGGCGCCCTTCTTGGCGAGGTCCTTATCAAGCCGCGCGCGCTCCGCCGCGGTCTCGGCCTTCAGCTTTAGGCGTCCCTCCTCGATGATGGCGTGAGCCTTCTGCTTCGCCTCGGCGAGCGCCTGCTCGTAGGCAGCGATCGCCTCCTCGGTCTCGCGCCTGAGCTTCTCGGCCGTGGCGAGGTCGGCGGCGATGCGGGCGGCGCGCGCCTCGATCACCGAGCCGATGCGCGGCAGCGCCACATACACCATCAGCAGATAGAGAACGCCGAAGGTGAGCAGCAGCCATACGAGCTGCGGACCCCAGTCGAGAGGGTTGAGTTGCGGCATGGTCGCCTCACCGCCTCCGCGCTCGTCGCGGACGCGTCCCCAAGACCTAGAACACGAACAGGATGATGAGCGCGACCACAAGCCCGAACAGGCCGGTGGCTTCGGCCAGCGCGAACCCGAGCAGGAGATTGGCGAACTGCGTCGGCGCGGCCGACGGGTTGCGCAAGGCTCCTTGCAGGTAGTTGCCGAAGATCGTGCCGATGCCGACGCCCGCGCCGACAAGCGCGATCGAGGCAAGGCCTGCGCCGATCAGTTTTGCTGCCGCTGGATCCATGTCTTCTCTCCTTCGAACGATGTTGGTTGGAACCTAGTGATGCATGTGAAGCGCGTCGTTGAGATAGATGCAGGTCAGGATGGCGAACACATAGGCCTGGAGGAACGCGACCAGGATTTCCAGCCCCGTGAACGCCACCATGAACGCGAGCGGCGCCCAGCCGCCGAGAAAGCCGAGCGCGACGACAAAGGCGCCGAACACTTTCAGCATGGTGTGACCCGCCATCATGTTGGCGAACAGCCGCACCGAGAGCGAGAGCGGACGCGTGAGATAGGAGATCACCTCGATGACCACGAGCAGCGGCAGCATCAGCACCGGCACGCCCTCGGGCACGAAGAATTTGAGGAACTTCGCCCCGTGCTTGACGAAGCCGATCAGCGTCACGCCGAGAAAGATGAAAGCGGCGAGCGCGAAGGTGACGATGATGTGGCTCGTCACGGTGAAGGAATAGGGCACCATGCCGAGCATGTTCAGCGCGAGCACGAACATGAACAGGGTGAAGACGAAGGGGAAGTATTTCATCCCCGCGGTGCCGACATTGTCGCGCACCATATTGGCCACGAATTCGTAGGAGATTTCCGCCACCGACTGGAGCCGCGTCGGCACGAGCGCTCGCCCGCGCATGGCGTAGATCGTAAAGAGGGTGATGAGCGTGGCGGCGATCACCATGAACAGGGCCGAGTTGGTGAACGAGGCGTCGAAGCCGAACAGCTCGAGCGGAATGATCCGCTTGATCTCGAACTGATGCATCGGATCGGGCATGCCGCCGGCCGTGCCGCCGCCGTGCCCGCCTCCTGGTGCTTCCTCTGCGGCGAAAGCTGCCTCGATCACTGCCACATGCCCCTATTCGTCATCGTCGTCATTCACGCTCGGCAAGCCTTTGCCCGACGGCGCTTCCGCCTGCATGCGCTTGGCGGTCCTGACCACGTTCAGGATCCCGGCTGTCGCCCCCAAGCCGAGGAACAGCACCATAAAAAGGGGCGCCGTGCCGAACAGGCGGTCGAGCCCCCAACCGATGAACCCCCCGACCGCCACGCCCGCGACCAGCTCGACGCCTAGCCGGAGCGCCTGGCCGAGCGCGCTTCCCTGGTTTTGCCGCGCGGCCGGAGCCGCCTGCCTTTGCCGGCCTTGGGCCTCGCTCAGTCTGTCGCCAAGCGCATCGAGCCGCCGTCGAATGTCGCCGCCATCGCGGCCGCCGTCTCTGCGGCCGGACTGATCCTTGGCTCCGGCCATTGGCGCTGCTCAATTTCCGGGAAGGCAATTAGGACCGGTGGTCCCAAACTTGGCCGGCACTTTAGTCGGGGATTTTAGGCTGTCAAGGAAGTCCAGGGGCGGCCGAAACCCTTCGGAATCGGGCCGTTCCGGCTAGCTTGCGTCGCGCAAGCGCTCGGCCGTTTCGAGATCGACCGAGACGAGCTGGCTCACGCCCCGCTCGGCCATCGTCACCCCGTAGAGCCGGCTCATGCGCGACATCGTGAGCGGGTGGTGGGTGATGATGAGAAAGCGCGTGTCGGTCTCCTTCGCCATCTCGTCCATCAGCCGGCAGAAGCGCTCGACATTGGCGTCGTCGAGCGGCGCGTCAACCTCGTCGAGCACGCAGATCGGCGAGGGATTGGTGAGGAACACGGCGAAGATGAGCGCAAGCGCGGTCAGCGCCTTCTCGCCGCCCGAAAGCAGCGTCATCGCTTGCAGCCGCTTGCCGGGCGGGCAGGCGAAAATTTCGAGCCCCGATTCGAGCGGGTCGTCGGAATCGACCAGCTTGAGCTCGGCCGAGCCGCCGCCAAACAGCGTTTTGAACAGCCGCCCGAAATGAGCATTGACCGCATCGAAGGCTTCGAGCAGGCGCTTGCGGCCCTCGCGGTTCAAATTGGCGATGCCTTGCCGGAGCCGGACGATGGCCGCCTCGACATCGGCCTTCTCGCGCTCCATCTCTTCGAGCTGCGCGGCAAGAAGCGCCTCTTCTTCTTCGGCCATGAGGTTGACGCCGCCCAGCCGCTCGCGCTCGGCCCTGAGCTTGAGCAATCGCGCCTCGACCTCGACGAGCGAGGGAAGGGCGGCACTGTCCTTCAGGCCTGCGAGCGCAAGGCAGGCTTCCGGCGCGCAATCGAGCTGCTCGCGGATGGCGCGCGCGGCGTCGCTGCGGCGCTCGCGCGCCGCTTCGAGCCGCGCCTCGTTCCGCGCGCGCGCCTCGCGCGCCCCGGCAAGATGCTCCTGCACCTCGCGCAACGCCTTCTCGCGTTCTCGGAGCGCCGTCTCGGCGAGCGCAAGCTCGTCGGCGGCCTTGGCCCTCTCGCGCTCGGCCGCGGCGATGGCGTCGAACAGTTTCATCCGGCGCTGCTCGATCTCGGCGGGGAAATTTGCCAGCGCGGCAAGGTCGGCGCTCGTCTCTTCCTCGCGGGCGCGCAACGTCAGGATCTGCTCGCGCGCATTGGCGATGCGCTTGACCCAAAGTTCTTCTTCCTCGCCCATCGCCTCGAGCCGCTCTTGCCGAAGCCTCAACTCGCGCTGGAAGCCTTCGAGCGTGGCGTCGGCCCGGGCCGCGGCCTGGCGGTTCCGGTCGGCGCCGCCTTGCGCCGCCTGCAACGCCGCCTCAAGCCCCGCGAGCGAGGCAAGATCGAGCAGGGCTGAAGCGACGCGCGCGCTTCCCGCATTCGCCTCGGCGAACGCGGCCCGCGTGCGGCTGAGCGCCTCGGTAAGAGCGCCGAGTTCCTTGCTCGTGGCTTGGCCTGCGTGCTCGGCCGCGGCGATCGCATCGCGGGTGCGGTCGAGTTCGGCATGGGCCTCCTTGGCCTCCTGGCGCAAGGCTTTGGTCGCGAGCTTGGCGCGTTCGGCGCGGCCCGCTTCCCGCTCGCGCGCGGATTCGGCCGCGGCGGCACCCTTTTCGGCCTTGGCGGTTTCGCCCTTGAGAGCGTTGAGTCGCTTTCGTTCGACGAGCCGCGCTCCGGCCGCGCTGTCAGCGCCGGCCTTGAGGCTGTAACCATCCCAGCGCCAAAGATCGCCTTCCCTCGACACGAGCCGCTGGCCGAGCGCGAGCTGGGTCTGGAGCTTGCGGCCGCGCGCCCTCTCGACCACGCCGATTTGCCGTAGCCTGCGCGCCAGCACCTCGGGGCCTTTGACGAATTTGCTGAGCGGGGTCGCGCCCTCGGGCAGCGCGGGATCGCCGTCCGAAACCGTAGTGAGCCGCCAATGCGAGGCTGCCTTCTCGTCGCTCGCGGCATCGAGGTCGTCGCCGAGAGCGGCCCCGAGCGCCTGCTCGTAGCCCGAGGTGATCTTGATCTCCTCGACGATCGGCGACCAGTCATGGGCGGGTGCGAGCAGCTTCATGAGCGTGGCAAGCTCGGTCTCGAGCTCCTGGCTCGCGAGCTTGGCGGCCGCGGCGGCCGCGCGCGTCTCGGCTTCGGCTTTGAGCGCCGCTTCCTCCTCGGCCTCCGCCGCTTGAAGCTCGACTTCGATCCTCTGCACGTTGGCCGACAGCTCGGCCAGTCCGGCATTGAGCGCCTGCAATTTTCCGCCGGTCCCGCTTTCGGCCTCGGCCCTCGCAAGCTCGGCCTCGATCTCGCCGCCTTGCGCTTCGAGCCGCGCCATGCGGGCCTGCAACTCCGACTTCTCGCCTTCGTGTTGGCCGCGCTCGGCGCGCGCCTCGGCAAGAGCGGTGGTCGCCGCGCGCAATGTCGCCTCGGCGGCATCGAGCGCGTCCTTGGCCTTGGCGGCTGCGGCGCGCAGCTGCGGCTCTTCATGGTCGCGCGAGCTTGCCGCTTCGAGGCGGCGCTTCTCCTCGCCGAGACGGCGCAAGATGCCCTCGGCCTCGGCGATGTGTTCCTCCTCGCGGGCAAGGTCGCGCGAGGCCTGCGCGAGCCTCGTCTCAAGCTCGGCCTGGCGCGCCTTGGCGCGCTGCTCTTCGCGGTCGAGCGCGTCGCGCTCGACGCTCAAGCGATGCAGCACCGCCGCGCGGGCGGCCTCCTCGTCGCGCAAAGGCTGGAGCTTCTCGGCGGCCTCGGCCTGCTGGCGCAGCGCCTCGCCCTCGGCCTTGGTCTCCTGGGCGACGGCGGCGAGCGCCCGCTGGAACGAGGCCTCTTCCTCATCGACATGGGCGCAAGCGCCGACCCAAGTGAGATGATGCAGGAGCGCCTCGGTGGCGCGGATCTTGCCGGAAATTTCGCGATAACGTTGCGCCTGGCGCGCCTGGCGCTTCAGCGCCTGAAGCTGCATGGCGAGCTGGCCGATGAGGTCGGAGAGGCGGGTGAGGTTGGCCTCGGTCGCGGCAAGCCTGAGCTCGGCCTCGTGCCTGCGGCTGTGCAGGCCGGCGATTCCGGCCGCGTCTTCGAGCACGCGCCGGCGCTCTTGCGGCGCGGCGTTGACGATCTCGCCGATCCGGCCCTGGCGCACGAGCGCGGGCGAGCGCGCCCCGGTCGCCGCATCCTCGAACAGCAGCCTCACGTCGCGGGCGCGCACATCCCTGCCGTTGACCCTGTAAGCCGAGCCCGCCTCGCGCTCGATCCGTCGCATCACTTCGAGTGCGTCGCTGTCGTTGAACTCGGCCGGCGCTTTGCGCTCGCTGTTGTCGATGAAGAGGGTGACCTCGGCGCTGTTGCGCGAGGGGCGATCCTCGGAGCCTGCGAAGATCACGTCCTCCATCGCCGCGCCGCGCATGCTCTTATACGAGGTCTCGCCCATGGCCCAGCGCAGCGCCTCGAGCAGGTTCGACTTGCCGCAGCCATTGGGCCCGACGACGCCGGTGAGCCCGCGTTCGATCAGGAGTTCGGTCGGTTCGACGAAGGACTTGAAGCCGAGAAGGCGAAGACGGGTGATCTGCACGTGTGATCTGCCCTCAATTCGAAAGCGTTATGGCTACGCGCGCGAGGCGGGACTTGAGCGAACTCGGGCGCGGCGCTTGAAGAGGACCGGGGCCGGATCAGGACAAACGCCACGCTCTTGCGCTCATGACGATGACGGCGCCGGCGTCTGCTCGATCATGGCCTTGATCTCTTCGAACGTGACCTCTCCTTGGGCCTTGCGGCCATTGATGAAGAAGGTCGGCGTGCCGATCACGCCAAATTGCCGCCCCCGCTGCTTCACCTCGTTCAAGCCGTCGATAATGGTTTGATTCGATAGGCAACTGTCAAACGTCTCGCGCGAGAG
>DASTKZ010000095.1:0-17125 GCA_035715445.1 Methyloceanibacter sp.
GTTCCGCTCGAACGTTTTGACGAAGTCGTCTCCGGACTCGCGCGCGCCATCGACGGCGCCGCGCAAGTCTATTGGGTCTGTCCGCTCGTCGCCGAGTCGGAGGTCCTCGACATCGCCGCGGCGGAAGCGCGTTACGCCGAGCTTCGCGCCCGTTTCGACGAGCGCGTCGGCCTTGTGCATGGACGGCTCGCCGCCAAGGACAAGGATCGCGTCATGGCGGCGTTCGCCTCAGGGTCGCTCTCTATCCTCGTCTCCACCACCGTCATCGAGGTCGGCGTCGATGTGCCCAAGGCCTCGATCATGATTATCGAGCATGCCGAGCGCTTCGGCCTCGCTCAGTTGCATCAGCTGCGCGGCCGCGTCGGCCGCGGCGCGCAAGACTCGTCTTGCATCCTGCTCTACCGCCAGCCCTTGTCGGACACCGCGCGCGAGAGGCTCGCCGTGATGCGCAGCACCGAGGACGGGTTCGTGATCGCCGAGGAGGATTTGCGGCTTCGCGGCGGCGGCGAGGTGCTCGGCACGCGGCAGAGCGGATTGCCGCTGTTCCGCATCGCCGCGCTCCCCGAGCATCAGGCCCTGCTCGAAGCGGCGCGCGACCAAGCCCGGCTCACGCTTTCGCGCGATCCCGAGCTCAAGAGCGACGACGCCGCGCGTCTGCGTCTCCTGCTCTATCTTTTCGAGCGTGACGACGCGATCAAGCTGATGCGGGCCGGGTGACATTCATCCTTAGCGGGCATTGGGGTGTTTCCCGCCTTCGATCAGCCGTAGTAGGCTGGCGTCGGGTTTATCTGCGGGTGGAGGGCACGGTGCCGGCGATTTCGCGGCGCAAGTTTTTGCACCAGTCCAGGGCGATGCTAGCGCGGCGGCAATGTCCGGCACGGCTTTGCCGGTGATGGGCAAAGCGGGGGAAACGCAAACTCCGCTTCCGCGACTGAAGGTGGCGCCCGACCTCGTGCTGCGACAGGCGGCAGGACACGGAAATCGGACGACCACCATTCCGATGAGAACGCACGTCGCATCGCCGAAGCCGGCCGCTTCGCGTTGCCTGCTCTCGTCATCGCTGTCGTTCGTGACGGCGAGGTCTCCGTGAAAGGCTTCGGCGAGCGTGCCGGCCCCGGCAGCCCGCCGCCCGACGGCGACACGCTCATGCGGATCGGCTCGATGACCAAGCCCTTCGCCGGCCTGGTGCTGGCGCATCTTGCCGCCGAGGGCAAGGTCCAGCTCGCGACGCCGCTGGTCGCGCTCGCGCCGCAGTTCGCCGACGCCAAGGATCCGAACATCGCCAAGGTTCGCTTGCTCGACCTCGTCACTCATACCGGCGGTTTCCCGCGCGAGGTGCCCCTGAGCCCGGCTCCGGCAGCGATCCCTTCGCGCCGATCACGCCGGGCGCCTTCGCCGCCTGGATCAAGGACACCCCGCTCCTGTTCGAGCCCGGAACGGCGGTGATGTATTCGAATTTCGGTTTCGATCTTCTCGCTATCGCGCTGGCGAACGCTGCCAAGAAGCCCTATCCCGAGCTCCTCAAGGAGTACGTCACCGCTCCGCTCGGCATGAAGGACATGGTGTTCGAACCGAGCGAAGAGCAGCAAGGCCGGCTCATGCACGGACATGCGCCGGACGGCGAGGCGTTGCCGGTGGTGCCGACCGGGCCTGTCATTGTCGGCTCCGGCGGCTTGTATTCCACTCCGAACGACCTCATGCGCTGGATGAAGTGGCATCTTGACCGCTTCGGCAAGGACGGCGCCGAGGCGCGCGTCCTCGATCACGCGCTCTACTTGCCGCGCGATGGACTGAAGACCATATCCGGTCTGGACCATGCCGGTCATATGGACGCGATGGGACTTGCTTGGATCGGCATGATGCCGCGGGACGATCAACCCTTCATCCTGCAAAAAGCGGGAGGCCTCCAGGGCGAGTTCAGCTATATCACCTTCGCGCCGACGCGAAACGCGGCCGTGTTCGTCTCCATCAATAAGTTCGATTTCGCCGCAGGCATTGAGATGGGGGACTTCGCCAACGACCTCTGGCGACCATCGCCCCTCGTTGATCTTATGCCCGTTCAATTGACCAGAGCCGTCGGTCAGATGACGGGCTCTTCCTCCGGGACGGGCTTCGCCGATATATTTTTCGCAAGCCTGCGCAATTGCTCTTGCTGCTGATCGGGGCCGACGAGACCGGCCGACACAATCAGCTTGACCGCGTCCTCGACCGCAAGTTCGAGCGGGATGACCTCGCTTGCCGGCACGAACACGATAAAGCCGGTGGTGGGGTTCGGACCGTTCGGCATGAACGCGGTGATGAGCGGATTGCCGGCGCCGATCTTGTCATCGACTTCCACCGGCGGATCGCCGGCGAGAAAAACGATGCAATAGAGCCCGCGCCGCGGAAACTCGATCAAGCCGACGCGCTTGAAGGAGGTTCCGCTCTTGGAGAACACCGTCTGAAAGATTTGCTTGAACAGGCGGTAGACGCCGCGCACGACCGGCATGCGGTCGAGCATCATCTCGCCTTGGCTCACGAGGGTGCGGCCGAAAAGATTCGCGGTCAGCGCGCCCATTGCCATCACGCCCAACACGCCGACGATGAGGCCGACGCCGGGCACGTTGAAGGGCAGATAGGTCTCGGGCAGATAGGCCGTCGGGATCAGCGGCTTGACCCAGGCATCGACGAGGTTGATGAACCACCACACCACGTAGAGCGTGATTGCCATCGGTCCGACGACAATGAGGCCGGTAAGGAAATAGCCGCGCAGCCGGGCGCCGAGACGCAAAGAATGGGTCGGCTCGCCCGCGAGCAGCGCGAGTTGGTCTTGCGCCGGCTCGGCCGCTTGATTCGACTGCTCCGGCGTTGACTTGTTGTCGACCTTCATGGCGCTTTCAGAGTGCCGATTCAAACGGGCAATGTACAGGAAACTGAGACGCCACTGCTAGGCGGCATGCGGGGATCCGCAACTAAAGCGTCGCGGGCAAGCAATCGATCCCGCTTCGCTTCAGCGCGTTGCAGACCTTAACGCTTTGCGCCTTGTCAGGGAAGGGACCGACCTTGAGGCTGTAGAACGTGCCGAAATTGCCGATCTCGATCTTCTCAATTTCGTGAGACACGCCCGACAGACCCTGGCTCTGCGAAATCTGTTTCCACAGCGCATTCGCTTCGCCTTCCGAACGGCTGTTCGCGAGCTGGAGCTTGAAACCGCCGGAAGCCGGAGCCTGTGCCGCGGGCTCAGCTTCGGGCTCGGCCTCCGCGGTCCGGCCGAAGATCCGCCAGCTGCTCTTTTTTTCACCGCCGCTGGTTTCCGCCGCTGCATTCTCGGTGGTGGTGGACCAGCTCGAGCTTGCGGCGGCCGGCGGCTTGCTCGGCTGCGGCGCCGCCGCGGCCGTTTGGGTCGCGGGCGCAGGCTGGGGCGCGGGCGCGGGCTGGGGCGCGGGCGCGGAATCGCTGACGGAGCCAAACCAGCGGGTGAAGCGGTTTCCGCTTCGGGTCGCGATGGTCGTGTTGCTCGGCTGATCGGCGTTCGCGACCGACGTGCTCCAAGCGCCCGGGGCTTCCGCCTCCCCCGGTTTGCTCGCCTCTCCCGGCTTGCTCGTTGTCGTTGTCCATTGCGGCGAGGCACTGGCCGTGCGGGTCGGCGCAGGCTCCGGCTGAGGCGCGGGAGCCGCCGTTTGACTTCTGCGGAAGCGGCTAAGGCTGAACCAACTGCTCCCCTCGTTCGAGGCGCTCGCCTGGCCGTCCGGGCGGACCTCAGTCGAGAAGGCGGCAAGAGATGCTGCGCTCTCGGTCGAGACGCCGCCCTCGGCGATGAGCTTGTCGACCTCGCTGTTGCCACCGACCTTCCGCGCCGAAGCGAGCTCGGCCTCGGCCTCTTTGCTCAATCCCGCGGTGCGATAGGCCAATCCCCGATTGACGAGCGCCTTGACGCGGTCTGGCTCGGGCAACCCGAGCCAGACGGCGGCGCCGAGATCGGCGGCGGCGCGGGCGGGCTCCCCGAGCTTGCGGTAGGCGATGCCGCGAAGATAGAGCGCCTTGGCCGCTTCGCCGGGCGCTGCGGCTTCGGAATTGATGGTGGCGGAGAGCTGGCGGACGGCGTCGCTGTATTTGCCGGCGGCGAGAGAGGCGGCGCCGTTCTTGAGGCCTGCCTCCTGGGCCCGAGCCGTGGCGGCGCCGGCGACGACGGCCGCAGCGAGGAGGCACAGAACCATGCGCCCGCCGAAAGCAAGACGGCGCGCCCGGAAGGACTTCCGCTGATCCGCCATGTTCTTGCTCAAGCAAATAAATCGGGCAAATCCGAGGCCCTAGTCTATTCCACCGTCACGGATTTGGCGAGGTTTCGCGGCTGATCGACGTCAGTCCCCATGAAAGTTGCCGTGTGATAGGCAATCAGCTGAACCGGAACGGCATAGACGAGCGGCGTGACGAAGCGGTGCACGGCCGGCACGGCCAAGGGCCAGGCGATGGCGCAGCCCGTGGTCGCAGGGTCGGCATCGCTCACGAGCACGATGCGGCCGCCGCGCGCCGCGACCTCCTGCATGTTGGACACGGTCTTCTCATAGAGGTCGTCGCGCGGGGCGATGACGATGACCGGCATTTTCTCGTCGATCAGCGCGATCGGGCCATGCTTCAGTTCGCCCGCGGCATAGCCTTCGGCGTGGATATAGGAAATTTCCTTGAGCTTGAGCGCCCCTTCGAGCGCGATGGGATAGCTCGAGCCGCGCCCGAGATAGAGAACGTCGCGCGCCTTCGACAGATGATGGGCGAGCGTCTCGTAAGGCCGCTCGTCGCGGAGGATCGTCGCGACATGGCGGGGAACCTCGCCGAGGGCCTGAACCAGTTCGGCCTCGAGCGCGGGGCCAATCGCGCCGCGCGCTTTGCCCGCCGCGATGGCAAGACACGCGAGCACCGTAAGCTGGCAGGTGAAGGCCTTGGTCGAGGCGACGCCGATCTCGGGGCCGGCGAGCGTCGGCAAGACAGCGTCGGATTCGCGCGCGATCGAGGATTCGCGCACATTGACCACCGACAGGATTTTTTGCGCCTGCGCGCGGCAATAGCGCAGCGTCGCGAGCGTATCGGCTGTCTCGCCCGACTGCGAGACGAACAGCGCCGCGCCGTTCGGATCGAGCGCGCTTTCCCGGTAGCGAAACTCCGACGCGATATCGACGTCCACAGGCAGCCGCGCCCAGCGCTCGAACCAATATTTAGCGACGAGGCAGGCATAAAACGCCGTGCCGCAAGCCGAGAGCGACAGCCGGCTGAGATTGGCGAAGTCGAAAGGCAGCTCCGGGATGTCGACGCGGCTGGTGGCGAGATCGACATAGGCCGCGAGCGTATGGCTGATCACCTCGGGCTGCTCGTGAATCTCCTTCGCCATGAAGTGGCGGTAGTTGCCCTTGTCGATGAGAAGGGATGAGGCGAGCGAGCGCGTGACCGGCCGCTCGACCGCCTTGCCGTCGCGGTCGCGGACGGCGACGCCGGCCCGGGTGACCACGGCCCAGTCGCCGTCGGCGAGATAGGCGATGGCGTCGGTGAAGGGGGCGAGCGCGATCGCATCGGAGCCCACGAACATCTCGCCGCTGCCGAAGCCGAGCGCGAGCGGGCTGCCCCGCCGCGCCACGATCATCAAATCGTCGTAGCCGCGGAAAATCATAGCCAGCGCGAACGCGCCCTCAATGCGCTTCAGGCAGTTGTACACGGCGCGCACTGGATCGTTGCCGGCCTTAAGCTCGCGCGTAATGAGGTGAGCGATGACTTCGGTGTCGGTATCGCTGGTGAAGGTCGCGCCGTGGGCGATGAGCTCGTCCTTCAGCGCGCGAAAATTCTCGATGATGCCGTTATGGACGACCGCGACCAGTTCGGTCATGTGCGGATGCGCGTTCGCCTCGATCGGCTTGCCGTGGGTGGCCCACCTTGTATGACCGATGCCGGTGCTGCCCTGAAGCGGTGACCGCTCGATCAACTGCTCGAGATTGCGTAGCTTGCCTTCGGCGCGCCGCCGCCCGAGCTCGCCGTTCTCGACCGTGGCCACGCCCGCGGAATCGTAGCCGCGATATTCGAGGCGCTTTAGCGCGTCGACGAGTTGTTCGGCGACAGGCCCCTTGCCGAGGATGCCCACGATGCCGCACATCGGCCCCTACTCCCCCAGTGCTTCGCTATTTGCTAGTCGGCGCATCATCGTCACGCAACTCACGCTCTATGTCCCTTTGTTTCCCGCATCCTTCGGCTTGCGCTTGTGGCGTTCGCGCATCTTGGCGGCCCAACCGGGACGCTCTTCCTGAGGGCTGCGCGACAGCGCGAGCGCATCAGGCGCGACGTCCTTCGAGATCACACTGCCGGAGCCGATATACGCCCCCTCGCCGATCTTGACCGGCGCCACCAGTGACGAGTTCGAGCCGATGAAGGCACCGGCGCCGATCTCGGTGCGGTGCTTGGCGACGCCGTCATAGTTGCAGGTGATGGTGCCGGCGCCGACATTGGCGCGGGCTCCCACCGTCGTGTCGCCGATATAGCTAAGATGATTGACCTTGGCGCCTTCGCCGATCTCCGATTTCTTGATCTCGACGAAGTTGCCGACATGGGCGTCGTTGGCAAGGTCGGCGCCGGGCCGGAGCCGGGCGAAGGGCCCGACGGTGGCGCCCTCCCCGATGCGCGAAAACTGCATGTAACAGAAACTCTTGATGGTGGCCCCGTCCTCGATGGTGACGCCTTCGCCGATCACGACATGGGGCTCGATGACGACGTCCCTGCCGATCTCGGTATCCCAGCTGAGAAACACCGTCTCGGGCGCGATGAGCGTCGCGCCGTTCGCCATCGCCGCATCGCGCAGCCGGCTCTGCATGACGGCTTCGGCCGCGGCGAGCTCGGCGCGCGAATTCACGCCGAGGACCTCGCCTTTGTCGGCCGCGACCATGCGCGCCTCGAGCCGCTCGGCATGGGCGAGCGCCACGGCGTCGGTGAGATAGAATTCCTTCTTGGCGTTGTCGTTGCCGATCCGCCCGAGGAGATCGAGCAGGGTCCTGCTCGAGCGAAAACCCATGATCCCGGAGTTGCAACGCTTGAGCGCCCGCTCGGCCTCGCTTGCATCTTTCTCCTCGCGAATTCCGACGAGCCGTTCCCGTTCATCGAGAAGGAGCCGGCCATAGCCCGCCGGGTTCTCGGTCTCGAAGCCGACGACGGCGAGATCGGCGCCCGCCTCGAGCGCGGCGCGAACTTTGCCGATCGTCTCGGCGCGCAAGAGCGGCGTATCGCCGTAAAGGATCAGAACCTGACCGGAGAACGCCTCGACGGCGTCCCGCGCAGCCTTGACGGCATCGGCCGTGCCGCGCTGATCCTCCTGAACGAAGACTTCGAGCTCCGGGTCGAGATTGACGGCAGTCGCAGCCACGTCGTCCATGCCTGGCCCGACAACGACCGCACGCCGGTCGAGCCCGGCATCTTTCGCCGCCAACAGCGCGTGAAACAGAAGCGGCGCGCCGGCGAGCGGCTGCAGCACCTTGGGCCGCTCCGACTTCATGCGCGTGCCTTTGCCGGCCGCAAGAACGATGGCGAGAGCCGAGCTGTTCGTCATGCCGTTGGTGTCGTTACTGGTGGGGCACCCGGGATCGAGCCAAGAACTATGCCCCGCAAGGCGGAAACAGAGGGTAACACTTGGGGCCGCAAATCCTGTCTCTTAGGGGCACGCAAGGTTTGGGACCCCCATGCCCGGCAATCGCGATCTGTCTAGTCCAAAGCCCAGGCGAGGGCCATAACTCTCATGGGCGAAATTCGCGCGCTTTTGGGCCTTGCGGAAATTGACCGGAAGCGCTGAGCGAGTCATCCTCGGATTCGCGGCGCAAATCGTGAGCAAAGCCTTATTGGCGTCGCTTTTCCGCCTGAATTTCCGTACGGGGAGGTCCGGAACACATGGTGAGGCGTCGCAGGACAGGCTCAGGCAACTGGTCGCGCGGGGCATTTGCCGCGTTCTGGATCCTACTCGGCTGCCTTTCCGGACTTTACCTCTTCAACGTGCTCACCAATCCGACGCTCGGGGGCCAGCTCGTCAAGCTGACCCCGGCAGAACAAGGTGAGACGAGCGCCGCCGCTGACGGCAAGGCTGAGGACCTGGCCGCAATCGAAGAGAATTTGCGCAAGTTGTCGCAGCAAGTGGCGGCTCTGAGCGGCAAGATTGAGGAAAGTGAGACGAGCGCCACGCCAGCGGCGCCGGAATCTGCCGAGACATCGGCCCCGCCGCCCGCTCCGGCCGAGACGGCGACGACCGGGGCAGAGCCACCCTCGCCTCAGGCTCAAGAGCCTCAGCCCGCTCAGGCCGAGGCGCCGAAGCCTCCTGAGCCGCCCAAGCCGTCGGAGGCGAAGCCCGTCGAACAGGCCGCGGTCGAACCGAAGCCGAGCCTGGCCCCAACCCCGGAACCCGCCGCGCCGTCCGAGCCGCCGCCCGTCGTGTCCGCGCCGCTCGATGACCTGCCGGCCGAGTTGCAAGCGCGGGCCAACAATCAGCCTGAAGCGCCGGCGCCCGACGATGCCGCTTCGGCGGAGGCCCCAGCCGCGGCTCAGTCCCCGTTTGAAGCGCCTCCGGCCGCTCCCGGATCGCCGGCAGCCGATGCCTCGGGCGCGGCGCCGCCGGAAGAAGCAGCCTCGCCGCAAGAGCCGGCGGCTGCTTCGACACCGCCTGAAACCGAAACCGCCGCCTTGGACCCGATCACGCTACCTCCGGCCGCGAATGACGGCTCGACGCGTTATGGCATCGAGATCGGCGTCGTTGCCAAGCAGGACGGGCTTCGCCCGCTATGGCGTGAATACCTCACCAATCACGCCGCGCTCGTCGCCGGACTTCAGCCGCGCCGCGTGCTTGCGCCCGACAAGAAGTGGCGGCTGATCGCCGGTCCCTTCACCAGCGCCGAAGAAGCGACGCAGGCCTGCGCGCTGTTCAAGAAGGCCTCGCGGCCGTGCGAGGCGACGGTTTACGCTGGAGACTCGCTCTAGCCTCGACGCGAAGCAGGCGTCCGGCCAATCCCCTTCCTCAAAACTTAAATGTCGTCGGAGTTGAAGGTGTCGCAGGCGTCGAGCTTGCCGCTCTGATAGCCGCGCTTGAACCAGCGCACGCGTTGCTCCGATGAGCCATGGGTGAAGGCGTCGGGCACGACATAGCCTTGCGTCTGCTTCTGGATGCGATCGTCGCCGATGGCGCTCGCAGCCCGGAGCGCATCGTCGATGTCGCCCGGCTCAATGATGTCCTTACTGTCCTGGGCGCGATTGGCCCAGATGCCGGCGAAGCAGTCGGCCTGAAGCTCCATGCGTACCTGCAGCGCATTGGCTTGCGTCTGCCCCATGCGCTGTTTGAGCGCTTCGACCTGATCGGCGATGCCGAGAAGCTTCTGCACGTGATGACCGATCTCATGCGCGATCACGTAGGCCTGCGCCATGTCTCCCGGCGCGCCGAAGCGGTTCTTGAGGTCCCCGTAAAAGTCGAGGTCGATATATACCTTCTCGTCATAGGGGCAATAAAACGGACCCATCTGCGCCATGCCAATTCCGCAAGCGGAACGCACGCCGCCACTGAACAGAACCAGTTTGGGATCGCTATAGCTTTCGCCATAGCGGGCAAAGAGATCTCGCCAAACGTCTTCGGTATCGGCGAGGACGACGGCAACAAACTGCTTAAGGTCGTCTTCGCTCGTCGTCTGCGGGCGCTCGATAGGCGAGCCTTGTTGCCCAGGTACGGGAAAGTTCGTTGTGTCGGGGCGCTCCTGCGGCAGGCGGATATCGGGGAAGTTCGTCTCATCCCCGCCAGGCCCGCCGCCGGGGCCGCCGGGCTGCATGATGACCCTCGGATCGAGGCCGAAGAAGAACATCAGTCCGAGTAGAATGAGAAGGCCGAGAATGCCGATCCCACCGCCGCCACCGCCGCCGCTCGGGAAGCGGCCACCCCCGCCCCCTGGAAACGGAAAGCCGAAGCCGCCGCCCTCGTCGCGCCGATCCTCGACGTTCTCGCTCTCTCGTTGACCGCGCCAGCGCATCGCCACAATTCCTCGTTCCGGGGCAAAATCGCCCGCCTTTTTCCTAAATATGCACATGGGCCCTGCCGCCGCACAAGGCCGCGCAAATGGTGCGGAACTCCGGAGCCCGTGGCGCGTTTTTCTTCCGGCGGCGTTTAGCCTGGCCAGGGTGAACGCGTGTGCCATGTGAGAGTGTGCGGGCAAATCCTTGTGGTCATTGAGAGACTGACAAGGAATTGTCAAAAAACTGCCATATGTCAAAGGCATGCTGCCAGTTGCCCGGCGTATCTCGGGCCGGTAGTGCGTTCTGTGTATTGCGTACGAGCCTCGGCACTCCCCGCGCCGGGGCTCTTCTTTTGCGTCCATGTCTTTCTACTCGGCGGGTTCCAAGGCCCCTTTCGGTGCGGGTAGCGCCGGTCTCGTCGGGTCTGACGTCAACTCATCGTCGGCTTCGATGAAAACGCGGCGGCTGAGATAGGAATAGACCACCGGAATCACGAACAGGGTGAAGAGCGTGCCGACAAGAAGGCCGCCGACGATGACCCAGCCGATGTCCTGGCGGCTCTCCGCGCCCGCGCCGGTCGCAAGCGCGAGCGGCACCGCGCCGAGAACCATGGCGCCCGTCGTCATCAGGATCGGCCGAAGCCGAAGCGCCGCCGCCTCGATCACGGCATCGCGCAAAGCCATTCCCTTCGATCGCAGCTGATTTGAGAACTCGACGATGAGGATGCCGTGCTTGGTGATTAGGCCGATCAAGGTCACGAGGCCGACCTGGCTATAAATGTTCAGCGTCCCCCCGCTCAACCACAGCGCAAGCAACGCGCCGGTGACGGACAAGGGCACCGTGAGCATGATGATGAAGGGATCGGTGAAGCTCTCGAATTGGGCGGCGAGGACCAAATAGATAAAGGCGAGCGCGAGCAGAAAGACCAGGTACATGTTCGTGCTGGCTTCACGGAATTCGCGGGTTTGGCCGGCGTAGTCGAGATGGGCGGTGCTCGAGAGCTCTTCTTGCGCGACCTTCTCCAGGAACGCCAACCCGTCGCTGAATGAGTAACCGGGCGCGATCTGCGCGGTGATGGTGGCGGCCCGGAGCTGATTAAAGTGGTTCAGCTCCTTCGGCGCCACGGTCTCCTTGATGGTGATGAGGTTGGAAAGCGGGATCATCGCATTGTCGCGTCCGCGCACATAGATGCGGCGGAGATCGTCGGGGTTCTGGCGGTCGATGTCGGCGATCTTCACCACGACGTCGTATTGCTCGCCCTCGCGCTTGAAGCGCGTGACCTGACGCCCGCCGAGCATGGTTTCCAGCGTCCGCCCGAGCGCATCGACCTCGACGCCGACCGCGGCCGCCTTGTCGCGATCCACCGCGATGTCGAGCTGCGGCGAGTTCAGCCGGAGATCGGAATCGAGATCGACCAGCCCGGGATAGGCTTCGGCCCGCTTCATCACGGCGTCCACCATCTTCTGCAGCTCGTCATAGGGCCGCGAGGTCTGGATCACGACGTTGATCGGCTTCTCTCGCGCGCCTTGACCGAGCGGCGGGGGATTGCTGGGAAAGGCGACGACTCCGGGCACGGCGAGGATCTCGGCGGTGATCGACTTTGCGATCTCCTGCTGGGTGCGATCGCGCTCGCCCCAGGGCGTAAGGCGCAGAATAACTCGGCCTTGCGATACGGTGGGATTGCCGGCGACGGTGAACACGCGGTCCGCCTCCGGGACCTTCAGCGCGATCTCCTCAAGCTTCTTGGCGTAGACGTCGCTGTATTCGATGGTCGCTCCCTCGGGTCCGCGGAACACGGCGAAGATGTTGCCCTGGTCCTCGACCGGGGCGAGCTCACTCTTCATCACATTGAAGAGAAAGTAGCTCGTTCCCGCCACGGCGAGTCCGAGCAGGAGAACAAATGGCCGCACCGCGAGCGCGACCTTCAAGAGCCGGCGATAGCCCGTCGTGATCCCGTTGAGGAGACGCTCGATGACCAGATAGAACAGGTTGTGGTGAGCCTGGTGCCGCAGCAATTTCGAGCACATCATCGGCGACAGCGTCAGCGCCACGAAGCCCGAAACGATGACGGCGCCGGCGAGCGTCCAGGCGAATTCGGTGAAGAGCCGCCCGGTCAAGCCGGTCATGAAGCCGATCGGCGCATAGACCGCCGCGAGCGTGATGGTCATGGCGATGACGGCGAAGCTGATCTCGCGGCTGCCGAGCAGCGCCGCCTTGACCGGTGGCATCCCCTCCTCGACGTGGCGGAAGATGTTCTCCAGCATGACGATGGCGTCGTCGACCACGAGCCCGATGGCGAGCACCAGCGCCAGCAGCGTCAGCGTGTTGATGGAGAAGTCGAAGGCGTACATGAGCGCGAAGGCGCCGATCAGCGACACGGGGATGGTGACGAGCGGGATCAGGGTGGCGCGGACCGAGCGCAGGAACAGAAAGATGATGAGCACGACGAGAAGGATCGCCTCGCCGATCGTCTCGTAAACGTTCTTGATCGACTCGGCGATGAACACCGAGCGGTCGTTGGCCATGCGAACTTGCATGCCTTCCGGCAACGAGGCCCTGATTTCCGGCAGCAGCTTTTGCACGCCTTCGGCGACTTCGAGCGGGTTGGCCGTCGCCTGCTTGATGACGCCGAGCGCAATCGCCGGCTGCCCGTTGAACCTCACCACCAGGCGTTCGTCGAGCGGGCCGAGTTCGGCATGGCCGACATCGGCGAGCCGCACCAGGTAACCGTTCGCCTCTTTCACGATGAGGTCGTTGAACTGCTCGGGTGTGCGCAGATCCGTCTCCGAAAGGACGGTGAATTCACGCTGGAGGCTTTCGACGCGGCCGGACGGCACCTCGACATTCTGACGCCTGAGCGCCGCTTCCACGTCCTGAGGCGCCAGGCTGAAAGCGGCCAGGCGTTCCGGATCGAGCCAGATCCGCATGGAATATTGCCGTTGGCCGAAGAGGCGCACTTCCGCCACGCCCGGAATGGTCTGCAGTTGGTCCTTCACGTAGCGGTCGGCGTAGTCGGTGATCTCGAGCGCCGAATGGCGATCGCTGAAAAAGGCGAGGTGCAGGATCGGCTGGGCGTCGGCCTCGCGCTTCTGAATAATCGGCTCCTCGATCTCGTCGGGAAGCCGTCCGCGCACGCGCCCGACGCGGTCGCGCACGTCGGCCGCCGCGTAGTCCGGATCGCGGCTGAGCTGGAAGCGTATGGTAATCTGGCTCGATTCCTGCCGGCTGACCGAGGTGATGAAATCGATGCCCTCGATGCCGGAGAGCGTGTCTTCCAGCACTTTGGTGACTTGCGTTTCGACGATTGCGGCGCTCGCCCCGGGATAGGACGTCTCCACCGTGACGACCGGCGGATCGATTGCGGGATATTCGCGCACGCTCAAGCGGTCGTAGGCCACAAGGCCGACCAGCACGAGCACGAGGCTCATGACCGTGGCGAAGACCGGCCGCTTGATCGAAAGTTCGGGAAGGGTCATGGCTCACGCCCCGATGGCGTTGACGACGGACACCGGCGTGCCGTCGCGGATCTTGAGCTGGCCCGCCGTCACCACCTGGTCGCCGGCGGCAAGCCCTTCAACGATTTCGACCCTGCCCTCGCGGCGCGTGCCGATCACGACCTTGGTGAGCTTGACCTTGCCATCGACGATCTTGAACACGAACTGGCTGTCGCCTTGCGGAACGATCGCCTGTTCGGGCACGCTCAAAGCGGCCTCCTTCAACTCGAGCAGGACCGTCACTCGCGCGAACAGGCCCGGGCGAAGGCGCTTGTCGGCGTTGGGAATGACGGCCCGGACAAGGAGACTCCGGCCCGAGACGTCGAGATGCGGATCGATGGCATAGACTTTGCCCTCGAAGGCATCGCCGGGAAAGGCATCGACCTTGATGCGAATGGTTTGCCCGACCCGGATGGCGGAGAGAAATTTCTCGGGCACCCTGAAATCGGCCTTCACCGGATCGATCGCCTCGAGATTGACCAGCGCCTGACCGGCACTGATGTATTCCCCGACGCTCACGTTGCGCAAGCCGACGATGCCGGCGAAGGGCGCGGCGATATGGGCCTTTTCGAGCTGCACGCGGGCGAGCTCGACGGCGGCGGTGCTGACGGCGAGATTGGACGCGGTCTCGTCCGCCGATTGCGCGGTTGCGTATTTGCTGCTGAACAGCTGGCTCGTCCGCTTATGGGTCTGCTCGGCGAGCTTGAGCTTGGCCGAGGCGTCGGCGAGTTGGGCGCGATAGACCGAGTCATCCAGCGTGAAGAGCGGCGCGCCCTTCTCGACCGGCTGACCCTCCTTGAAATGGATCTCCCTGAGGCGGCCGGGAATCTCCGAGCTGACGGTGACGGCTTCGTCAGAAAGGAGCGTGCCGACGGCGGTGACCTGCTCGCTAAGCGGCGCGGCAACCACTTTTGCGGCCTCGACCGCTACGGCGGAGGGCTTGACGGCCTCGGCCGCGGTGGCGGTACCCGCAAGACTGACGATTGCGGCGGCCACAAGCCAGCCTCTCCCGGCTTTCGCAAAACCCGTTCCCCTCATGCGTCGCCTTCCGCTTCGTTGTCAGGGACATTTTAGCAGCAATCCGCGCATCGAGGAGATGGAGAAGCCGCTCGCCTAGCTTAACGTTTGGACAGGTTGCCCGGAGCTTTGGTTGCGCTCCGGGTCAGTGCGCGCTGAAAGAAGGCAAAGGCGACGCCTCTTCAGTGCCCGCCCAGGGACTTGCCTATTGCGGCGGCGCCTCCTCGGCCGGGGCCTCGTCGGCCGGCGCTTCCTCTGCCGGCGCTTCCTCGACCGGCGCTTCCGTGGCGGGAGGCGCTGGCGGCGTCTCGGCGGCAGGTGCCTCAGCGGTTGGCGGCGTCTCAGGGGCCGGAGCTTCTGCCGCAGGCGGGGCTGCCGGGGTCTCGGCCGGTTTTTCGGTCACGGGCTGCTCGACCTTCACGCCCGAATCGCCCTTGTGCCCGTACATAAATAGGGCGGCGACGACGAGGGCGAGCACGATGCCGCCCAGTACGATCGCGAGAAACGTCCTGCTGCCCTGGTTGTCATCTGCCATGGGTCAATCTCCTCCCCGTCCGCGGGGGTGTTGGATTCGCGGCTTCGAACCTACCCAGGAATTCGCAAGGGGTCGAGAGCCGCTTCGCCGCGACGCCACTCGGGTCAACGCGCGGGCGATCCTGCCGTTCGGCCGATGCGATCGAAGATCGGTGCGAGGGCGAAAACGACCAGGAAATTGACCAGGACCGAATAGAGGGCGGCATAGCCCGGTATGGTCACGCCGAAGGCCTCAAGCGGAAAGACCGATGAGGTAAAGCCTTGGGTCGCCGCCATGGCGGTGCCGACGGCCGTGCCCGCGACCCAGCCGGCGAACAGCGCCATGGCATTGAATCTCTTTGTGTAGAGCCCGAGCAGAATCGGGGGCAGAAGCTGAATGATCCAGATGCCGCCGAGGAGCTGCAGTTGGATGGCATAGGATTGCGGAATGGCGAGGATGAACACGACCGCGCCGATCTTCACCACGAGCGAGACGATCTTCGCCATGCGGGCTTCGTCGGCGTCGCTGCAATCGGGGCGGTAGAATTCCTTGTAAAGATTGCGGGTGAAGAGATTGGCGCAGGCAATCGACATGATGGCAGCCGGAACGAGCGCGCCGATGGCGATAGCGGCGAAGGCAATCCCGACAAACCATGATGGGAACGAGGCGAGGAACAGCGCGGGCACGGCGAAGTTCGGCCCGTATTGGGCAAAGCCCGCCGCGAAGGCCGGCTCCTTATCCACGCCCGCGGCGATGGCCATGTAGCCGAGCAGCGCGATCAACCCGAGAATGAAGGAATACGCGGCAAGGAAGGCCGCGTTCCGCCGGATCACGTTGCCGCTCGATGAACTCAGGATGCCCGTCATCGCGTGCGGATAAAGAAACAGCGCGAAAGCCGAGCCGAGCGCGAGCGTGGCATAGGCGCTGTAGCTGCCGAAGCTGTCGCCGGAGGGCGGCGGGAGCAGCAGCTTCTCTTCCGGCACGCTTGAGAAGATCGCGCCGTAACCGCCGAGCTTGGCCGGAATGATGACAAGCGCGGCGAATACGGTGATGAAAATCAGCGTGTCCTTGACCACGGCGATCAGCGCCGGCGCGCGCAGGCCGCTCGTATAGGTAAAGGCGGCGAGAATGATGAAAGAGATGATCAGCGGCAGATGTCCGACGAAACCACCGGCGGGAAACCCAAGCGCGCCGATCACCACCTCCATGCCGACGATCTGGAGCGCGATGTAAGGCATGGTGGCGACAATGCCGGTCAGCGCGAAGGCGAGCGCGAGCAGGCGGCTGCCGAAGCGATCGCGGACGAAGTCGGCGGCGGTGACATGGCCGCGCGCGTGCGCGACCCGCCACAGGCGCGGGAAGACGATATACAAAATGGGATAGATGAGGATGGTGTAGGGAACGGCGAAGAAGCCCATCGCGCCCTTGCCGAAGACGAGCGCCGGCACGGCGATGAAGGTATAGGCCGTGTAGAGATCGCCGCCGAGCAGGAACCAGGTGACGACGGTGCCGAAGCGTCGGCCGCCGAGACCCCATTCGTGCAGCACGTTGAGATCGGCCTTGCGCCAATGCGCGGCGACGAAGCCGAGCCAGGTGACGAACAGGAACAGCGCGACGAAGACGCTCGTGGCGGTGAGATCGAGGCTCAAAGAATATCCCCCGGCACGCCGCTCGGTTCGGCTGCTTCTTGCGCCTCCTCGGTCGTGCGCGTGATCTTGCACTCGATCCAATAGACGATGAGAACGAGGCCGGCGCCGGCCAGGATCCAGGCGAGCTGATACCAGTAGAAGAAGGGAATGCCGCCGAGCTCGGGCGCGGTGCGGTTGTAGGACGACACCCAAAGCATGGCGGCGAAGGGAATGAGGAAGAGGAGCCGCGGCCAATGGCGCAAGAGGCGCGATTTCTTCTTACCGCCCGGCATTGGCGTCCCCCCTTCGCGACAAGCGCGCTGTGGCGCCGGGAGGCGCCCCGGCCCCAGATCACGCGGGGATGCCGCATTTTAAGTTGTTTAGCAAGGCGGGGCGCAATATTGCTTTTGTCTCCGCCCGGCCCCCATATGGCCAGAAGGAGCCCGTAGCTCAGCCGGTAGAGCACTTGACTTTTAATCAAGGGGTCG
>DASTKZ010000096.1:0-7817 GCA_035715445.1 Methyloceanibacter sp.
GAACACGCTCAAGGCGCGCTTTCCGCGCCTGGTGATGCCGCCCAAGGACGACATCTGCTACGCCACCACCAATCGCCAGGAGGCGGTGAAGCGGATCGCGCCCGCCTGCGAGCGCATGATCGTGGTGGGCTCTCCCAACAGTTCGAACTCGCTTCGGCTGGTGGAAGTGGCCGAGCGGGCCGGTTGTCCCTCGGCCGTCTTGATCCAGCGCGCGGCCGAGATCGATTGGGGCCTTTTCCAGGGGATCTCCCGGCTCGGGGTGACGGCGGGAGCGTCGGCGCCCGAGGTGCTCGTCGATGAAATCATCGACGCCTTCAAGGCGCGCTTCGAGGTCACGGTCGAGAGCGTCACCACCGCGGAAGAGAGCGTCGCCTTCAAGCTTCCGCGCGAGCTCAGAGAGATGCCGGCACGTTAGATGGCTGTCTACACCGACGTTTCCGACGAAGAGCTCGACGCCTTCATTGGAAGCTACGACATCGGCGCGCTCACCTCCTTCAAAGGCATCGCCGAGGGCGTAGAGAACTCCAACTATCTGGTTCACACCGAGAGCGGGCGCTTCATCCTCACGCTTTACGAGAAGCGCGTGAAGCGCGAGGAGCTGCCCTATTTCCTCGCGTTGATGCAGCACCTCGCCGCCCGCGGCATCACCTGCCCGCTTCCCGTGCGCGACCGCGAGGGGCAGACGCTGAAGACGCTCGCAGGCCGTCCCGCCGCGCTCATCACCTTTCTCGACGGGCTGTGGGTGCGAAGGCCCACGATCGAGCATTGCGCCGGGCTCGGCGAGGTGCTCGCGCGCTTTCACCTCGCAGGAAGCGATTTTGACATGATGCGCGCAAACAGCCTGTCGCTTCCCGGCTGGCAGACTCTGTTCGCCACGATCGGGCGCGCCGCCGACGGCGTCGCGCGAGGGCTCTCCGGCGTCATCGAGAAGGAGCTGCGGCATCTCGAAGGCCAATGGCCCAAAGACTTGCCCCAAGGGGTCATTCACGCCGACCTCTTCCCCGACAATGTTTTCTTTCTCGCCGACAAGGTCTCGGGCCTGATCGATTTCTATTTCGCCTGCAACGACATGCTCGCCTACGACCTCGCCGTCTGCCTCAATGCCTGGTGCTTCGAAAGCGACGGCAGCTTCAACGTCACCAAAGCGCGCGCGCTGCTCGAAGCCTACGAGAGGGTGCGGCCGCTGACCCCGGCCGAGCTCGATCGCTTGCCGACGCTCGCGCGGGGCGCCGCGCTCCGCTTCCTCTTGACCCGGACCTACGACCTCATCAACACCGACGCGAATGCGCTGGTGAAGACCAAGGACCCGAACGAATATCTGCGCAAGCTCCGCTTCCATCAGCGGGTGAAGTCAACGCGCGAATACGGGCTGAAAGAGGCTTGAGCATGGTGGCGCGGCCAAGGGTCACGATCCATAGCGACGGCGCCTGTTCCGGCAATCCGGGGCCTGGCGGCTGGGGCGCGATCCTCGAATCGGGCGCGCATCGCAAGGAGCTGACCGGCGGCGAGGCGCTCACCACCAACAACCGCATGGAGCTGATGGCGGCGATCGCGGCGCTCGAAACGCTGAAAGCGCCGTCCCAGGTCGATCTCTACACCGACTCCAACTATCTCCGCGACGGCATCACGAGCTGGATCAAGAGCTGGAAGAAGAACGGCTGGCGCACGGCCGACCGGAAGCCGGTGAAGAACGCCGAGCTATGGGAGCGGCTGGAGAAGGCGGCAGCGCGCCACGAGGTCCGCTGGCATTGGGTCAAGGGCCATGTCGGCCATGACGCCAATGAGCGCGCCGACGAGCTGGCGCGCGAAGGCATGGCGCCGTTCCTTTCAGGGCGCCGCGATCGATCCGAGTGATCGATCAGAGGTTTTCGAGGATCTTTTCCGCCGTGCTTTCGACGGCCACGCCTGGCGAGTCCTCGACATTCAGGACCTTCACCACGCCATCCTCCACCAAAGCGGCATAGCGCTTCGAGCGGGTGCCGAGGCCGATGCCGCTTCCGTCGAAATCCATGCCGATCTTCTTTGTGAACTCGGCATTGCCGTCCGACAGGAACAGAACCTTGCCTTTGCCGCCCGACTTCTCCTCCCAGGCCGTGAGCACGAAGGGATCGTTCACGGCGATGCAAGCCACGGTGTCGATGCCGTGCCGCTTGAAATCGGCGGCCCTCTCGACGAAGCCCGGCAAGTGTTTCAGGTGGCAGGTCGGGGTGAAGGCCCCCGGCACCGCAAACATGACCACCTTCTTGCCGCCGAACACCTCGCGCGTCGTCAACGATTGGATTCCGTCGGCGCCCAGGATCCTGAACGTCGCCTCAGGCAAGCGATCTCCCACAGCAATGGTCATCGATACTCTCCTTGCAACCCGGATTCCGCCGGACCATAGCGGCTCGACGCGCCCCGGCCAAGGCGCTTCCCCGGCCGACCCTACTCGGCCTTCCACATCGTCTCGGTCGAGCCTTGGTCCGAGACGAGCGTGAGACGCAAAGTCTTGCCCTTGATCGCGGCGGCTTCCTTCGCCGAGACGAAGGCGACAGCGAAACGCTGCTTGCTGTCGAGGGCCTCGCCGAGCGGCCTTGGCACCGGCACGTAAGCTTCGCCACCATCGATGAAGAGATCGATCCCGGTCGCGCCTCGAGGAAAGACGGCATCGACCACAAGCTTCGGCGCATCGCCGTCTAGCTCGGCTTCAATGCCGGTCACTTCCGGCAAGAGGCCCGCCTGCGCGGGCTTCGGCACTTGCGCCAAGGCGGTCTCCAACAGGAGCGCTTCGCCCTTCTCGCCATCGGCGGGGAGGTTGAGGCTCAAGTTCACTTCATTCGGGATGCACAGGTCCTTGCACAGGCCGTAAGAGAAAGCGACCTTGAGTTCGATCGGTTCGCTTTCACGCTCGGGCGTGAGCTTGACCGGAAACAACACATCCTCGCCGTAACCGACCGCGACCCCGCCGGCATCGTCGAAACGGCGCGGCGCCGGATAGAGCACTTCCGCGCTTTTCAGATTTTTCGATCCCGTCCAGTCGAACTCGGGCGGCATGCCCGAGTCTCCCGGGTTCCGCCAATAGGTCTTCCAGCCCGGGTCCATGCGAAGTTGAATGCCGGAAACGCGCGAGCGCCCCGCTTCCTCGCCCGGCCTTCCCGCAACCAGCCTCACCTTGGAATTGGTGGAGGCCCTCCACGGCGTCGCGCTCGCCGCTTCGCCGCGAGTGGCGTCGGCCGCGGCACAAGCCAAAATCGCGGCAAGGGCGAGAAGCGAAAAGAGCCGCCGCTGTTGCGAGCAAAAGGATTTCATCTCGACTTCCGGGTTCGAACGATCGGCGGCGAATTTAGCGGCAGGAGGCCACCGATGCGATGCCAAGACAAACAAAACGCCTCACGCTTTTGTGAGCGCAATAAGGCGGAAACGCCACGCTTACCCCATTTGCGCAAACTACTCTTCCCAATGAGCGTAACTGCTGTACTCTGGTCGCATGCCAGCGCGTAGCGCACCAAAATCCCCCCGGGGGCCAGGCTATCTCGACGGTCAATTGCTCATCGCCATGCCCGCCATGGGCGATCCGCGCTTTGCCCGTTCGGTGATCTATCTCTGCGCCCATTCCGCCGACGGCGCCATGGGCATCATCATCAATCAGCGCGCGCCCAATATCAGCTTCACCGAACTTCTCGAGCAGCTCAACATCGTGCCGACGCAAGACCGCATCAGCCTGCCCGCGGGTCTTCACGCCATGGCGGTGCATCTCGGCGGGCCGGTCGAGACCGGCCGCGGCTTCGTGCTCCACAGCGCCGACTATTTCAAGGCGGAGAGCACGCTCCCGATCGATGAGAGCGTATGCCTCACCGCCACCATCGACATCTTGCGCGACATCGCCAAGGGGACCGGCCCCGACAAGGCGCTGCTTGCGCTCGGCTATGCCGGGTGGGCGCCAGGCCAGCTCGAAAGCGAGATCCACGCCAATGGCTGGCTCAATTGCCCGGCCGATCCGGAGCTCATCTTCGATCCGGAAGTGGACCGCAAATATTTGCGCGCTCTCGGCAAGCTCGGAATCGATCCGATCCGCCTCGTCAACGATTCCGGCCACGCTTAGCAGGGCGATGCTAGGACGCTGACGGCATGGGGCCGGGCCGCGGCAGCGCGCCGAGCGGCGATGCGCCCCCGACCTGGACTTCCATTCCCGATGGTTGCTGTTGCGGCGCGCGGGCGCGCTCGCGATCGCGACTCTTGCGATGGCTGGCGAGCGCGGCAAGCAGGTCGGCCACGTCCTTGGGCGGCATCGGCTCGCCGTAATAATAACCCTGGCCGTACTCGCAGCCGATCGAGCGCAGATAGGCCGCGTCGGCCTGCGTCTCGACGCCCTCCGCCACGACTTCCTTGCCGAGCTCGTGCGCGAGGGCCACGACCGAACGGAGGATGAGCGGGCTCGAGCCGTCGAGCCCGCTGCCGCGGACGAGCGAGCGGTCCACTTTGATCGTATCGCACGGGAAACGGTGCAAATAGCTCAGCGAGCTGTAGCCGGTGCCGAAATCGTCGAGCGCGAGGCTTGCGCCAAACGTCTTGAGCCAGGTGAGAATCTCCACCGCGCGTTCGGGATTCTCCATGACCAGCGACTCGGTGATTTCGAGCTTCAGCGTTCCCTTGGGGACTGCCTCGCGCGCCAGCATCAGCCTGATCTCCTGCACCATGTCCTGGCGGAAGAGCTGGCGGCTCGACACATTGACGCTGACGAAGAGCGGATCGCGGTCGCGCGGCAGCGCCTTGTGCCAGTTTCGCGCTTCTTCGAGCGCCTGGCTCAGGACGTAGCTCCCGAGCTCCACGATCAGTCCCGACTCCTCGGCAATGGGGATGAAATCGTCAGGCGCGAGCCGCCCGCGCGTCGGATGGTCCCAGCGCATGAGCGCCTCGAAACCGGCCAGCTGGTTCGAAGCGAGCCGCGTGATGGGCTGATAAAGAATGGTGATCTGTTGCCGCTCCAGCGCTTTGCGGAGATCGCTTTCGAGCGGAAGCTTGGTCTCGTCCTCGCCGCGCATGGCGGGATTGAAGATCTCGATGCGGTCGGCGCCGCCGCGCTTGGCCCTCAGCATGGCAAGCTCGCCCTCGCGCAGCATGTCCTGCGCCGTCTCCTGGTTGCCGTCATGCACGACAATGCCGATCGATGCGGTGAGGATGATCTCCTTCGAACTGATCTTCATCGGCGTGCGCAGCGCCCGCCGCACGCGCTCGGCAAGCGTCGCCACGTTGCGCGGATCGGGATCGGAGATGAGCAGAATGGCGAATTGATCGCCGCCGAGCCGCGCCAGCGTATCCTGCGGATTGAGGTGCCGGCTCAACCTTCGCCCAAGCGTGAGCAGCATGCTGTCGCCGATCACTAGGCCGAAGCTCTTGTTCACGTTCTTGAAGCGGTCGATGTCGATGACGAGCACGGTGGGGCGATTGGCTTGACCCTCGCGCGCGCGTGTGATGGCGCCTTGCAGGCGATCCACGAACAGTTCGCGATTGGGAAGGCCGGTGAGGCTGTCATGAACCGCGTCGTGAATCAGCCGCTCGTAGGAGCGCTTCAGGTTGGTGACGTCGCGCATCAGTCCGGTGCAGCGGAGAAGCCTGGAATTCTCGCTCGGCATCGCATGAGCGCGAAGGTCGTACCAAAGATAAGTGCCGTCCTGGCGCCGCAAGCGAAACTCGGTCTGAATGTCCCCGCCCTGCTTCTCCTGAAGCGACCACAGCATGAGGCGGAAGCGCTCGCGATCGGCGTTGTGCACGTATTGCAGAAAGTCGTCGACGGCGACCGAAAGCGCGCCTGGCTCGAGCCCAAGCTCGCGTTCGACCTCGTCAGCGACGGTGATCTCGTCCCTTCCGGCGTTCCATTGGAAGACGTGGGCGCCGGAGCCGTCCACGGCGAGCGACTTCAACTGCACGAGGCTCGGCGGCCCAAGACTTAAAGGAGAGGATCCGGAGCGGAAGGTGAACTGCGTCACGGTGAAGCCGAGCAGCACCAAGAGCAGCACCAGGCCCGCGACGAGACCCGAGACGACAAGGTCTCCGGACAGGTGGCCGAGCACGACCATGGCGGCGCCGAACAGCCAGACGACGAAAAGCATCCAGCTCGGAATGAGCGACAGGGCGCGATCCTGGCCGCGCAGCGCGAAATAAAGGATCAGCGCCGCGCCGACGCCCGCGACGGCGACGAGCGAGACGCGCGCTAGCCCCGAGGCCGAAGGCGGATCGACGATGGCGAGAAAGATGAGCGAGAGCTGGAACGCGATCCAGCCCCAGAACAGCGTTCTGACCCAGCCGTGCCAAAGCCCGATGCGGAGGAAGGTGTAGAGAAAGAGCACGAGGCTCGCGGCAAGCCCCGCTTCGGCGGCCGCGCGATAGAGCGCGGTGCGATCCGGACCGACAGGGAAGAGCTTGTTCCAAAAGCCAAAATCGACGCAGAAATAGGCCAGCGCCGCCCAGGCGATCAGAGCCGTCGCCGGGAAGATGGCGCGATGGTTGGCGGCGAAGATGGCGGTGAGGAAGATGGCGAGCAGCCCGGTGATGCCAAGCAGCACGCCATTGAACAGCATGCGGTCCTGCTGCTTCGCCTGGTAGGCGTTCGGGTCCCACAGATTGAGTTGCGGCACCTGCGGCGAGCTGAGCTCGGCGGCGAAGGTGACGGTCTGCCCGGGCTCGAGGCTCAAGCGAAACATGTCGGCGCGATCGCTCTTCAAGGGTTCGGGGCGGAACCCGAGCGAGGGGGTGATGGCGGCGATGCGCGGGGCGTCGAGGATCGGCCAGAACACGCGCGAATCGGCGAGCGTATAGCGCGGTGCCACCAGCCAACGCAGGATGCGCTCCGAGGTCGGATTGGAAAGAGCAAAGACGAGCCACGCCGGATTGGTGCCGGCCGCGGAGGCCGAGACCGCCATGCGGCCGATGTAACCGTCGGCGCCCGCCGCCGTCTCGATCTGGAGGCGATCGCCACGTCCCTCGTAGAGCTCGCCCTTGGCGGTGATGTCGATCTTGTCCTGATTGGGCTCGACTTGGATCGCCTCGATGGCGCGCGCAGGCGAGGCCGCAAAAAGGCAGGCAGCGGCGGCGATGGCGCAGGCGATGGCGCCAATCGGGCCGATCAAGCGCCGCTTGGGCGCCGCCTTACCCGTTACCGAGGCGCTCAACTCGCCTTTCCTCCCCGATGTTTCCTGACGCTCCGCGCGGGCTACCGGCACGTGTCGGTGTCGAGCAGCGCGTAAAGCAGATGATCCTGCCAAACGCCGTTGATTCGCAAATAGCGCCGCGCGAGCCCTTCGCGCTTGAAACCGGTCTTTTCCAGCAATCTGACCGAGGCTGTATTGCTCGGAATGCACGCTGCCTCGAGCCGGTGCAATTCGAGCGAGTCGAACACGAAGGGCACGACGGCGCGGACGGCGGCGGTCATATAGCCTTGGTTCGCGTATTTGGCCCCGATCCAATAGCCGAGCGTGCAGGATTGGGTCACCCCGCGGCGCACGTTGCAGAGCGTGAGCCCGCCGACGAGCGCCCCCGTCGGGGCCGCGAAGACGAACAGCGCGTAGCCCACATCCTCGCGAAGATCGCGCAAATAATGGCGAACGCGCCGGCGAAACGAGGCACGAGAGAGCTCGTCCGAGGCCCAGAGCGGTTCCCACGGGGTCAAGAACTCCCGGCTCCCAGCCCGGAGCTCCGCCCATTCGGGATAGTCCGACATTTGCGGCGTCCGCAACGTGACTTTATCGGCCTCGATGACGGGCCCGACATCGCTGGTCGATACGGCTCGCAGTAACGCCATGCGCTTCCGGCCCTTCTCAAGCGGCCCTGGTCGAGGGGAC
>DASTKZ010000097.1:0-12569 GCA_035715445.1 Methyloceanibacter sp.
CTTTGCCGGGGGCAGAGAGCAACGGTGTTGCAACTACCGCAGACCGCTTCCGTCAGCGATGGCGTTATTAAGCACGACACTTCATTGGTCGCGTAACAGTGGCTTCGAATTGCGGCGTCAGCGTTTGTCACCGCGATGAAACGGTCCCAGTGGTGCGCGGTGAAAACTTTGGGCGGCCCCCCTCTTGAGACTGGTCATGTGTCCAGCTCTTGTTCCGCCCGGGTTTCGAGCGACGTCAGCCGCCTCCAATCTCCGAGGTCTCGGTAGCAGTTCCAAGCGAAACCCAAGAAAGCGACGACCGCTGCCCAAAACGGTGCTCTTGCAAAATATTGAGGCCAGAGTTCAGCAGCCTGGTTCGCCCCGAACAGAAGTGCGCCCCAATAGCCGAGCGTGAAAATCGCGATTCTAATGCCCTTCACTTGGATAGCCCGATGTAGGTCATCCCTTCTTTCCGCGGTCGACGGCTTAGACATCGAATTTCCTCCCTTTCTTGGGCTAGCGAACAGCCTTTCGGCTACGACTATATTCCGAAACAGGAGTTCACGGACCGCTGGCTGCAGGGCACGTCCGAGCAACTTTTTGGCACGAATTTGATGACACGCCTGAGCCACAGGCACCACATTCACAGGGAGCCGGCCGAGCAACGAGATGGAGTAGGAGTCGCGGCGATGACTGAGTTTCTGCACAGAGTGGTCTTCGTCCTCAGCCTCGTGTTTCTGCTCGCCATTGGTCTCCACGGCTTGGGCTGCGAGGTCCCAAACTTGATGTCATTGACCAGGATCACGCTGACATCACGCTAGACCCGGGTTAGGAGCGACATTGGGGAAGGCGCGATCATCACGCGCCTAAGCGAGAGGCCGGAGCATTTCGCTGCTGTCTTTATCACAGATTTCGTGAAGGTGCTCGAAGCCGGATGCTCAGGGCGCAAGCAGATCACTTCGAGTCGTCGTCATGCGGCAGCGGGTTGAGCAATAGGACATCATTGTCCGGACGCCAGTCACCCATTTCGACGCTATGGTTACGCCAAGCCCCTTGTTCGGGGATGGTCGCCTGCCGAAAGGTTACGTTGCCCTCAAGATGTTTGCCGTGCCCAGCGCACCACTTCGCCACGGCCTTTGCCGCTGCCTCGTCCTCGGCGCGGAAGAGCATGAAAGGCTTGCCGTCGCACTCCAACGTGTAGGTTGTTTTCATTTCAGCACTCCCTCGAGTGCCTTCACGGGTGCCGCGTCAGCACCTTCCGTCCAGTGACCGAAAACATCTAGCATCATGCTGGCCGAACTGTGGCCTAGCCTGCGGGAAAGGCCACATGGCGCTGGCAGGGTAACAGGCGGCGGCCGTCATGGACGGGTCTGGATGGGCCTCTGTGAGTCAGAGTTTCGAACCGAACAACGCTTGTACATTCGCGTGTACACTGGCTCTGAAAAAGGTCGAATTTGACTCTCAAATCAACAGCCTTAAGCTTCCACCCTCTCCGCCAGAATCTTGTTGTCGGGAGTGGCGGCGTTTCTGGGGGCCACGGATTGGCAACGTTGGACATAGTGTCGGTTGCTGGCGACGTTGCGGACGCTGGCACGGCGTTGGCTGGCTTGATCCTGGTTTATTTGGGAGCCGCGGCGGTTCGTTACGAAACATTGGATCCCAAAGCCCAAGCCTCCGCGCGAGATGTCTACCGTCGACATGCGCGGCGAGCCTTTCGCGGCATAGTGATTGCACTCATCGCAGCCATTGCTGCTCTGGCAGCAAAATCACTTAAATCGGAACCCTACGCCACCGTTATGGCGGTCGTGGCATGCGGTGCGCTTCTCATGTCGTTTTACATAGCAGTCATGGCAGCGTATTGGATTCTAAGGAGCCTAGATGAGGCGGTATGAGGCGCGGCCACGCCAATTGGTCCCGTCGCGCCGAATGCCGCGGTCCGCTGCACTGGGTCAAGCCGTGGCAAGAAACCGCTGGGCGTCGAGGCTGAAAGCCGACTGAGGATGTGTCATAGTCATGAGAGGGCCGGATATGGTTACAGCATTCTGGGTGCGGCGCGCTCTGATCGCAACGCTCATCGCCTTGGTCTTCGCGCCTCCGCTGGCGCATGCCGCGTCGTCGCTGCAAGGCCAGTGGCGTGGCTCTGGCGTCGTCACTCATCGCAAAGCCAAGACCGCGGTGCGCTGCCGGGTCAGCTTCCAGAGACTTTCCGCCACGGCCTTTTCGCTGTCGTCGCAATGCTCTGCCGAGACCGGCCGCTACGACGTGAAGGGGCGCGTCGTTGCATCGGGCAGCAATCGCTACACCGGTTCGGTGCAAGGCGAGGGAGTGACCGGCACTGTCGTGATCGTCCATCACGGCAATCGCCTGTCCGTAACTGTCGGGAGCGGGCGAGGCTCGGCCACGCTCAGCCTGTCCAGACTTTGACCATCGCCGTCACGCGGCTGCGTTGACGTCCGCTACGTGCCGCGACTTGCGTCGTTGCGACTACGGCGGCGGGCTATCGCCGCGCCCCTACCCAATGGCCGGCGAGACCGAGCCTCGGTACCGGTTCCCCTCCCCCAACTCATGCATAAGAGGGACGGCGGGGACCGTTCCTGTGCGATGGGAACCACGCTTTCGGGTCATGGTTTTACTAAGAAGGGAAAGGGAAGGCTTGGACCCATGGTACAAGAGTCGGACGATTTTTTCGATGCGCCGCGGCGGCGCTATGCCGCGCTAAACCGATACATCGTGGACATCGCCTACAGCAATTTGCGTTTCGGTTTCGAGCTTGCACGGGCCAAGACGTTTTCCGATGTCCTGAATTTGCAGGCGGAGTATCGGCGAAGGCTGTTCAACGCATTGTACCGCGGGGAATTTCGCAACTGGCCCGTTGAGGCCGCCGAGCCTGCGCCGCCTGTAGATCAAGACGAGCGTCCTACGCGTGAACATAGTCCGCCACAAATGGAGCGAAAGACTGCCAAACGCCCCGCCACGGGAACTGCGGTCAAAAAGCCAGAACAAAAATCTGAACAAGGTGACAAGCGAAGCGCCGCGAAACACGCCTCGCCGGTCGAGAGGAAAGCCGAAAAAACCCGATCCGAGCCGAAGCAGCGTCGCTCCCCAAATCGTAAAGCGGACGCCGGCGCATCAAAACAATCTGCTCGACAAGACCAGCGGGGCCGTCGGGATGAAATCCATTTCGCCAGGCTCGACGACAGCGCTGTTCGTTTCACCAACCGCGAGGCTTGGCGGTTGCGAAATGGGAAGTGGCGCCGGATTTCCGTCGACAAAGCCTTGTCGGACGCCATTGTCCTCAGCAAGACCCGATTCGACCAACTGTTTCCCCGGGCGCCACAACTCCCGGCCGATGCATTCCTGACGGATCGAAAGTGACGGGAATTGTCTTGTCTGGACAAGGGGCGTCAGTCGCCGTTTGCCATGACGGATCAAGGTCGCGCCCCGTAATAATTGCCGTGGAAATGGAAGGGTATGGCGTGAGGCGCCTCGGCCCGCGCCAGTTCCTCTAGCGTCGCGGCGTCCAACACGAGCAAGAAAGAAGCGTCATTGCCAATATCGAGCACCACGGAGAGCAGCACGCCATCATCTTCGGCCTGCGCTTTTGGCGAGGGCACGAAGACCGGCTCCCCCGGGTAGAGACCAGCAACATGCCATGTCATGACCGGCCCCGCGTCTAAATCGATCTTTACGATGCAGTCGAGGAAATCCCCTTCGACCTTGATGCCGGTCCCCCAGAGATAACGGTAGCGCTTGCCGGCGCTGGTCTCATAGTTGATGCGCGGCAGTTCGATGGGCGCCTCAACCAGGACCTTACGCGTCACTGGAGCATCACTCTCGAGTGGGATGAGAAAGCGCGTGAGCTTGCCGGTCACGGATACGGGTGCGCCTGCGCGAAGTCGCGCGAGGTAAAGTTGATCGATTACGCTCGCATCAGGATAGCCGATGAAATCAACCATGAGGGCGCCGCCATCGGCGAACGCGTTGACATGATGAAAGGCGAATGCGGTGTCGGCCGTGACACTGCGCACAATCCGCCCGGTGTCCTTCTCGACGATATGAAAGTGCAGCCCTCGTTCGGGCTCCCAGCGATAGTTTCGGATGAAGGGCTTGCCCGCCAATCGGAGGTCGATCGGATTCACCACCAGCGGAAACTCACTGAGGATCAGGTGCTCCTCGCTCATGCCGAAGCTGTGCATGTAAGCCGGGCGCTCGACCGGGATTTCGGCAACCTGCCTCTGCGCACCATCGTCGCCGATGCTGATGATGCGGTAGGCGCTTCTGAACCCTAGATCTGCGATGTAGTTGTAGTGACACGCCCGCTTTGCGTCGTAATGAGGGTGCGCGGTAGAGATCTGACCTGTGAGTGGGGATTCGTAGCCGAACACGCCGAGCGTCTCGAGCGTGTCCGGCGAAAAGCGCACTGGGATCGAAGTCTCGGTGAAGGCGGTCGCGGCGCGCGCATAGTCCGCAACATTGACGCAGCAATTGTCGGTGAGCTTGGGACTGAAGATCGCGGCGACGCGCCCGAAAAGGCTCCAACAGGGATCGGTGGCGAACTCGCCGAACGCGATTTTGCCGGTCGCTTCCGCGGCGCAGAAGGCTTTGCTTTTGAGGAGACGGTTGGCGTAGCTAACGCCGCCGCCCACAAAGGCGAAGCGGTGCAGCATCGCCAGCCCGTCAAACCAGTGATTATAGGTTCGGCTTCCAACCTCGAACTTGGAAGGTCCGGTGCGCAACAGCGTGCCTTCGAGCCAGGAAGGAAGCTTGCCCTTTACCGGCAGGGCAACCGGGTCTGGGGTCTCGCGCGTGAGCGAGCGGAAGCCGGCGGCATAGGAGAATGATGATTTGTTCGGCATCGCATTCTCTCAATGCGAAACGCGGACGGGTTCTTTGCCCGATTCAACGATGCGGACAGCCAGGCCAACAACACGGTCTCCGCTTTCCGTCTTCGAGGTTGGAACAGCCCCACTCTATCCGGTGAGCTCTTGTTTCTGGTTTTTTGGCCGACTTGATCCAGCAGATCCATTCATTCCGCGCGAGCGGCGTAATGTCCTCCCACGTCGCCAACGCTTTGGCGCTGCAGGTGAGTGCCTTTTTTAGGTCCGCCGGCAGATCGTGGACCACGCCGCCTGAGATCGCTTTCTTGCTCAAAAGCTTCGCTCGCAAGTCTCTCGCTCCAGCAAAGTCGAGCATTACTTCACATCCGTTTGTGGCAGGAATAGACCGCGACGGTGGCGCAGAAGCAGGCCGCGCCGCTATTGGCCCGCACGCGCGGAACTCGAGGGATCGCTCTTCAATTGTGCGATGACGTCCCCAATTTCATCTTCGGACAGAGACGGGTCCGGCATTTGCGTGCCCCGCGCGAAACCCTGCGTATCTTTCAGAAAGGCGCGCAGGTTCTCCGCTGTGGCAAGCCTCCTTTTTGTTGAGGAGGGCGGTTGAGTAGTCCACGCCTGGCTGCGTGGCGATTGGCTTGCCGAGGATCGCGGCGAGACGGGGCGTTCACGCTGAAATGACATTCGATGGAGCCCGCGTTACAAGGATGCCCGCTTCAGATAATTGAGCAGCCGCCGGCGTTTCCGGGCCCGACGGGCGCCAGGCATCTAGGCGGTGGTGTCCAGGGCCTCGGCAATGTCGTCGAGAGTGGCTTTCTCGGCGTCGCTGACGCGAACGCCGCCGAAGCCGAGGAAGCTTCCCTCGGAAGCCGCCTCCGCCACATTCTGACCGATGCTGCGAAGCCACGTCTTGAAGGCAGCCGCGTCGGCCGGGGCTTTCGCATCGAGGATTTTCGACACCTCCCGCAAGTGGGCCAGGGAGCGTTGAACGCAGTCGGTCGGCTGTGCGCCGGCAAAGCAGTCCTTCAAGGCCTTTTGCACATCGGAGCGTGCTTGCGGCGTCTCGAAATCTGAAGCCACGGCCTTGATTAGTTCGTTGGATTCGGCATGCGACCTCGCCGCGATCACCGCCGAACTTCCTCTCGCGGCTTCCTTGAGCGCGCCCCAAAGGCCACTCGGATCCGCCGCCGATACGGCAATTCCGACGACCCCTATCTTTTCCTCTCACCGTGTCCCAATTGTCACAGACATCTTCGGTAAAATGCCTATAGTGGGATTCAGAAACGACGGGGAATGGGGGATAAGCCATGCGTCTCTTTATAGCTTGCGCGATCATTCTTTCGACTGTGATCGGCCTTGGCGGCTGTGGACACCACGAGAAAGCCGTGGTTGCCGAGCCCTTGAAGGTCGGTTAGCCAAAACGACGGGATAGCCCTACCTACCTATCTCTCCGGCAAATGCCACCCCGGCTGGGTTCTCCCCGGCCGGGGTTCATTTGTGCCTCGCTAGGCCGATTCGCCCGGGCTAATTGCCGAACAAATCCTGCAAAGCCTGCGCAGCCGCGTCCTCGGGCCTGAGGGAAGGCTCGCCGCGGGCCTCGCGCTTCTTGCCCTTCTTCGGCGGGGCGACAGCTCCCTCCTCGCTTGCCGGCTCCTGCACGGCCTCCGCCGCCGCCTCAGCGCCAAGCAGCTGGCCGATTCCGTCGATGGCGCTGCCTTTCAGCGAATCGGGGGCCAGCTTGCCGTTCCCGATCAGGGCGCCAATTCCCGATTCGGCCTTGCCACCCGCCACCCCCGGGAGCGCCGCCAAGCCGCCCTTGAGCCGGTTGAGCTGCTCATAGGCCGCGACGGGATTGGTGAGAATGCCCTCGATATCGGGATAGATCGAGGGTCTCACCCAGGGTCCTGAGATCATCACTGGCACGCCGAGGCCCTTGAGGTCGGACTTGCCGCCCTGGCCCTCGAGGCTTGCGACGAGTTCGGGGTTGATGCGGACCTTCAGCGCTTGCTGCGGCAGGTCGAGACTGCCGGTGCCCGCCACCCGCACCAGCGGTCCGGCAAGATGCAAGTCCGAGGTCTCGGCGCGACCGCCCGCGATCTTGAAGCTCGCGCCGAGCGTGGCGAAGTCGGTCTTCTCGGCCGCGTTCTCCTGCCAGCCGGTGAGGACCCCCGTGCTCAAGCTCCGCAAGCTCTTGGCGATGTTGATGCCGCGGATGGTGCCATCGCTGAAGTCGAGCTTCGCCGAGCCGCTAAGCCGCTCGACCATGATGCGCTGGCTCGCGCCGCTCGTGGCAAGATCGAGCGCGATGGCGCCCGTGCCCTCGATGCTCTCAAATCCGGCCGCGTCTTTGAGGAAGGGATAGGCGTTGAAATTCACGAGCGAGAGGCGGAGCCTTTGCGCAGGGATCTTGCCGCTTGCATCGACAGTGAGGTTCAGCGTGCCCGCGCCCTCGTAGAGCTTGAAGTTCGGCAAGCTCGCCGCCAGTCTTCCGCCGGCGACCGTCGCCTGCAAATTCGCTTGCGCGACCTTTATGCCGTTGTAGGTGATCTGGCCCGCCGAGAGCTTGAGCTTCGCCGTCACGCTCCTGAGCGGCGTGAAATCGATCAGCGCATCGCTCCATGCCGCGCGCTTCGCGCCGTCATCGCTCGCGGGCGACGCATTGTGGTTGTCCATCAACGCATCGAGATTCACGGCCTGACCCGAGAACGCGGCGTTGATGGCGGGAACGGCGCCCGACAGATCGGCGACGCCGGAGCCCGACAGGCTGTTGCCGCCGGCATTCACCGTGAGCGGATGCAGCGTGAGCAGGCTGCCCTTGTAACTTGCACTGCCGGCGAGCGTCCTCTCGCCCGCCCTCAGCGTGAACTGGGTTAGCGCAAATGTCCCGGCTTTGTAGGTCGCGATGCCGTTGAGCGTCGCCTCATCCGCAAGCGTGGCGGGGACGCTCGCCTTGACCGCGACGGGCACCGCTTCCCCGTCGAGGAACTTGACGAGATCGCCGATCGAGCCCGAGGCGCGCATCTCCTTGCCGTCGATAGCGGCGCTTGCATCGAAAGCAAGCGGCGCCTCGATCGAGGGGAGCGACGCTTCGAGGTTGAGCGCCTCGATGCGCTTGCCGGGCGAGCCGCCGGACGGCGGCAGGATCAGCGTGCCGTTCTTGATATGAAGCCTGTTGAGGGAGAGGTTTCTGAGCGCCGCCAGCCCCGAACCTGCCTCCGATTGCGGCTTCGCCTCACTGCCGCGTGTTGCCGGGGTCCGCGGCAGCGCGATCACCGGATCGATCAGCACGATCTCGGTCATGTTGACCTTGCCGCCGAACAACGCCGACAGCTTCAAGCCGAAGCGCAGCTCCTTCGCGGTTGCCATCTCCGGCGCATCGCCCTCGCCGCTCTTCGTCACGCCGACGTCCCTAGCGACAAGATCGAGCGAAGGGATGAGCGCGACCTTGACCGGGCCGCTCACCCTGAGACGGTAGCCCGTTGCCTGTTCGACTTGCGCGAAGAGCGCGCCGCGCAAGGCATCCGCGGAAATGAAGTACGGGCCGATAAGGGCGGCGATGGCGCCGATGATGGCGATGGCCGCAAGGCCGAAGAGCGTAATCCGCACGTGCCCCCTCCAGACTTGGAATTCCGTGTGGTTAACGAATTACGCTCCAATCCTAAAAGATTGGATAAGAGGCGGGCGGGCGGCCTAGGGGCGCACACGGCAAGGGCGCGGAGACTGCGGTCTCCGCGCCCTCTTACCGGTGAGAATTCCAGAATTGCGATCGCGCTGTGCGGCTTCGTCTAGCGACCGTCGAGCTCGTTATTGCGTAGGCGCGCAACTTCCGTCATCGAGCGCAACCATCCCCTCGGGGCATCCTCTGTCCTTTTTCTTTTTGGGCTTCCCGTCCCGCTCTCGCCGCTGTCCGTCATCGCCCCCGCCTCCCGAGGAAGGCGGCGCCATGTCCCCTTCAAAGGACTCCCGTGAGGAAGGAGGCGGCCCCGTTTCCTCGGGTGGCGGTGGCGGCGGTGCAAAGATTGGCGCACCGTCATCGAATGGCTGCTCGTGCTTGTTCTTGCCCTGTTTCTTCGGCTTCGGCCCCTCGCCCATTGGCGGCGGCGGCGGAACGGCTTCCTCCGCAGGCGGTGGGGGAGGAGGCGCGGTCTCCTCTGCCGGGGACGGAGGCGGCGCTTTCTTCTTCGCGACCGGAGGCGGCGGTGGAGCGGTCTCCTCTGCCGGCGGCGGAGGCGGTGGAGCGGCCTCCTCTGCTGGAGGCGGAGGCGGCACTTTCTTCTTCGCGACCGGAGGCGGCGGTGGAGCGGCCTCCTCTGCTGGAGGCGGAGGCGGCGCTTTCTCCTCTGCCGGCGGCGGCGGCGGCGGAGCTTCCTCTGCTGGGGCTTTTTCCTCGGCTGGCGGCGGAGTTTCCTCCTTGGCCGGTGGCGGCGCTATCGCCTCGGCTGGCGGCGGCGCAGTCTCCTCTACCGGCGGCGGAGGCGGAGTTTCGTCCTTGCCCGGCGGGGCAGTCTCTTCCTTCACCGGCGGCGTCTCGGGTGAGGCTTCGCCGGAAGGCGGCGGCGCCGGCGGGGTCTCGCCCGCTGCCGGAGGAGCAGCAGCGCCCTCTGAAGGCGGCGGCGTCTTTTCCTCTGTCGTTGCCGGAGGCGGAGGAGGAGGCGGCGGGGCTGCTTCTTCTTTAGCCGGCGCCGCCGCACCGTCTCCTGCTTTCGGTGCGGGCGGGGGTGGCGCGGGAGGTTTGGCCTCGGCCTCGAGCGGCTTCTTGACTTCGGCCGGCACGAGCAGCTCCTCGGTGGTAGGAGCGCCTCCGCCCTGCTGCTTGGTCTCGCTCTCAGCGGCTACTTTCTCGATCGGTTTCGTCTCGGTGGGCGCCGCGACCTTGGGCTTCGCCTCGGGCGCGGGCTCGAACACCTCGATCGCATCGCCCTTGAACTTGCCGCCTTTGACCTTGGACTCGTCCTTGGTCTTCTCGACCTTGTAAACGACGACCTTCTTCTGGGTCTTCTGCTCCACGTAAGTGACGTTGACGACGTTGTTCACGACGGTGTTGTTGACCACCGTGACGTTGCCGAGCGGACGCGTGCCGGCGAGGATGGGATCGTAGCGATCCCGGTCGCGCACGATGTAGCGCGGCAGATCGGGGTCGAGAAAATCCCGGTTCGGTACCACCTGCCAGTAATAGTCGGGGACGGTTCCGATCGAAACGTTAATGCTCAAGCCGCCTTCGTCTGGCGTCGGCGGCAGCGGTGCCCAGGCGAGATAGTCGTTGGACGAGCGCCACGCGACCCATGCCGGCGCCCAGCGGTTGCCCGGCACCCAGAACCAACCGACCCGGTTCGAGAATCCCCACCTGCCATAGTGATAGGTGGCCCAGCCGAACGGCTCATTGGACACCCACATCCAGCCATAACGTTGGGTGTACGCCCAGCGGCCGACCGTGTAGGGACGCCAGCGCGAACCGACATTGCCCGGCACCCAGACATATTGACCCTGGAGCCAGATCCAATTCCCGTAAGGCTCCAGCCGTCCGTAGAAGCTCGAACGATTGGTCCAGCCTTCGCCGTAAGACGCGCTCCATCGCGCACGCTCGCCATAGAACGGCCGGTCGCGATAGTGCTGGTCCCAGTACGGCTCAACCTCGAAGGCGACGACGGGATAGCCGAGGCGCGGTGCGTAGTCGCCCAATGAATAATAGTGGCCCTGATACCATCCCTGCAGATAGATCGAGCGCATCCAGCCGCGATTGCCCGCAGAGATCACCTCGCACCAGGCGTAGTCCGCGAGGCACCCGCGAATGCTGATCCACGATCGCGCCGGCACGACGACGATGACCGGATAATAGGTCCCGGGTCCTGCTCTCAAATTGACGTTGGTGACGGGATAGCCGTTGGGCCGAGCCGCGGCCTTCGCCGGCGATAGCGTCACGAGTGACGCTGCGAGCAGCGCGACAACAGCGATGAGGACCTTCCGTCGGGTAAAACCTTGCACGAATGTCATGATCTTCATTCCTGGTTCACGCGATCGAAGATGAAACACCGACACCCTCCACAGGTTTCCGGCAGGCCGTGAGCCTTGCTTGGAACCTGGGCCGCTGACACCATGCCGCTCGCAGCTTGAACCCTCGCTGTCCGCCATGTTCAGGTCGCATTCATCTCGCCATCGAAAAGGCCGATTGCCGCTTTTCCTGGCACCCAATCGTGTCGAAAATCGGTAATCGAGGCCACCTTGCCCGGCGCCTGGACTTCACCGCTGCCAAGGGCTAACAACGCGGGGGCGCGCGCCCCTTAACCCGCTTCACCCCTAGCCTGCCTTGCAAGAACAAGCCGCCGACATCGTTGCGCAAGAGGGGGAAGGAGCGATGAGCCTCCCCCCCCTCGCCCTCGTGCGGATTGGCATTGTCGGCCTCGGCTATGTCGGACTGCCGCTCGCCGTCTATCTCGCCCGTCAGTTCCCCGTGATCGCCTTCGACATCGATCGCGAGCGGGTCGCCGAGCTCGGCGCCGGGCTGGACCGCACCCGCGAGGTCATGCCCGAGGAGTTCGCGCAAGCGGGACCCATTGCCTACACCGCCGACGCCGATGATTTGCGCGACGCCAATTTCTACATCGTCACGGTGCCGACGCCGGTCGATCAGGCCAAGCGCCCGGATTTGAGCGCGCTCGTCGCCGCGAGCGAAACCGTCGGGCGCGCGCTCTCGCGCGGCGATATCGTGGTCTACGAATCGACGGTCTATCCGGGCGCGACCGAGGAAGTTTGCATTCCGGTGCTCGAAGCCGCATCGGGGCTCGCCTTCAATCGCGATTTCTTCGCCGGTTATTCGCCCGAGCGCATCAACCCCGGAGACCGGACCCACCGCTTGCCCGACATCGTCAAGGTCACCTCGGGCTCGACACCGGAGGCAGCCCATCTCGTCGATCAAGTCTATGCCAAGGTCATCACCGCGGGCACGCATCGTGCAAGCTCGATCCGCGTAGCGGAAGCGGCCAAGGTGATCGAGAACATCCAGCGCGACGTCAACATCGCGCTAATCAACGAGCTTGCCATGCTGTTCAAAGCGCTCGGTCTCGATACCCGAGAAGTCCTCGAGGCTGCCGGCACCAAGTGGAACTTCCAACCGTTTCGCCCCGGGCTCGTCGGCGGCCACTGTATCGGAGTCGATCCCTACTACATGACGCACAAGGCGGAATCGGTCGGCTTTCATCCCCAGATGATCCTCGCCGGACGGCGCATCAACGACGGCATGGCGGCCTACATCGCCAATGACATCATCAAGACCATGCTCAAGCGCAAGCAAAGCATCGATCGCGCCCGCGTTCTGGTCATGGGCTTTACCTTCAAGGAGAACGTGGCCGACACGCGCAACACCAAGGTGGCCGATCTGGTGCGCGCACTCGGCGAGTTCGTCGCCGAGGTCGTCACCTACGATCCGCTGGCTGATGTTGCGTTGGCACAGCATGAATACGGCATTGCGCTGACCAACGCGCTACCGCAAGGACCGTTCGATGCAATCATTCTCGCCGTGAAGCACGACCCCATCACCGCGCTCGGCGAGATAGGCATTGGGGCGCTGCTCGCGACCGGTGGTCTCATTTACGATCTGAAAGGTGTCCTACCGCCAGCAGCGAGCCACGCCCGGATCTAGCCCACCAGAATGCCGCCGTTCGCTCGCTCAGCTAAGGTCGCAGGCGAGGACGGCTGTTTTTAGGCTCTCTTGATCTTTGCGTAAGCAGCCGGGAAGGCGGCCACCGGTGCTTGAACTGT
>DASTKZ010000098.1:0-14286 GCA_035715445.1 Methyloceanibacter sp.
AACATCGCATGCAACAGGATGGCTGCGGCGGTGGAGCGGTCGTTTTTGTAGTAGAACCAGTTGGCGATGATGCCCGCGGGGATGATGCTGACGAAGAAGTTGACGACGAAAATCTTGTTGTCCATCGTCGCGAGCTCATGCTGGTAGGTGCCGGGCACAAACACGAGCGGCGCATGCCACGCGCACCAAAGAGCGGCGAATAGGAGCGTCGCCGGCAGCATACCGAACCTGTCTCTCAGACTGTCGGCGCCATAGCCATGCCAGCCCACCTCTTCGCAAATGGGCGCGAACACCAGAGCGAGCCCGACGAGAGGGACGAGGCCCGCGCCCCCCGAGAGCCGGAATTGATCGGCCGGTTGGCCAAGCCATAAGGACAGGAGGATCGACAGGCAGATGACGGCAAACGGTATGGCCACCGCGAGCGCCGCGTAGAGCGGCCTTACTCGCCGCAAGTTGAACAGCCGGTCGCGGAAATCGTGCTTTAGCGCTGCGCTCCCGGAGGTGAGGACCAGGAACAGAGCCGCCCCGATCGGACCGAGAACCCCCGCGAGGTTCGCCAGAGCGCCGTAGGGTTCAAGCTCCGGGAGTGACCCGGCGTAGATCCCGGCCAACCACGACATCCAACTCAACGCATAGGCCAGGACGAAGAACAACGCCGGCCGGTATCGGTAGGGTCTTGTCACGCTGGTTCCGCCGTACGAAGACAACCAATTTAGACAGGACACGCTCTCGCGCAACCTTGCGTTGGACCCCTGCCCCGGCCCCAATCCGAGGCGCAGCTTCCCACTCACGTTAGGGAACTCTTAAAGCGGAGAGGCGATGCTCACCCGATGGTGCTCACTGCAGAACAACATCTCAGGATCGCGCTCCTCTATGAGAAGGCGGCGGCCGATCGCATCGGCGTGCCGCCGCAGCAGCGCGCCGCCTTTGCGCGGAAGGCGAAATGGTTCCGTATGAAGGCGCGCATCAGCGCCAAGAAGGAAGCCGCCGCCGCAATTCCCGCACGTCGCCTCGCCGAAGCTTGGGTCGAAGAGGCAAACCCGGAGCCGGCTCACCTGCAGAACGGTTCAGTCCATCCAAGCGAGGACCATGGCGGAACGCCGCAGGAGCGGTCCTACCGTTCGATCTCCGAGCGGATTGCCGCGGCGCGGACGACGCGGGCGGTGGCAGGCTAAGCGCCAACCATACGCTTAGGACATCAGGCTAAAGCTCTATCTCAGCGACAAGCCGGTGCCCGTTCGTGGCAGCGCTCGCTTTTACGAAGAAGCGTTGCCCAAAACCGAAAAATCGGCAGAGATCTTCTCAGGCGCGGTCTGTTCTTTCTCGGGCGGCACGGAGTCCGCTGCCTTGGCGGGCGGCGAGTCCTTCGTCTTCGACGGAGCCTCCGGCACCTTTTTCGCTGCTCCGGTTAGAGCAACGCCGATCTCGCCGTCTTCGCCCTCGCCGGTCCGATAGACGAGTGCGAAGATGGTGGCGGCGGTGCGCAACCATTTGGCGCGCTCCGGGAGCGGCCACGCCTCGTCGATCGCCGGCAGGCGTTCCACCAGGCCGCGAATGAGCAAGTCTGAGCTGCCGCCGTTCGCCGGCGCTGCAGCGGTGGTCGCCTCGACTTCGTCAACTATACGCGCGCCGAGAAGGTTGAGTGGTGTGACCTCGCTCGCCTCAGCCCGCTTCTGACTGAGAGCGCTCCAGTCTACCGGACCATGGCCGCGTTGTGGGTTGGGACCGAGAATATTCATGAACCGTCCCTCCGTGCCAAAGTTTACGCGCACACGGGAACCGGCTCAGCCGATCACGCAGCCCGGCATGGCCCATCCCGCCGCAGTTCCTCAACCCTCGGAACGGGTTTCCGGTTCCGTCCTGAACGGTTGAATTTCGGCCGCTTTGGCGCCGACGAAGCGGCTCACGGCGCCGTCGATAAGCTGGGACTGAGCAATGAATTCGCTCGTGAGCCTGCGGTAGCTGTCGTGAAACAGGGCGATATGCTCCTGAAGGCGGTTGAGCTCCCGTTCTTGCGTCTCGACGCGCGCTTTAAGTGCATCGCGCTCGGCGACGAGACGCTGAAGGGCGCCCGCCGCATCGAGCAACAGGCGTTCGACTTCCCGCTCGGCACCCTGTCTTCCTGTTTGCATTTCAGCGCCTTGCGCCACTTCGCTCGTCATGGCGATTAGCCTCACGCTGTGCCGCTATCTGCCACGCTTCCCACGCGGCGCAGCCTCGAATTCGCAATTTACCACGATAGGCGACCATGTGCGATTCGATAAACTAGCGATCAAGCACGAGGCGGATCTCGACCAAGTTCGAGCGCACCCGCAGGATGTAGAAGCCAAGTGTCGCGAGATGCGCCGGCATGAGCCAGCCCGATTCGTCGCCGTTGGAAATGATCATCGGCTGAATTCTGAGCGAAGACCGCAGCTGATCCTCGAGCTCGGTCCAGAGCTGAGTCAGCCCGCGCTGGGCGATCACGTCGCGAAAATCGGCATGCGCCGCGGTGAGAATGCTGTAATAGCCGTAGAGCTGGCCGTAGGCGAACCAGAAGCGGTCGTCGGCGCGTGGATCGAGCCAACCGCTGTTATATTTCTCGGATCGGTCGCGCAGAATCGCGGAGCTCGCGCCGATATCGTTGGCAATACGGTCGATAAAGACGAGAAGATTGTCGCCTCGCGCGTCGAACACCGCCTCGCATTTCTCGAGCCGGGCATTGAAGGCCCGGAGGTCGCCGACCGCGGCGCGGTAGAAGGAGGGCGTCGGCGTCTTGGGGCCGAACGGGCTAAGGGCGAAATACCAGGTCTCTTCGTCGAATTGCAAATTGCCGCGCGCCTTCTGCAAATCGGGATCGATGCCTGAGGTGCCGCGCACCCGCCCCAAAGTATCGACAAGCTCGATGGCGGTGCGCCGGACGGCCTGATTGATCCCGCGTTGGAAAGCGGCCTTGTTGTCGAAGAAGGGCGTCCGCTCCCAGGGGATGCCGAACAGGCCGAGCTTGTACAGGATCATCGACGAGATCCACGCGTTCTGGTTCACGTTGAAATCGACGAGGTCCGCGGTGGCATCGACGATCAGCGAGCGCCGGCAGGTCTGCGCCTGCGCGCCGGCTTCTTCCGCGGTGACGATCCCTCCTGCCGGCCTATCGCCCGTTGCAACGGGCTCGGCCGGGATGGTGTAGCGGGCGGCGTAGTTGGGGTCGAAATTCGTCCACCTCTGCGTGTTCCAGAAGAAATAGAGGTAGAGCGCAACGAGGACGAGGAGAAGCGCGCCGAGCACGGTCTTGAGAATTCCGCCCCGCCGCCCATACCAACCGCCAAACCAGCGGAACGGTGACAGCACGAAGCTGACGGCAACGCCAACTCCGCGGCCGATGGCCTCGAAGATGCGAGTGAAGAAGTTGACGACGGGATCGAGCATGGCCGAAGCCTGTTCCTCCTAAGGGTCGCTCCTGCCCGCCATATATAGAGTGTCGCGCCCATTGTGGAGTGCTGCGCTCCCAGGACTACCCGCCCGTCATTCCGCTCGCGGTCATCGCGAGATGGAACGCGACCCGCTTCGCGGGTTGCACCGCGGGCTGGATCGCGCCGGCAAGCTAGACGATCCGGTACGGCCGGTTTCGTCCCCCGCGTCGCGTTCTCAGGCGCGGGCCAAACGCTTGCGGGGTTAGACGATTGGCCGAGGTTGGAGAAACCTTTCCATCCGCTCCGGCATTTCCCGGTCGATGGCTTCGGTGATTTGGCTTGCAAGCTCGCGGCTCCGCCGCTTGGCCATCTCGGTCAACGCCTGATCTTCCGGTGAGCGGGCGTAGTTCGCGGCCTTCTCGAGCAGCGCATCGAGGGCGTGCTACTTCACCAGCGCGCCATGAAGGGCGCCGACGAACGAATCGAACTCCTTGTCGAACAGAAACCGCATATCCGACATCGTTCGTGCGAAGCGGTCGGCGTCGTCTTGCGAAACTTGGCCCGCCGCGCGCAGTGGCCCCACGGCGCGCTTCAGCTCTTCGTAAGCGGACAGGCGCTTCTTGTAGAGATCGAGCTCGCCGAGCCAACGCCTGTGGGCAGCGTTGAGCCATTCCCTGTAGGCGGCATAATGGCTACGAAGACAAGGACTGAAATGAGAAACAGAATTTCCATGCGCGCGCAGATAGAAGCGGAGAATGTTATGCCTTTTCTACCGACCTGACGGACGCGAGACGGCCGCCCCATAGAGGCATAGCCGGTATCGCGCCATAGAGGCATAGCCGGTATCCTTGTGGACAATCCCCGGATCATTCGGCGTAACCCTTAAGGTGCCCGCGGTTAACCCGGGGCCCGCGTTAGACTTCCCCTCATGACACAAGAGAGGCGAGATTTGAGCGAGACTTTACAGCGCGTGCAAGCCCGCGCGCGAGAACTTGCCCGCTCCGGCAAGTTCGCGAGCTGGCGCGCCGTAGCCTTCGAGCTCAGGTTCGAGCCCGACTGTTTGCATGGCCTCGGCTGGATCCAAAGCCCTGCCGCGCAAGAAGAAATCGGCCGTCTGTGCAGCGAGGCGAGGGCTCCCTCCCCTCCGCCTTCCCCCCGACGCGACGCCAACGCCGCTTGAGGCGAGGCGCCAAAGTGCCCGCGGCGATCGCCACGGGCGGCCGAAAACCTGGGCAGAGTGTTCCCCCGCTCTGCCCTTTTTCTTTGTTGGGTCGCCCGGCTCCTCGACATATTTGAGACCCATGCAGTCCTCGCATCGACGCGCCATCGTTGCTGCATCGCGCGTCAGCGCGGCGACGGTACGTTCTTCGGCAAAATCTCGGCTTCGAATTTCTGCCGGCTGCTGTCGACTTGCATGATGGTGACCGATTTTAGCGGAACGCGGTTCTCAGCGGCAAAGGTGATGTTACCCGTCACGCCCGGAAAGTCCTTGGTGCGGGTGAGGCCTTCGCGCACCGCTTGCGGTTCGGTGCTCAACGCGCTCTCGATTGCCGCCATGAGCAGTCGAGCCGCGTCGTAACCGAGCGCGGCAAATGCGTCGGGTTCCTTGCCCGGATAGGCGCGTGCAAAGGCCGCGCGGAATTCCTTGACCGCGGGCGCTGGGTTGTCGGCGCCGAGATACGCGTGCGTGGTGAAGTAAACCTTGGTTGCCGCATCGATTCCCTTCCAGGCTTCGCCGATATCGAGACCGTCGCCACCGATGATCGGCGTCTCGATTCCGGCGTTGCGCAGGGCGGGCACGACGAGCGCGACACCGTCGGGCAGAGCTGCGAGGTAGATGAGGTCGGTCGCGGGAAGTTTGGCAACCTTCGCGCTGATGTCGCTCGGATCAAGTCTGTAGGATTCGACAGCAAGCACCTTGGCGCCAAGCTCCTTGAAACGGGTCTCGAAATAGCCGTGCAGCAGCCCGGTGTAGGTCGAATCCTCCCTGAACAGCACGGCAACGGTACGCGCTTTCAGCGTGTCGTAGGCCCATTCCGCTCCGGCCGCGGCTTGCACGTTGTCGCCGAAACAGGCAAGGAACAGATATTCGGGAACTTGCTCGGGAAGAAGCGGCGAGGTCGCGCCGGAGGTGAGAAACACGAGGCGTCGCTCCGCGGCGACCTTCGCCGCCGCAAGGACCATGTCAGTGTCTGAGAGGCCGATGAGACCTGCGATCTCCTGCTGATCGGCGATGAGCTCGCGCGTTTTTGCGGCGATGATCTCGGGTTTGGTCTCGCCGTCGACCACAATCATATTCACTTGACGACCGAGAACCCCGCCGCGCTCATTGGCAAGATCGACGGCAAGACGCGCCCCTTGCGAGGACGGAATGTCGAGATTCTGCTGGCCGCCGGTCAGATTGTAGATCGCGCCGATAACGACCGGGCGATCGCCGGCCGCCCCGCCAAGCAACACGGCCGCAAAAGCAGCCACGGCTAGAGGGGCGAGGAATTTCACCGCGAGGCTTTCCGGGATCGGCTTGTTTCGCTTTCCGGGAGCGGCGGGGCGAGGCGCCGATCCCGGGCGGACGATAGCAATCTTGCCCGGCTGCTGGGTAGCCCCAAATCCCTCATCCTTTGAAACTCACGAACAGATCAAGGCACTAATCCCTCCTCATGGCGCGGGTGAGCGCGCCTATAAGTGTGGGGTCGAGGATCGCATTGAGAAGAGTCGAACGGGGAAGCCCGTTCAGTCTCTCAAGCCGGGTCGGTGGGAATGCCGGGCCGCCATTCGCAATCGACGTTCGCGGAAGCAGCGGGGTAAGTCTTGAGGTATTCGGCGGCAAGTCGCTGCGCCTTGTCTACCCCTTCTTTGCGGCAATTTTCGATTGAATTAACGAAAGAGTGCATGGCACGCGTCGTCGAATAGAGGACTGCGCCAGTCTCTGTATCATACACCAGAAGGTGCAGCACGACGACAGCTGTCAACATGATGACTCCTGCTCTAGTTAGCGTACCGCCACCGGTGTCGATGATGCGAAAAATCGGCTCATGGCCCCAATTTTCGTTGTGGACGATGGTCGACCGATCGGCACCCGATTACCTCGTAATCGCGATGCGTCTCTCTTGGTAAAGTCTGACGCGCACGCGTGCCGCGGGAGTAGATCTAGATTAGGTCACGCCACCATAGGTTGAGCGCGACAATGACAAGATAGAGCACCGCGAAGACATGAAGGCCGAAACGGGCGGCTGAGAGGTCACGCTTCAAAGCAAGCCAGATCAACGCGAGGGCTATGGGGCCAAAGCCCCACACCAGCGGAACGCAGAGAAGCGCGAGTGCGGCCACGGCGTCCTCAGGCATCTTTTGCGCGGTCAAGACAAGGAAGAGAGCGACGGCGAGCCCGATTGCGTAAAGCAAGGCCGCGCCGGTCCAGAACTGCCGTTGCGTCATGTCGTGCGTCCCACCCGCCCCCGATCCGGCTATTGGAGCACGTGCATAAGGCCAAAGTCTGAGGGCCACGATCAATCCGCGGTTGAGAATGCCCCTCGATCCCCGACACGAATAGCGGAAAGCCCTAATTTGCCTCAATTCGCTCGTTCCGCCCCTTAGCAACGTTATCCGGGCCGGAAATGCTTCTTTCTGCCGTTAAGCTTGCCGCAATTGATCCCAAGATCGCTACCGTATCGCCTTAAAATCATCTTGTTCATCCCGCGAATCCGCGTAGTTCGAACCGAACACGTTGCAGTAATGTGGGGAGACGGGCGTTGCGGATTTACATCTTATCCTTGGTCTTTGCGTTAGGTCTCATTGGAAACATCGTGGGGCCTTCGACGCAATCTTTGGCTGCGCTTGGAAATCCCGGAAGCTGTTTCTTGCCTCGTGACGATAGTACGGTACGTCTTGCCCGCGCAGATTCGCGCCTGCTCCAGCTTGAGCCGCAGCTCCCGCCCCTCGACGGCGAAGCCCGCGATTACCTCATTCGCACCCTCGTCTTCGAGGCGGGCGGCGAGACGGAGATCGGCAAGGTCGCCGTCGCCCATGTGATTCTCAATCGTACGCGGCTCGGCCGATGGGGCGGTACGATCAAGGAGGTGGTCACGCGGCCCTGGCAGTTCGAGCCGTGGATGACCAGGCGGAGTGAGATGGAGAGGCTTGAGCCGAGCGATGCGCGCTATCGCGATGCCGCGCGGATAGCCGACTCTGTCCTTCTCGGCGAGATGCCCGACCCGACCGCAGGGGCCACGCATTTCTTGAACCCGGTCATCGTCAAGGATAGGCGTGGCGGGTCGCTTCCGAATTGGGCGCGCCGCGACGGGCTCCCGATCGGCCGGCACACGTTCTATGGGCTCGACGGACACTTGCCCGTGCATACTGAGGATGAGGGTAATTGGCCCTTGGTGCCGGGTCGGCCTTCGTGCTGATGCGCCGAGGCCCGATTGGCGTTGGGTGCTGCAGCCAAAAGCAAGGCGCTGAACGCCCGCGTCATTTCACTTGGTTAACCTAGGATCTTAAGCAACGCATTTGCGCATCGACCGCGGTCGCGCGATATTGGCGCGTCCGGCGGTTGGCCGCCGGCGCAACGCCACGGATAGGGAGGAAGCGCTGATGACAAAGACATTTGCTGTTCTAGGCATGACTGTCGCCGTCGCGGTTGCCGGGGCGGGACTGTTGAGCGCGAATGCGAGCCCCTTAACCGGCGCCGCCAATTCGCTCGCCATGCTCAAGAGCTACTCGACCGTTGAGAAGGCAGGATGCATTTTCGGCACGCGCCGCTGCAAGGCCGGCACCAAATGGTCCTGCGTCGACCGCGGCGCTGCAAAGGCGTGCGTTTGCAGGCCCTGCTAGGCTGAAGCGGCTTCGTCCCTCCTACCGCGAAGGGCCGACTCACGCGGCGCGCCGCTTGAGGCGACTGGTGGTGCCTGCGGCAATGCGCTAAGCTTTCGCGGTCCCGCTGCGCCCAACGCACGGAACAAAAAAAGGGGGGAAATCATGGATATCATGGCTGTCATTGTTACGCTCCTGATTGGCGCCGTTGCCGGTTGGCTCGCTGGCGTCGTGGTCGAGGGCGGGGGCTTCGGCCTTCTCGGCAACATTCTTGTGGGTATTGCCGGCGCCTTCATCGCGGCCCTTCTGTTCCCACGGCTCGGCTTGGGGCTTACGCTCGGCGGAGGCCTTGTCGGCGCGATCGTGACCTCGGCTCTCGGCGCGATCGTCCTGCTCCTGATCGTCAATCTGCTGCGCGGGCTGTTTTAAGACCTCACGACGCACGCCGGGCCAGGATCCAATCGGTGGCCGCTGAAAGGTCGGCCACCGTCGCCGTAGGCGTCGGCGAGAACCGGGTCTCGTCACCTCGGCGATACTTACCGGTGCGGACCAGGACGGCGGCGGCAAGCCCTGCGTCGAGCGCGCCGGCGATGTCGGACTCGGCATCGTCTCCGACCATGACGGCGCTTTCCGGCGCGCAATTCATGCTCGCCAGCGCAGCCTGAAAAAATGCCGGCGAAGGCTTCCCTAAGACCAGCGCCTCGCGCCCGGTTGCGAATTCGAGCGCCGTGACGAAGGCGCCTGCATCGAGGCTCAAGGCCCCATCGTCGTCCTTGAAGGAGCGATTCTTGGCCAGCGCTATAAAGGGGGCGCCGCCAATCAGTTCACGGAAGGCGTGATTGAGCCGGGCGAAGTCGAAATCCTCTCCGGCATCGCCGATGATGACGGCGCGATGAGGGCGGCCCCCCTCGCCGGCAAACTCCTCCACGAGGTTGGGATGCACGAGCAGCGAGGGCGAGCAGTCGTTGGCGGCAAGCCAATTGCGCGCGGCCTCTCCCGGCGTGAACAATTCGCTGTCTTCAATGTCAAGGCCGAGCTTGGCAAGCCGCCCCAGCACCTTGCGCTTCGGCATGCGGGTGGTGTTGGTGACGAAGCGCAAGGAAAGACCCGCCTCGCGCAGGCGCCCGAGTGCGGAAAGAGCGCCGGGCAGCGCATGATCGCCGTCGTAGACCACGCCGGCGAGGTCGAGCAAGGCGCCACTGATCATGGCTTCAAGTTTGAGCGCAGGACCCACGCGGGTCAACGCCGCCCATTCCGATGCGACGCCGCGCCGCTCGGCCAATGAAACCGTCCGTTATGCCGGTGAGCTGCTTGCAAACGGGTCTCGAAGCCTGCGCCCGTGCATGCGGTTTTCGCGGCTCGGCGCCTAGCGCTGAGCCAGTCCGCCTCTGTGCATAACCTGGAAAACTCGAATCGATCCGTTGACGAACGTCCGGCCACTTTCTTGGCTGGGACTCTGCGGCGGAAGCACGGTTTGTGCGTGTTCCCGGGGGGAGGCGCAGCCATGGATGACATTCGTGCCGACTTGAACGAGCGCGCCAACCTGCTTCAGCAGGAGATCAGCGCCGAGAACGCCCGGTTCGACCAGTTGGTCGTCGAGCTCAAGCGGGAGCACGACAACGCGCTGGAGCACATGCGGGGCCAGCTCCGGCTTGCGAACAAGCTGCTCGAATTCACGGCCTGGCACCACAATGTCCGGACTGTCCTCGCGGCGCACATCGCCGCGGCGGAGGCCGCTGAAAACTCGATCATGGCGTCGCTGAAGGCAGGTGCCGAGACGCCCGCTCCGGCTGAAGCCTAGCGGAGTTCCGCCGCCTTCGCTTTGACGCGGCTCGCATCATCGACGGCAAGCACGCGGCCCGACGCCATCAGCACGACCGTTCCGGCCAGCCGTTCGATCTCGGAAAGCACGTGGCTCACATAGACGATCGGTATGCTGGCCCGATCCCTGAGCTTCTCGAGGAAGGGCATCACCTCTTCCTTCCGCCTCTCGTCGAGCGACGATAGCGGCTCGTCGAGAAGGAGCAGCCGGGGTGAGGAGAGGAGCGCGCGGCCGATGGCGACGCGCTGCTTCTCTCCGCCGGAAAGCGCGGCAATTCCCCGGTGCAGCAAGGAGCCGAGATCGAGGAGGTCGATAACCTCTTCGAAAGAGGCATGGTTGCGCGAGGATCCGGCGAAGATACGTCCGTAAGTCAGGTTGCCCTTGACCGAGAGATGGGGAAAGAGGCGGTCGTCCTGAAAGACGTAGCCGATGCGCCGGCGATGGGGCGAAACGAAAACGCCCGCGCCGGTATCCAAGAGAACCGTGCCATCGACCGCGACGCGACCGCGCTCGGGACGAAGCAGTCCGGCAATCACATTGAGAACGCTGGTTTTGCCCGAGCCCGACGAACCGAAGATGGCTGTCACCCGGCTTTCGCTCTTGAAGTCCGCGTCAAGAGCGAACTCGCCGAGATGCGTCCCTGCCGAAACTTCGAGGCTCATATCGCGTGAAGCCTGCGGCTGACGCGCTGGGCAAGCGCTTCGGAGACGAGGATCGCGGCGAGCGAGATCGCGAGTGAAATCAGCGTCAGCCGAAGCGCGGCCGCATCGCCTCCTGGCACTTGCGTGAAGGTGTAGACCAGGGTCGGCAGCGTCTGCGTCTCTCCGGGTATATTCGATACGAAGGTGATGGTGGCGCCGAATTCGCCCATGGCTCGCGCGAAGGCGAGGATGGCGCCGGCGAAAATGCCCGGCGCGATGAGAGGCAGCGTCACGGTGGCAAAGACCGAGAGGCGGCTCGCTCCGAGGGTGGCCGCCGCCTGTTCGAGCTTTCGATCGACGGCCTCGATGGATAGCCGTATCGCACGGACCATCAGGGGAAAGGCCATGATGGCCGAGGCCAACGCCGCACCCGTCCAGTGGAAAGCGAAGACGATGCCGAGTTGATCGGCGAGCCAACGTCCGACGGGTGCGTTCCGGCCGAAGGTCAGAAGCAGCAAGTAGCCAGTGACGACCGGCGGCAGCACGAGCGGGACCAAGACTAGCGCATTGAGCAGCCCGCGGCCCAAGAACCGGCCGCGGGCGAGCACGAGCGCGATCAGGATGCCGACCGGCAGGCTTAACGCCGTCGCCACGAGGGCGACGCGCAACGAAAGCTTGATGGCAACGAGTTCCTCGCCGGTCAGCGTAAACATGGGGTTCCTCTGCCGCTAAAGGCGCCAAGCTACGACGATTGAGACGGTTTACGCTATGGCGAAACCGACAATTCTAGGCGATATTTCCATTTGGCTATATCGCACTCAATCGCCAAAGAGGGATCGTCGAAAATGCGCCTTACGTCATGCCGAATTGGCATTTTGTTCCTCGCCCTCGTTCTTGCCGCACCCCTTCTTGGGCAGCCCGCGCGCGCTTCAGACGTCACAATTTTCGCCGCGGCCAGCTTGAAGAACGCGCTCGATGACGCCGTCAAACGCTATGAAGCCAAGACCGAGCATAAGGTCGTGGTGAGCTACGCCGCCTCCTCGGCGCTCGCCAAGCAGATCGAGGCGGGCGCGCCGGCCGACATTTTCTTTTCGGCCGACCTCGATTGGATGGACGAGCTTCAAAAGAAAAATCTGATCGACGTCGCTTCTCGGCAAACACTATTGGGCAACACGCTCATATTGATTGCACCGAAGGATTCGACGGTGACGCTGCCGATGGAAAAGAACCTGCCGCTGTTCAAGGCGCTCGGCCCGGAAGGCAAGCTCGCCATGGCCAATGTCGATTCCGTGCCTGCTGGCCGATACGGCAAGGCGGCGCTGATCTATCTCGGCGTATGGGATGAAGTCGCGCCGCGCGTGGCGCAGGCCGATAACGTGCGCGCGGCATTGGCCTTCGTCGCAAAGGGCGAGGCGCCACTCGGGCTTGTCTATGGAACCGACGCCAAGGCGGAGCCTGCGGTTCGTGTCGTCGGCACCTTCCCCGAGGAAAGCCATCCGGAAATTCTCTACCCGGTTGCCCTGCTCGCACGGGCAAGACCGGAGGCGCGCGATTTCCTGCAATTCCTCTTGTCGTCCGAAGCCGCCCCCGCCTTCGAGGCGCAAGGCTTCTCCATGGCGCACAAGGCCAAGTAGATGCCGGCTAGGTCCTTGGCAAGACTCGAGGGCCACCCGCCGTATTCGTGACCTTTCGGTAACCCCTTGAGGCTTAAGCTTGCCCTCTGGCTGGGGCAGAAATCCCGGGGGATTTAGGGAATTGCGGAAAGTTTTCGCCTTCACCGTCATTGCCGTGGTTGCTGGCGCGCTCGCCGCGTGCACGGATCAGCCGCGCTCCACCGTCAATTCTTCATCGACAAATTCCTTAGCCTATGAGCGCCCGGCGCCGGTCACGCGCGCGCCGCTCGCGCCGCCAAATGGCTATGGATCGAGTTATGTCCCTCCCCCGCTCGGTGCGCCATACGCCTCTTCATCGCCGCCCCCTGCCTCATACCTCAATTCTGCTCAAGACTACGCCGATCCGCAGACGGCGACGCTTGGCTGGCAGGCATCGCCACGCTGGTCGGCCGTCGAAGGCGATGGCTGCATCGAGGTCGAGCAAGGCGGCGGTGACGGGCAAATGAAGATCGACCGCTGCGCGCAACAAGAGTCCCGCCGTGACCCGGCGCCCGAAAGCACCTTGGCTCCGCGCGACGACTAGCGCTCAATCGCCGAAGGCGCCAATTCCGGTTTGCGCGCGCCCCAGGATCAGGCCGTGAATGTCGTGCGTCCCCTCATAGGTCTTGACGCTTTCGAGATTGACCATGTGGCGGAACACGTGGAACTCGTCGGAGATGCCGTTCGCCCCGTGCATGTCTCTCGCGGCGCGCGCGATCTCGAGCGCCTTGGCGCTATTGTTGCGCTTGATCAGCGACACCATCTCGGGCGTCGCCCGCCTCTCGCTCATCAAGCGCCCGACCCTGAGTGAGGCCTGCAGCCCGAGCGCGATCTCGCTTTGCATATCGGCGAGCCGCGACTGAATCAGCTGTGCGGCGGCGAGCGGGCGCCCGAACTGGTCGCGATTGAGCACATAGTTCCTTGCGCGCATCCAGCAATCTTCGGCGGCGCCCATCACCCCCCAGGCGATGCCGTAGCGCGCCTGGTTCAGGCAGCTGAATGCGCCTTTGAGGCCCGAGACGCCTGCGAGCAGATTTTCCTCCGGCGCGAACACGTCGTCCATGACGATCTGCCCCGTGGTGCAGGCGCGCATTGAGAGCTTGCCTTCGATCTTCGGCGTGGTGAGCCCCTTCATGCCGCGCTCCAGAATGAAGCCGCGGATGACGCCATCGTCGGTCTTGGCCCAGACGATGAACACATCGGCAGCGGGCGAATGCGAGATCCAGCTCTTGGTCCCCGAGAGCCTATAGCCGCCGCTCGTGGACTTTGCGCGGGCTTGGAGGCTCGCCGGGTCGGACCCGCTTGCGGGCTCGGTCAGGCCAAAGCATCCAATCCATTCGCCCTTGGCGAGCTTGGGGAGATATTTCGCCTTCTGCGCCCCGGTCCCGAAATTGTGGATCGGATGCATGACGAGCGAGGACTGCACGCTCAGGACCGTGCGGTGGGTCGAGTCGATCCGCTCGAGCTCGCGTGCGATCAGCCCGTAGGCGACGTAGTTTCCGGGAGCGCAGCCATGAAGTTCGATGGTCGGGCCGAGCCAGCCGCGCGCGCCAAGCTCGGCGACGATCTCGCGGTCGAAGCGCTCGTTGCGTGCGGCTTCGACGATGCGCGGCAGCAGCCGCTCGGCGCAATAAGCGCGCACGGCGTGACACAATTTGCGCTCGTCGTCGTTGAGCTGATTTTCGAGCAGGAGAGGATCGGCCCAGGGGGTCTCGCTCTGAAGATTCGAACTGGCGTTCTTCTGCATGGGATCACCGGGGGGCCCGAAAGTCGCCATTGTCCTACGGATTGAGCGTCAAGTGCAAACAGCGTAAGACCGCCTATTCGCCGGCGAGAACGAGGGTCCAATAGGCGCGGCCGCTTGTGTTCTTGGCCATCGCCACGCCGATAGCGCTGACATTGGGACGCAAGAGATTGGTGCGATGGGCGGAGCTTTCCTTCCAGGTGCTGAGCGCATCGCTGAAGGATTTTTGTCC
>DASTKZ010000099.1:0-6281 GCA_035715445.1 Methyloceanibacter sp.
CTACGATGCGCTGAAGCGCTACACCCGCGACTTCACCGAGGCCGCCGCCAAAGGCCAGCTCGATCCGGTGATCGGCCGCGACGAGGAAATCAGGCGCACGATCCAGGTCCTGTCGCGCCGCACTAAGAACAACCCCGTGCTGATCGGCGAGCCTGGCGTCGGCAAGACGGCGATCGTCGAAGGGCTCGCGCACCGCATCGTCAAGGGCGACGTCCCCGAGAGCCTCAAGGACAAGAAGGTGCTCGCGCTCGACATGGGCGCGCTCATCGCCGGCGCCAAATATCGCGGCGAGTTCGAGGAGCGCTTGAAGGCGGTGCTGTCGGAGATCGAGGCGGCGCAAGGCCAGATCATCCTCTTCATCGACGAGATGCATACGCTCGTCGGCGCCGGCAAGGCCGAAGGCGCGATGGACGCCTCGAACCTGCTCAAGCCCGCGCTCGCCCGCGGCGAGCTTCATTGCGTCGGCGCGACCACGCTCGACGAATATCGCAAGCATGTCGAGAAGGACGCGGCGCTCGCGCGGCGGTTCCAGCCGGTCTACGTGCCGGAGCCCACGGTCGAGGACACGATCTCGATTTTGCGCGGGCTGAAGGAGAAATACGAAAAGCATCACAATGTGCGAATTTCCGATGCCGCGCTCGTCGCTGCCGCCACGCTCTCGAACCGCTACATCACCGATCGCTTCCTGCCCGACAAAGCGATCGACCTGGTCGACGAGGCGGCGTCGCGGCTCCGCATGCAGGTCGATTCGAAGCCCGAGGCTCTCGACGAGCTCGACCGCCGCCTGATGCAGCTCAAGATCGAGCGCGAGGCGCTGAAGCGGGAGAAGGACAGCGCGTCCAAGGACCGGCTCGCCAAGCTCGAGAAGGAGATCGTCAATCTCGAGGAGCAGGCGAGCGGGCTCCAGCAGCGCTGGGAGGACGAGAAGGCGAAGCTCGCGACGGCAGGCACGCTCAGAGATCAGCTCGACGCGGCGCGGACCGAGCTGGAACAGGCGCAGCGGAAGGGCGATCTCGCGAAAGCCGGAGAGCTCGCTTACGGCGTCATCCCCGAGCTCGAAGCCAAGCTGAAAAAGATCGAGGAGGAGGAATCGAAGGGCGGCGGCATGGCGCACGAGGTGGTGACGCCGGACCTGATCGCGCAGGTCGTGTCGCGCTGGACCGGCATCCCGGTCGACAAGATGCTCGAAGGCGAGCGCGAGAAGCTCTTGCAGATGGAGACGCAGATCGCAAAGCGCGTCGTCGGCCAAGAGGAGGCGGTGGAGGCGGTTTCGACCGCGGTGCGCCGCAGCCGCGCCGGCCTGCAAGATCCCAACCGGCCGATCGGTTCGTTCATGTTCTTGGGCCCGACCGGCGTCGGCAAGACCGAGCTCGCCCGCGCGCTCGCCGAATTCCTGTTCGACGACGAGCACGCCATCATCCGCATCGACATGTCGGAATATATGGAGAAGCACTCGGTCGCCCGGCTGATCGGCGCGCCTCCCGGCTATGTCGGCTACGAAGAGGGCGGCGCGCTCACCGAGGCGGTGCGGCGCCGGCCCTATCAGGTGATCCTGTTCGACGAGATCGAGAAGGCGCACCCCGACGTGTTCAACGTGCTGTTGCAGGTGCTCGACGACGGCAGGCTCACCGACGGCCAGGGCCGCACCGTCGATTTCCGCAACACGCTCATCATCATGACCTCGAATCTCGGCTCGGAATATCTGGTCAACCAGCCCGAAGGCGAGGATTCCGACGCTGTGCGCGATCAGGTGATGAACGTCGTGCGCGCGCATTTCCGCCCTGAGTTCCTGAACCGCGTCGACGAGATCATCCTGTTCCACCGCTTGAAGCGCGAGCAGATGGGGAAGATCGTCGATATCCAGATCGCGCGGCTACAGAAGCTGCTCGCCGAGCGCAAGATCACGCTCGAGCTCGACGATGCCGCCAAGGACTGGCTCGGCAAGAAGGGCTACGACCCGGCCTACGGAGCGCGGCCGCTCAAGCGCGTGATCCAGAAATACGTGCAAGACCCGCTCGCCGAGATGGTGCTGGCCGGCAAGATCCACGACGGCGAGACCGTGAAGGTCACCGCCGGCAAGGACGGGCTCCTCTTCAACGGCAAAGCAGCGAAACAGGCGGCTTAGGGCTGGGCCTCGCTGACCGCTTTGAATTCGGCGCGCCGCGCCGAATTGCGACGGAAAAGTGGCAGCTAAAACAAGCCGCTGTGTGGCGCGCGGGCGCTTGCCTCATTCGCCGTAATGTTGTCTCCTCGGTCACGGGAAAAAGCGCCGGAACTCGGGGGATCTAACGCGTGAACCGCCGCCTGCCGGTCATACTGCTCGCCGCGGGGCTCTGGGGTTGCGTCTCGGGTGGCGGCGAGGATTGGCGCATCCACTACGTGAGCTTCGGCGCGACCGCGCCGCAAGGGAACCGCGTCACCGTCTGCCACGCCTATACCTGCAAGGAGCAGACCACCTACACCTTCAGCCCGGCGCAGATGGCGGAAATCTCGGCGCTGATGCAGCGGACCAAGCGCGCCGACACGCCCTTCGAAGAGCGCCGCGCCGTGGCTTACGCCATCTCCTACATGGAGGTGAGGGTCGGCAACAAGCTCGGCATCAAGGACGTGGCCGGCATGCAGTTCACCGCTTCCGGCGATCCGAGCCAGCAAGACTGCGTCGACGAGGCCACCAACACGACGAGCTATCTGCTCGTGCTCCAGGCGAACGGGCTGCTCAAGCATCACACCGTGTCCGGCACCATGTCCAAGGAGAATCTCGCCCGCGGCGTCGCCACGCTCAATCCGGTGAAATACTGGCCGCATTGGACGGCCGTGCTGACCGAGACCAAGACCGGCCAGAAATATGCGGTCGACTCGTGGCTCTTCCCGAACGGCGAGAACCCGGCCGTGGTCAAGGTCGAGGACTGGTACATCAAGGATCGCCAGTAGCCGCCGCCGTCTTTCCCGCGCAGGCGGGAATCCAGTACCCCCAGCCGCCGCGCGCAAACTGAGAACGCGTCCTGGATTGCCCGGTCGAGCCGGGCAATGACAAGGCGTGGCAGAATAAAAAGCGGGAAGCGCTAGTTGGTGGTGACCTGGGCGACGCGGCTGGTGACGGGGTCGAGCTCCATCAGGTTCTCGATGCGGTTGCGCTCTCTCTGGAACTCGGCGAGCTGGCGCCCGGTGAGCTGCAAGCCGCGCGGGACTTGAATGGTCATCGGGTTGACGTAGCTGTTGTTGACGAGCACTTCGAAGTGAAGATGCGGTCCGGTCGACAGCCCGGTCGATCCGACATAGCCGATGATCTGGCCCTGCTTCACGGTAACGCCCGGCGCCACGCCCGCGGCATAGCGCGACATGTGGCCGTACGCGGTGGAGAAGCCGTTGGCGTGGCGGAGACGCACGTAATTGCCGTAGCCGCCTCTGCCGCCGACCTGCTCGACCGTGCCGTCGCCGGCGGCCGCGATCGGGGTTCCGGTCGGGGCGGCCCAGTCGACGCCGTTATGCATGCGCATGTATTTCAGCAGCGGATGGCGGCGATCGCCGAAGCCCGAGGTGAAGCGGCCGCCTCTCACCGGATTGCGCATCAGGAATTTCTTCGCGCTGTTGCCCTGCTCGTCATAGTAGTCGACGACGTCGTCGGGGGTGCGGAAGCGGTAGAATTTGCGCGTATCCCCATTGATCGTCATGGACGTGTAGAGCAGCTCGCCAAGCTCGCCCTCGTTACCGCTGTCGAAGAAGAGGTCGAAGCTGTCGCCCGACTTTGCCTTCTGCTTGAAGTCCACGTCGTAGGAGTGAACGCGGAGCAGCTTGAGGATGGTCTCGTCGGGAATCTTCTGCTCGAGCGCGGCGTGGTAGAAGCTCGTGTAGAGCGTTGCCCGCGCCGAGGCCTGCTGCAGCTTCGCCGCATCGTCCCCGATCGGCTCGGTCGACGCCACGAACACGGCCTGGCGGTTGCGCGCCGCGGTCGCAAGATGCGTGCCCTTGGCGAAGATCGAGACCTTGGCCGGTTCCATCTGCCCCGTGTCCGAAGGCGCCGGAACGAGCGTGAAGCGGACTTCCTGGCCGGGCTTGAGATCCTTGGCGGTGAAGATGGGCTCGAGCGCGTCGATGACTTCCTTGGCTTGCGCCGGCTCGGCCTCGATCTTGGTGAAGAGGCTCATCAAGGTATCGCCGCTTCCCACCTTGAGCGTCTTGACCTGGGCGCCGGCGTAAAGGTCCTCGAACGGTTCGTCCTCGGCCTCGGCGGTGTCGTCCGTCGATTTGCTGATGACGGTGGTTTGTTGCGAGCCAAGCCCGTCTTCGGGGTGATAAGCCGCTTGGATCAGGCGCGCCTCGCCGTCGCCGGCGTTCGCGCCCTCGGCGTAAGCGAAAATCTCGGCGGCCTCCGCCACGAGCCGGCCCACGTCCTCCGGCTTGAGTTCGACGCCGTCGGATTGCGGCAGGATCCCGCCGGGAACCTCGACCACGTTGACGCTCACCGCTTGCGGGGCGTCCTCCGCCTCGCCGCTCGCGCCGACCGGCGTTGCATCGGAATAGAGCTTGAAGGGATTGAAGGGCGGAAGCTGGTCGGCATCGGCGGGAGATTCGGTGCCAAGTCCGGCGACGATGCGAAGGTAAGGCTTGATGGTGATGAACTCGCGGCTGCCGTGACTCTCGATGACGGTGTCGTGGATGACTTGGCGCGTGGCGAAGCCCGCTTCAGTCAGGTGAATGCGGTCTTCCTTCTGGCCGCCGGCGCTCTGCGCGGACTTCGCGAGCGTTGCGGTGCGCATCGGCTCAAGCGCGGCAAGGCTCGCCCGCTTGATCGAGCTCACCATGCCCGAGCCGTCCGCCATGTTGAGCGAGGCGTAGATGGCGACCCCGATGAGGCAAACGCCGACGATGCCGGCAAGACAGGTGCTCGCGAGCCACTTGATGCGGCAGCTCGCTCCATCGGGGCCCGTTTCGCAGAGATAGACCGGCGGCAGCTTGCGCTCCGCCTTCGGCATCTCGCCAAGAAAGATGGATGGGAGTCCGGAAGCCGCGACCGGCACGAGGGCCTGGCCGAGCTTTCGACGCGCAAAACGACTGCGGCGTCTAAACAATCCGTATTCCCCCCGTCGATCGGGCGCCGCCGGTGCGCTTGTTTCGTCTCGCGTCCGGGCGGACAACACCGAAGCGGTTGCTGTCCCTCAAACGAGGCAGGAATTTCCGCCGATGGAGGTTATTTTCCCTCGCGAAGCTCTTGAACCGGGCTCACGCGCTGCCGATCTGAGCAGCGTCTTTGGGCGCGATTTCAGAGTCTTCGCTGTTTCAGAGATCCCCCATTCGGCGAGTTCCCTTGAACCACCCCTTACCCCGGGAATGGTTACCTCGCCTTTAACGATGTCGAGGGTGACGACGCATTCGGGCAGGATTGTGGCCTCAAGGTCACAACCGCCCAGAAAATAAGGGCTTGACACAGTTACCGGCCCCTTGACAAGCGAGGGGGCGGCGCTTAAATCACCTCTTCGCGCGGGTCGTTCCCACTTCCTGCGGGACCATACGCGGCCGCGCGATCCTTCGGACAGAAGCGGATCAAGATCTGAGTTCGTCTCGGAACTCTGCGGCTGTCGTTGACTCCGGATGGGTGATTTGCTTCCATCGGGGGTTCGGGCTCGAGGCATCGCCTTCGGGTCCGAACGGCTCTTTGACATTGTGATACGAAGAAAGGGAAACGCAGGCGGCGGAGTCCTTGCGAGCCGGCTTCTTAGGAGCCGGCGACGAGACTCTGACGGTCGTTTGCGTTTTCATAAGCCAATAGGCGTGTTGCGCGCAGGTCCTGAAAAGGATTTGCGTCGTGCCACGTTTGTTGGGAACTCGTCAAAACGCAGCGACCCCTCGGCAAGATTCCGCCGAGGACATGTCAGAATCGAATTCTAAACCTAAGAGTTTGATCCTGGCTCAGAACGAACGCTGGCGGCAGGCCTAACACATGCAAGTCGAACGTGAAGCCACCTTCGGGTGGTGGAAAGTGGCAGACGGGTGAGTAACGCGTGGGAACGTGCCTTTCGGTTCGGGATAACCCAGGGAAACTTGGGCTAATACCGGATACGCCCTCCGGGGGAAAGATTCATTGCCGAAAGATCGGCCCGCGTCGGATTAGCTAGTTGGTGGGGTAAAAGCCTACCAAGGCGACGATCCGTAGCTGGTCTGAGAGGATGACCAGCCACACTGGGACTGAGACACGGCCCAGACTCCTACGGGAGGCAGCAGTGGGGAATATTGGACAATGGGCGCAAGCCTGATCCAGCCATGCCGCGTGGGTGAAGAAGGCC
>DASTKZ010000100.1:0-6894 GCA_035715445.1 Methyloceanibacter sp.
GGGCATTGGCAGCTTTCTTCATCAAGGCTGTGATACGCTCGCAATTCTGAACGACGCCTATGACGAGATCTGACGAAAAATGACGCGCATCCCCTCATTCGCGGAGATCGGCTTCGCCGCAAGCGGCGCGAGCGCCGGACATGATGCTCCCCCGCGCTCCGAAGCCTGGCAAACGCCGGAAGGGATCGCGGTCAAGCCGGCCTATGACGCGCGCGATCTCGGAGGGCTCGATTTCCTCGACGGGATGCCGGGCGTGCCGCCCTATCTCCGCGGCCCCTACCCCACCATGTATGTGCAGAGGCCGTGGACCATCCGGCAGTATTCCGGCTTCTCCACTGCCGAAGATTCCAACGCCTTCTACCGGCGCAACCTCGCCGCCGGCCAGCAAGGCGTCTCCATCGCCTTCGACCTCGCCACCCATCGCGGCTACGATTCCGATCATCCGCGGGTGACGGGCGATGTCGGCATGGCGGGCGTCGCCATCGATTCCATCTACGACATGCGCACCCTGTTCGACGGCATCCCGCTCGACCAGGTCTCGGTGTCGATGACCATGAATGGGGCGGTGCTGCCCGTGCTCGCGCTCTTCATCGTCGCGGGCGAAGAGCAAGGCGTGCCGCCGGAGCAGCTCTCGGGCACGATCCAGAACGACATTCTGAAAGAATTCATGGTGCGGAACACCTACATCTATCCGCCCACGCCCTCGATGCGCATCGTCTCCGACATCTTCGCCTACACCTCGAAGAAGATGCCGAAATTCAACTCGATCTCGATTTCCGGCTATCACATGCAGGAAGCGGGCGCGACGGCGGACCTCGAACTCGCCTATACGCTTGCCGACGGCGTCGAATATGTGCGCGCGGGCGTCGCCGCCGGTCTCGATATCGACGCCTTCGCGCCACGGCTTTCCTTCTTCTGGGCGATCGGCATGAACTTCTTCATGGAGATCGCCAAGATGCGCGCCGCGCGCCTGCTCTGGGCGAAGCTCATCAGGGACGAGTTCGCGCCGAAGGACCCGCGCTCGCTTGCGCTCAGGACCCATTGCCAGACGAGCGGCTGGAGCCTCGCCGCGCAGGACGTGTTCAACAACGTGGTCCGCACCTGCATCGAGGCCATGGCGGCGACGCAAGGCCATACCCAGTCGCTCCACACCAACGCGCTCGACGAGGCGCTGGCGCTGCCGACCGATTTCTCGGCGCGCATCGCCCGCAACACCCAGCTCATGTTGCAGCAGGAATCGGGCACGACCCGCATCATCGATCCGTGGGGTGGCAGCTTCTATGTCGAGCGCCTCACTTACGATCTCGCAGACCGCGCGATGAAGCACATTGCCGAAGTGGAAAAGATCGGCGGCATGGCCAAGGCTATCGAGGCCGGCATCCCCAAGCGCATGATCGAGCAGGCCGCGACCGCAACGCAAGGCCGCATCGACTCGCGCAAGCAGACCATCGTCGGCGTGAACAAGTATCGCCCCGACAGCGAAGCCGACATCGCCATCCTCAAGGTGGACAACCGCGCGGTCAGGCGCCGGCAGCTCGACAAGCTTACCCGCCTCAAGGCGGAGCGAAGCGAGGATGAAGTCGGCGCGGCCCTTGACGCGCTGACCCGTTATGCCGAGACAGGAACCGGCAACCTGCTCGAAGCCGCCGTCGAGGCCGCGCGCGTTAAGGCAACGGTCGGGGAAATCTCTTATGCTCTGGAGGAGGTCTATGGCCGCCACCGGGCCGAAGTCTCGGCCATCACCGGGGTTTACCGGGCGGAGATGGCCCGCATGGAAGGAAGCATGAGCCGCATCAAGGAGCTGATCGAGGCCTTCGAGACCGAGCAGGGCCGGCGCCCGCGCATCCTCGTCGCCAAGATGGGCCAGGACGGCCACGACCGGGGCCAGAAGGTGATTGCCTCGGCCTTCGCCGATCTCGGCTTCGATGTCGATATCGGGCCGCTGTTCCAGACGCCCGAGGAGGCTGCGCGCCAGGCGGTCGAGAACGACGTGCATATCGTCGGCGTCTCGTCCCTCGCCGCGGGCCACCTGACCCTTGTGCCGGCCTTGCGCGAAGCGCTCGAGGCGCAAGGCCGCGGCGACATTATGATTGTCGTGGGCGGCGTCATCCCGCCGCAAGACTATCCCGAGCTTCATGCCGCGGGCGCCAAGGCCATCTTCGGCCCGGGCACGCCCATCGCCGACGCTGCCATCGACCTCATGCAGAAGCTCGGCGCGAATACCAAATCGCAACAGGCCGCGGAGTAGGTTCGACCTCTTGCGTTGAACCCGGTTTCCCCCTACGCCGCCATCATGCGCGAAACGGACAGAGCGAAACAGGACGTCGAGGAGACCGCAGAGGCCATCCGCGCGGGCGACCGCGTAGCGCTCGCGCGCGCCATCACTTTGGTCGAAAGCGCAAGGCGAGAGGACCAGGCCCGAGCCGAAGCCCTGCTTGAGCGGCTCATGCCCTTCACCGGCCAATCGATCAGGGTCGGCATCAGCGGCGTTCCGGGCGCGGGCAAATCGACGCTCATCGACCAGCTTGGGCTCAACCTGACCGCGCAAGGCCATAAGGTCGCCGTGCTTGCCGTCGATCCCACCTCCTCGCGGAGCGGCGGGTCGATCCTCGGCGACAAGACCCGCATGGGACGGCTCGCCGCCGAGCCTAAGGCTTTCATCCGCCCCTCTCCGGCCGGCGACAGCCTCGGCGGCGTGACCAAGACCACGCGTGAGAGCGTGGCGCTGGCGGAAGCCGCGGGCTACGACGTGATCCTGGTCGAGACCGTCGGCGTCGGCCAATCCGAAACGGCGGTCTCGAACATGGTCGACGTGTTCGTGGTGGTGGCGATCCCCGGCGCGGGCGACGAACTTCAGGGCATCAAGCGCGGACTGCTCGAACTTGCCGACGTCGTCGCCGTCAACAAGGCGGAAGGCGACCAGGTCGAGCGCGCCAACCGCGCGGCGATGGAATATCGCACCGCGCTCCACATTCTCGCCGCGGGCAACAGCAATTGGGACCCGCAAGTGCTGACGCTTTCGGCGCGCGACAACCGCGGATTGGATGCGCTGTGGGCGAAAATCGTGGAACGCCATGCGGCTCTGACCGCCTCGGGCGCGCTCGATCTACGCCGCCGCGACCAGGCGGCCGCGTGGATGCGGGATATCTTCGAGCAGCGCCTGATCGCGGCGTTCGAAGGCGGCAAGCGCGCGGCGCGCCATTTCCAGGAACTGGAAAAGAAGGTGCGCGCGGGCGAGATGACGCCGTCCGCCGCGGCGTCCGAGCTTGCGCGCCTTGCCGGAATCAAGGGCGCCGACTAGGCGCTCGCCGAAATCGCTTCCCTCGCGGTTTGGCCCCTTGTAAGCCGTTCCGCATGGCTCGGCCGCGCATCCTCGTCACGGGCTTCGGCCCCTTCCCGGGTTTTGCCGAGAATCCGTCTGCTTGGCTGGTCGAGACCCTGGCGGAGCGGGAACGCGCGGCCAGACGCGCGCTCGATGCCCGCATCCTGCCAACCGCGTGGGAGGACGTCGCGCTCATTCCCCGCCTTTACCGATCGCTCCAACCTCATGTGATGATTCATTTTGGCGTGAGCGCGCGCGCCAAGGCTTTTCACATCGAAGCGTCGGCGCATAATCGCGTGGCGCGACGGGACGACGCGCGAGGCGCGATGCCGAAAGCCCGCACGATCCGCAACGGCGGACCCCCTCGCTTCGACACGCCGTTTGCGGCCGCGGACCTCGCCGCGCATCTCAGGCGAAGCGGCATCGCCGCCCGGACCTCCCGCTCGGCCGGCGCCTATCTCTGCAACTTCCTCTATTATCATTCGCTCGAATGGGCGCTGCGTCAGCGCACCGTTCCACTTGTCGTGTTCGTCCACGTCCCGCCTTGGACGAAAAAGCGCGGGTCCCAAAGCCGCGAGGCCTTGCTTCGCGGCGGGATCGAGATTTTGCGTTTCGTTCTTGCTTGCGCAAACGGCGAAAAGCCGTTGAAAACGAAGGGCCGCCAGCCGATCTCTCGGGCGGATATAAGCGCAAGGGGTGCGTGAGCCATGGCTGTCGGTCGCCGCGAGGTGCTGTTGGGCGGGGTCGGGCTTGGCCTTGCCGTGGCGGCCGGACCGCGCGTGGGCTTCGCGCAAGAGTCCGAACTCTGCGGCGCGCAGAGCATCGCGCCCGGCGGCGGCGCGATCGACCAGACCGCGGCCCTCCAAGCCGCGGCCGACGCGGCGGCGGAAACGGGTTTGCCGCTCTTTCTTCCCGCCGGGATCTATTCGACCGCCAAGCTCACGCTGAAATCCGGAACCCGCATCGAAGGCACTCCGGGCGAGACAATTCTCCGCTATCGCGACGGCGGGGCGCTCATCGTCCTCGACGAGGTCGAGAACGTGCGGCTCTCCGGTCTCGTGCTCGACGGCGATGCGAAGCCGCTTGCGGAGAGCGGGTCGCTTCTTACCGCGAGGGAAACAAAGCATCTCGACGTCACGAATTGCCGTTTCACCGGCAGCACGGCAAACGGCGTCTGTTTGAGAAAAGTCTCGGGCTGGATCAAGGATTGCGAGATCGGCGACGCCCGCAAGGCGGGACTCGTAAGCGAAGACGCAAGCGGTCTCCAAATCGCCCATAACGCCGTGCGCGACTGCGGCGAGAACGGCATCGTGGTGTCGCGATCCGAGCCGGGCGAGGACTTAACCATCGTCACGGCAAATCGCATCGCGGGCATCGCCGCGAGCGGGGGCGGCGGCCACACCGGCAACGGGATCAGCGTCCTCCGCGCGGGCACGATCACGATCAACGGCAACCGCATCGCCGATTGCGCCGTCTCGGCCATCCGCGCCAACGCCGCATCGAATTGCCAGATGATCGGGAATTCCTGCGCGCGCCTCGGCGAGGTCGCGATCTACGCGGAGTTCTCCGTCGAGGGCAGCGTCATCGCCAACAACCTCGTCGATCGGGCCGCGGGTGGCATCTCCGTCGCCAATTTCGCCAAAGGGGGAAGGCTCGCCGTCATCCAGGGCAACCTGATCCGCAACCTCTTCCTGCGCAAGGACAACGAATTGCGCGGTTTCGGCATCGCCGTCGAGGCCGACTGCGTGGTGACGGGAAACGTCATCGAAGGCGCGCCGGCCTACGGCATCATCATCGGCTGGGGGCCGCATCTCCGCGACGTGAACGTTGCCGACAATCTGATCCGCGACGTTCTCATCGGCATCGGCGTGTCGGTCGATCCTTCGGCGGGGACCGCCCTCATCACCAAGAATTTGATCGCGGGCGCGAAGGAAGGGGCGATCCGCGCCATGAGCGGACCGACCTCGATCGGTCCCGATCTTGCGACCGCAAGCGCCGAAGCCTTCAGCAATGTCGCGGTCTACGCCAACGTCGCGCGCTAAGTGTCGCCGGGCGGCGCGCTCCAACGGTCCCGCTAGGACGGCAACGGAGCGCCGGATTGTTCCGCCGCGATGTAGGCGGCGTACCAGTCTGGCCAACCCGCATCATGTTGACCGGTGCGCTTTTCGTGTTCGCCGTGAGCCGCCGACGCGCGGCGGAGCGCGCTCGCCAGCCCCGACGCGGATGTGAATGTCGTAGCGTTAGAATCAATCCGACCTGGGAGCCGGGTGGTGATCTCCTGCAACAGCCAACGGTTTCCGTCCGGGTCGCTGAACGACGCATAAGAGGCGTAAGAACGCCGCTCAGGGTCGTGCCCCGGCGCGCGCGCCTCTTGGACGGCGATGAAGCCGCCGCCCAGGCTGCCGCCAGCGTCGTGGAAGACCTCGCTGACGTCGACGCCGTGCGAGATGAGCTCGGCACGGGCCGCGTCGATGTCGTCTACCGCCAGGACGAGACCGGCGATTGAGCCCGGCTCCACCGAGGTGACGCCCTTGTTGCCGATGAGGATCGAAGCGTTCGACCCCGTCGGCGTCAGGTGCACAGCGCGGTAGCCTTGGGGGCCGGCGATGTCGACGTCCTCCCGCCAGCCCATGCCCTGGTAGAAGCGCTTGGCCCGGTCGACGTCTGACACTGGAATGACGACGATCTCAAGCTTCATATCGACTGTCCTGCTCATGTCCGGTTCCTCAAGTTTGGGGTGCACGTCCGAGCGGATGAATTGCGGAGTGATGTAGGGAGCCTCGTCGGAACCCGACGGTAATAATGATCCCGTTCACCGCTTCGGGTATGCCGTGAAAACGTAATTCTTTGCCTTGACTATCGTATGGCACGCGACCCCGCACTTGGCATCGTTGCCCTGTAAAGATGTATTGGGTGTGAAGGTGTCGGACGCCGCGTCATAATCGAACTGGGCGTATCCCCAACCCCCGCCGTCGGCAAATCTCTTGCTATCCTTCACCATGCAGCCAAGGCCTATCAGGGTGCCCGGCACCACCACGGCGAATGGTGCCTCGGTACTCTGTTTCGGCTTCCAATGGATCTTCACGGTCTTGGCGCCGTCGGGGAACGGCTTGCCGTTACCTGGAACACCGGCGAGGTAGGCTTCGATCATCACCTGATTGGCGACGATCATATTGATCTTGTCTTCGGGATGACTAACGGCGACGGCCGGCCACTCCTCGTATCCCCTGCACTCAGACAACGACAGCCCACCCGGCACTTGCACAGCGTATTTGTCCTGGGTCGCGAACGCTATGCCGCCGAAGACGACGAGTACTGCAGCCACCATAATCACCAGGACGGATTGAATACTCATGACATTCCCTCGCTTGCGTTGGATGCACGCCATACATTGTGCCACAACCAGGAGTCGCGCGCATCAACGTCCGCTAGTCATTAACGGACGCCGTGTGCCACAGTTCGACGCTCGCGTTGGCCCAAAAGCGGACGCGTTCCCGGCGTCCGAACTATTGAAGACGCGTCGAAATCGGTGAGGCCCGCTAAGGACCCCTCGCCTTGCGGCGCGGCGCGAT
>DASTKZ010000101.1:0-24073 GCA_035715445.1 Methyloceanibacter sp.
CAGACGGCGCGGCGCTCCGTGCCGCGCTCGCACTCACGCCCGACGAGGCCGCGCGCTCGGGTCTTGCCATCAATCGCGACGGCCGCAAGCGAAGCGCATTCGAACTGCTGAGCTACCCGGGCGTCAATGTCGCCCGCCTCGCCGCGATCTGGCCCGAGATCGCCGCGCTCGATCCGGCCATCGCCGAACAGCTCGCCGTCGATGCGCGCTACGCCGTTTACGTGAAGCGACAGGAGCTCGACATCGCGTCCTTCCGCAAGGACGAGGGCATCGCTATTCCTTCCGATTTCGCCTTCGCGGCCCTGCCCGGCCTTTCGGCCGAGCTTCGCCACAAGCTCGACCGGCACCGGCCCGAGAATCTCGGCCAGGCCGCCCGGCTCGACGGCATGACGCCCGCCGCTCTCATGCTGCTTCTTGCGCATCTCAAGAAAGGCGTGAGCGCGAGGAGGGCTTGAGCAAGCGCGCCATGCCCGGCGGAAAGCGAGCCGCGAGCCTCGAAGGACCGGCAGACTTCGCCGAAGTCTTTAAAGTTCCACGTGAAACAATCCACAGGCTCACCCGTTACGCAGAACTCCTGGCTCTATGGAAGACCTCCAAGAACCTGGTTGGACGCTCCACCCTGCCCGCGACGTGGTCGCGGCACTTCGCCGATTCGGCGCAACTTTGCGCCCTTGCGCCCGAGGCGCGACTCTGGCTCGATCTTGGCTCAGGGGCAGGCTTCCCGGGGCTCGTCATCGCCATCCTCGAATCGGGCAAGCCGAATTTCCGCATGCACCTCGTCGAAAGCAACCGCAAGAAATGCGCCTTCCTCGCCGAGGTCGCGCGCGCGACCAAGGCACCTGTGGACATTCACGCGATGCGCATTGAAGAGCTTGCCGAAAGTGCCGAGAGCTTGAGACCGGACGTGGTGAGCGCGCGGGCGCTTGCGCCGCTGCCGCGTCTCCTCGACCTCGCAAGTCCCTTCTTCGGGACAAAGACCAGGGGGCTATTCTTGAAAGGGCGCGACGCAGAGACCGAGATTGCCGAGGCGCGGACGCGCTTCGATTTCGGCTGCCGGATCAGCCCGAGCCTCACCGCGGACGGCTGGATTGTCGAGGTGAGTGACCTTCGGCGCAAAGAGACGGCGAGCGCGCCATGAACGCCTTCGGCTCACGCGGCATGCGCGTTCTTGCTCTCGCCAATCAGAAGGGCGGCGTCGGCAAGACGACAACGGCAATCAATCTCGGCACGGCGCTCGCCGCCGTTGGCGAAGGCGTGCTCATCATCGATCTCGATCCGCAAGGCAACGCCAGCACGGGGCTTGGCGTCGATGAGCGGCCGCTCTCGACCTTCGACGTGCTGAATGGCGGGGCGACGCTTGCCGCGGCGAAGGTCGCGACCCACGTACCGCGGCTTTCCATCGTTCCGGCGACGATCGACCTGATGTCGTTCGAGCGCGATTCGACCGGAGGCGGCAGGCATTATCGCCTGCGCGATTGTCTCGCCGCGATGACGGCCGGCGAGACGCCGGACATTGCGACGAGCTATGTCCTGATCGACTGCCCGCCCTCGCTGAATTTGCTGACCGTCAATGCGCTTGCCGCGGCCGACGCCGTGCTCGTGCCGCTGCAATGCGAGTTCTTCGCGCTCGAGGGCCTGGCGCAACTCTTGAGCACGGTCGAGGAGATCCGGGTCCGCCTCAACCCGAAGCTCCAGATCCACGGCATCGTGCTCACCATGTACGACCAGCGCACCAGCCTGTCGGACCAGGTGGTCGACGACGTCCGGCGCGTGCTCGGCGAGAAGGTCTATGCCACGATCATCCCGCGCAACGTGCGGGTGGCCGAGTCGCCCTCGCACGGCAAACCCGTGTTGCTCTACGATTATCGCTGCACCGGCAGCCAGGCTTACATTCAGCTCGCCTCGGAAGTGATCGAGCGCGAGCGGCGCATGCGTGCGGCGTGACGCATTCGCGGCATTAGGGGGAAAAGGCTCGCTATGGCGGCAAGCGCGCAGAAATCGAGACTGGGGAGGGGGCTCGCCTCGCTGATCGGCGACCGCTTCGATGAGGCGGCGCTCGGCGCCGTCGAGGACCGGCGCACGGTTCCGCTCGCCGCGCTCAAGCCCGGCCGGTTCAATCCGCGCCGGAGCTTCTCCGAGGCGCAACTCGAAGAACTTGCCGCCTCGATCCGCGAGCGCGGGCTGGTGCAGCCGATCGTGGTCCGGCCGTCGTCGGGCGACGCTTACGAGATCGTCGCCGGCGAACGCCGCTGGCGCGCCGCCCAGCTCGCCAATCTTCACGACGTGCCGGTGATCGTCCGTACACTGAACGATCAGGAAGCGGTCGAGATCGCCATCATCGAGAACGTGCAGCGCGAGGACCTGAACGCGATCGAGGAAGGGGAGGGGTACCGGCTCCTGATCGAGGGCCACGACTATACGCAAGAGGACCTTGCCCGCATCGTCGGCAAGAGCCGCAGCCACCTCGCCAACACGCTTCGCCTCCTGAAGCTGCCCGAGACCGTGCAGGACCTGGTGCGTTCGGGCGCGTTGAGCGCGGGCCACGCGCGGCCTCTCATCGGGCGCGCCGACGCCGCTGCGCTCGCCGAGCGCATCGTGAGCCGGGGCTTGAACGTGCGTCAGGTCGAGGCGCTTACGCAGGATCGCGGTCCGGCCAAGGCCAAGCGCCAGAGGAGCAAGGACTCGGACACGCGCGCCGCCGAAGCGGAGTTGCGCGAGACGCTCGGGCTCGAAGTCGAGATTCGCAAAGGCAAGGGCGAGAAGGGCGAGCTTCGCATCCGTTACACGACGCTCGAACAGCTCGAGGAGGTCCGTCACCGGCTGCTGCGCCGCCGCTAGCGGGCTCAAGCGACCGCGAGGAACTCCTCGGCGCGGAACAGCGACGTGAACGGAATTCCGGCTTTGGCATAGAGCTCGGCCGCGCCCTCGCCGCGGTCGAGGATCGCAAGCACGAGCGCAACCTTGGCGCCGGCTTCTTGCACCGCCCTGACCGCATCCATCGCCGACCCGCCTGTCGTGGTCACGTCTTCGAGGATGATGACGGTCTTGCCGGCGATGTCGGCGCCGTCCACGCGCTTCTTGGTGCCGTGGTCCTTGACCGCCTTGCGCACGAAGAAGCCGGGAAGGCGGCGTCCGAAGTCGGGGCTCCGCATCGCGACGGGCGCGATGAGCGGCACCGCGCCCATCTCCAATCCGCCCACGCAATCTGCCTTAACTTCTTGTATTTCCTGATGAATTAGCTCGACCAGGAGAGCCACGCCCTCGGGATCGAGCATCGCCGGCTTCATGTCGAAATAGAAATCGCTCTCGCGCCCCGAGGCGAGCACGATGCGCCCCCGCCGGAACGCGCGTTCCTTCAGCAGCAGAAAGAGCTGTTTGCGCAGTTCAGCCGTCTTCTCGCGCTTGCTCATGTCTCCAGCCTCATTCGTCGCGACATGCTTACAGCGCCTTACGCCGCCGTCAAACCTTCGAGGTGAGCGAGAGCACTAGGCGCTCGGCGAAGGCGCTTTCGAGATCGGGCGAACGGCGCGAGCGCCGCACCGCCTCCTGGATCAGCGGCAGCGCTTTGGCCAAGCGCCCCGCGCCCCATTTGCGCGATCGCATCAGGAAGGCGTCCTCGCGCGTCCGCGGACGCGGGGGCGGCCTTAACGAACGGAGCGCCTCCTCCGCCGTTCGCCCGCTCGCGACTGCCGAAGCCACGCGATGGAGCTGGGTGAAATGCCGGCCGAGCGCCGAGAGCGCCGAACCCTTGTCGGTGCCGGCGGCGACGAGACGTTGCAGTTCCGACAGCGCCGCTCTCGCATCGCCGCCGCTCGTCGCATAGACGAAATTTTCGAGCGCCGTCTCGGCCGCGTCGCCGACGATCGCCTCGACGTCGGCGTGACTCACGGTCCCTGCTCCTGTCGCATAGAGCGCGAGCTTCACGACCTCGGCTCGCGACAGAGCCTGGTCGGCGCCGAGCCGCGTCATCAGGTAGTCGCGCGTTTCGCGGTCGATGCTGAGGCCCGCGTCGGCAAGTTCCGATTCGATCATTTGCGAAAGGTCGCGCGCGTCGCCGTAGCATGGAAGCGCTGCCGCGGTCTTGTTGGCCTCGAACGCTTTGCGCAAGCCCGAGTCGGGACGGAGATTTCCCGCCTCGACGATCAGGACGTTGGCGAAATCCTCCGCGAGCAGCGCCTTGAGCGCCGCCACATCGAGCTTGGCGCCTGCCATGACCCGCACGACGCTCTGCGCCGCGAACATGGGAAGGGTCCTGAGCTCGACCTCGAGTCGCGCCGGGTCTTCGCCGAAGTCGCGGTCGTCGAGGCGAACGATCTCGGTCTCGCCCCGCCCTTTTCGCGCAAAGCCCTGGGTCAGCGCGTCGGCGCGCTCGGCGACGAGACCGGCGTCAGGTCCGTAGACGAGCACGGCACGGCACTCGGGCTTCGGCGCCTTGACGAAGCTCGCGACGCTTGACGATTTGTAGGCGACCATGCGGGCGTGATGCGGCTGCGAAGGGCGCAGATGGCGGCGGCGAAAGCTTAGGCGGCGTTGCCGAGATGCGCCGCGACTTGGACCCTGATGCTCTCGGACACGGTGCGGGCGGCGCGGTTCTCGGCGTCGTAGCGCGCGCGCACGTTGGCGAAGATTTCCTGGAAGCGATTATAGGGCGCGCGCGAGATGGCCTTGCCTTGATAGACAACCGAGCCGGTGGCCGAGTCGATGAGCTTGAAGGTCGCGTCGAGCTGATAGACCTGACCGGTCGCATCGCCCGTGATCTGCACCAGTTGATCGGTCACGCTTTCCTTGATGGTGATGTTGAGCCGGTACCGGGTCGGGCCGGCGACCCCGCCGCCCGTGCTGGCGAAGATCAGCTCGTTGCGGAGCTTCTGTCCGACGCGGCCCGGGATCGGGGTGATGTCCACCCCCTTCATGACCTCGGCGAGCCTCGCGCCTCCGGCGGTGGTCCCGCCATAGAGGGGCTGGAAGCCGCAGCCGGCCAGCGCCAGGGCGATGAGCCCGGCGAACAGCGATGCAATAAGGGCAGCGCTACGCCACCACATTGATGATCCTCTGCGGTACGACCACGATCTTCTTGATTTTGCGTCCCCCGACGGCGCGAACCACATTTTCGAGCTTTAACGCCGCTGCTTCAATATCTTCCTTTGCGGCGTCCCGCGCAATCGTCAATTCGTCCCGCCTTTTACCATTGACTTGGACCGCAATTGTGACGGTTTCCTCGAGCAAAAGGGCCGATTCCGGGGCTGGCCAGGGCTCTTCGGCAAGGAGCGTCTTATGGCCGAGCTCGGCCCAGCACTCCTCCGAAAGGTGGGGGACCATGGGGGAGGCGATTCGCACCAAAAGCTCGGCCGCTTCGCGCAAGGCGAAAGCCATGTCGAGGGAAGGTTGTGGTCCCGTGCTTTGCAAGCCTGAGGAGAGGGCGTTTGCCAGTTCGTAGGTCTGGGCGACGGCAGTATTGAAGCGGAGCTTCTCGATGGCCGCGGTCACGGCGGCCGTGCTGCGATGAGCGGCGCGGCGAAGCGCCTCGGCCTCCGGACCAAAACTTTGCGGCTTCGCCGCCGCCGTGGTCTTGCCCGCGACCTCGCGCACGAGCCGCCACACTCTCTGCAGGAAGCGGTGCGCGCCCTCCACCCCGCCCGCCGACCATTCGATGTCGCGCTCGGGCGGCGTGTCCGACAGCATGAACCAGCGTGCGGTGTCGGCGCCGTAAGCGGCAATGATGGTCTCGGGATCGACCACGTTCTTCTTCGATTTCGACATCGATTCGACGGCGCCGACGGAGACCTTCTCGCCGGTCTTGGCATGCACCGCCTTTCCCTCTTTGCGGCTCACCTCTTCCGGGAGCAGCCATTTTCCGTGTACGTCCTTATAGGTCTCGTGCGTGACCATGCCTTGGGTGAAGAGGCCGCGGAACGGCTCGTCGATGGCGGCGTGACCGGTCTTGTGCATGGCGCGGGTGAAGAAGCGCGCGTAAAGGAGATGCAGGATCGCGTGCTCGACCCCGCCGATGTACTGGTCGACTGGGAGCCAGTAGCCGGTCGCCGCGATGTCGGTCGGCTCAGCGGATTTCGGCGCGCAGAACCGCGCGAAATACCATGACGAGTCGACGAACGTATCCATCGTGTCGGTTTCGCGCGTCGCCTTGCCGCCGCATTGCGCGCACCTCACGTGCTTCCAGGTCGGATGATGGTCGAGCGGATTGCCCGGCCGGTCGAAGCTCACGTCGTCGGGAAGCTTCACCGGGAGATCGCTCTCGGGCACCGGCACCACGCCGCAGGATGGGCAATGGATCATCGGGATCGGGCAGCCCCAATAGCGCTGCCGCGAAATGCCCCAATCGCGCAGGCGGTATTGAACCTGGCGCGCGGCAGCAGGCTTGCCTTTGAGCTTGGTCTTGACGAGACGGTCGGCGACGGCCTCCTTCGCGGCGGCGACGTCGAGGCCGTCGAGGAAGCCCGAATTAATCATGATCCCGTCGCCGGTATAGGCCTCATCCGCGATCGTGAAGCGCTTGGGATCTTCGCCCGGCGGCAGCACGACGGGAATGACGGGAAGCCCGTAAGCGCGCGCGAATTCGAGGTCGCGCTGATCGTGCGCTGGACACCCGAACACGGCGCCCGTGCCGTACTCCATGAGAATGAAATTGGCGATGAAGACGGGAAGCGTCGCGCCCTCGATCAACGGGTGCCGCACGCGCAAAGCCGTGTCGAGACCCTTCTTCTCCAGCGTCTCGAGCGCGGCTGCGCTCGTGCCGTGATGGTGGCATTCGTCGATGAAGGCGCGCGCCTCCGCGCTTCGATCCGCGATTGTCTTGGCGAGCGGGTGATCGGGCGAAATCGCGATGAAGCTTGCGCCGAACAGCGTGTCGGGCCGTGTCGTGAACACCTCGATGATATCGTGCTCGTCGGGCGCCGACCCTGCGACGGCAAAACGGACGAGAAGTCCCTCCGACCGGCCAATCCAATTTGCCTGCATCAGCCTGACCTTGTCCGGCCAGCGCTCGAGCCGGTCGAGCGCCTGAAGCAGATTCTCGGCATAGTCGGTGATCTTGAACACCCATTCCGGCTGCTCGCGCTGCTCGATGAGCGCGCCGGAGCGCCAGCCCCGCCCGTCGATAACCTGCTCGTTGGCGAGCACGGTCTGATCGACCGGGTCCCAGTTCACTTTGCGGGTCTTGCGATCGACGAGACCGGCCTTGAGGAAATCGAGAAACAGGCGCTGCTGCTGGTGGTAGTAGTCGAGGTCGCAGGTCGCGAGCTCGCGCGTCCAGTCGAGCGAAAGCCCCATGCTCTTGAGCTGGTCGCGCATCGCCGCGATGTTGTCGTAGGTCCATTTGGCGGGATGAACGCCGCGCTCGATGGCCGCGTTCTCGGCCGGGAGCCCGAAGGCGTCCCAGCCCATCGGATGCAGCACGTTATGGCCCTTGGCGCGCATGTAGCGGGCGACGACGTCGCCCATGGTGTAGTTCCGCACGTGGCCCATGTGGATGCGCCCCGACGGGTAGGGGAACATTTCCAGAACGTAATATTTCGGCCGCTTGTCGTCCTCGGAGGCGCGAAAAATGGCCCGCTTCTCCCAGGCCGCCTGCCAATGCTTCTCCCGTTTCGGCGCGTCGTAGCGTTCCGCCGCCATTGTCCTCGCTCGTCTTTGCGTCAGCGCATGCCGAATGAACCAGAATGGCGAGAGCGGTCAAGTTACGCGCTCCCGCAAGCCTGTTAGATAGCAGTCGTGGAACGAGGCCCCGCAAGCTCCGCCCCCGTCTCCGAGCGGCTTTCGCTCGTGCGCCAGGAGATCGCGCTCGCCGCCGAGGCGGCCGGCCGCGAGCCCGGCGACATCGAGCTGGTCGCGGTGACGAAGACGGTGACCGCGCCTGACATCAACGAGGCGATCGCCGCGGGCCAGCGCTCTTTCGGCGAGAACCGCGTTCAGGAGGCCCATGGCAAATGGCCGGCGCTGAAACAGCGTCATCCCGGTATCGAGCTCCATCTTATCGGGCCGCTGCAAACCAACAAGGTGCGCGAGGCGGTCGCGCTCTTCGATGTCATCGAGACGCTCGACCGGCCGAAGCTCGCGCGCGCTCTCGCCGAGGAGATCATGCGCTCGGGCCTCAGGCCGCGTCTCTTTGTTCAGGTCAATACGGGCGAGGAGCCGCAGAAGACCGGAATTCCTCCCGGCGAGGCCGCGAGTTTCATCGCGCTCTGCCGCGAGACCTTCGCGCTCGCCATTGACGGGCTCATGTGCATTCCGCCGCTCGCCGAAGAGCCCGCGATGCACTTCGCGCTCCTCGCCGGGATCGCGCAAGAAACCGGCGTCAAGGAGCTGAGCATGGGCATGAGCGGCGATTTCGCCCGCGCGATTGCCTTCGGCGCAACGTACGTCCGCATCGGCACGGCGATCTTCGGCCCGCGTGCCGGTTGAATTCAGCCGACCACGATCGCCGATTTCGGACCTAAACGTGAGAGCAGCATGGTGAGGTCGCGGCGCGACAGCGCGATGCATCCGTCCGTCGGCGTGAACCCCGGCCGGGCGAGGTGCACGAAGATGGCGCTGCCTCTTCCCCGCACTCGTGGGCAGTCGTTGTAGCCGAGCACGAGCACGAGATCGTAGAGCGGGTCGGCGCGCTTCAAGCCTTCGGCGCTTCGCCGCGACGGCAGCCTCACCAGCCGGTTGTAGTTGCGGTCGGCGGGATCGTCGCACCAGCCGTCATGGTGGCGGATCGCCCGCACCGGCAAGCGCGTGCGCGGCCGGGGGCCCCGGTCGGCGCGATAGAGCACCTGGCGCACCGAAAAGCGGCCGCGTGGGGTCGCGCCGTCGCCTTCGCGCTTCACCGCGCGGATGCCGCCGCGGCCGAGCGCCGCCCGCCTCACCTCATGACCGAGCGCGACCCGCGCCTCGCTGCGATTTTTCGGCGCGCGCCTCACGAAGACGTGTCGAGATCGCTTCGCCCGCATGATCCCTGTGCCATTTTTTGCGCCAGTCCCGGCCTTGCGACAGGCTTGTCCGGGGGCCTTGCCCCCCTTACAACTCCCGGGCGACAGTGAACAGGCCAGGGACGCCCATGAGCAACGCCCGCAAGATCCTCATCATCGACGATGACGACGAGCTTCGCGAGTCGTTGAGCGAGCAGCTCAGCCTGCATGAGGAGTTCGAGACGGTCCTCGCGCCCACGGCTTCGGAAGGGTTGAAGCTGGCGCGGAACGGCCATATCGACCTCGTCCTTCTCGACGTCGGCCTTCCCGACCTCGACGGGCGCGAAGCCTGCAAGCTGCTCCGCCGCGGCGGGTTCAAGGGCCCGGTCGTCATGCTCACGGCGCAGACGTCAGACGCCGACACCATCCTCGGACTGGAATCGGGCGCCAACGACTACATCACCAAGCCGTTCCGCCTCGGCGTGTTGCTCGCCCGGGTGCGCGCGCAGCTCAGGCAGCACGAGCAGAGCGAGGACGCGGTCTTCACCATCGGTCCTTACACCTTCAAGCCCGCCGCCAAGTTGCTGCTCGACGCCGGCGGCGCCAAGATAAGGCTCACCGAGAAAGAAACTTCGATCCTGAAATATCTCTACCGCGCCGGTGAGCGGGTCGTGACGCGCGAGGTGCTTCTGCACGAGGTGTGGGGCTATAACGCGGGCGTCACCACCCACACGCTCGAAACGCATATCTACCGCCTGCGGCAGAAGATCGAGAAAGATCCCTCGCAGGCCGAGCTCCTCATCACCGAGACCGGCGGCTACAAGCTCGTGCCCTGACGGGCGTGCCGGAGTTCATCCGATCGAAAAGTCGGCGATGACCGGCACGTGGTCGGAGGTTCGCTTCCAATCGCGCGCCTTGTCGAGGACCGTCATCGAGTGCGTGACGCCATCGAGAGAGGGCGTCGTCCAGATATGGTCGAGGCGCCGGCCCCGATTTGAAGCGCGCCAGTCGCGGTTGCGATAGCTCCACCAGGTGAAGAGCTTTTCCTCGGCCGGAACGTGCCGGCGCATCACGTCGATCCAGCCTTGCGAGGCCTGGACGCGTTCGAGCCGCTCGACTTCAACCGGCGTGTGGCTCACCACTTTGAGGAGCTGCCGGTGCGACCACACATCGGTCGGGAGCGGCGCGACATTGAGATCGCCGACCAGGATCATGCGGCTCTTGCGCTTGCCGCCCATGGCCTCGAACCAGGCGGCGAGCGCCTCGAGGAAGTCGAGCTTGTGGCGGAAGCGGTCGTTGAGCGCGGGGTCGGGGATATCGCCGCCGGCGGGTACATAAACATTGTGCAGGACGATCGGCTTTGCACCCGCGCCGTCGAGCGCGATTGCGAGATGGCGCGCATGTCCGCGGCCGCAAATGTCGCGGCGCTCTTGCAGCGTGAAGGGGAGGCGCGAGAGCGTGGCGACGCCGTGATAGCCCTTCTGGCCCGCGACCGCGATATGGGGAAAGCCGAGCGCGCTGAGCTGGCGCGCCGGGAAATTCTCCTCGATGCATTTGATCTCTTGCAGGCAGAGGACATCGGGCTTCACCGCCTTGACGAAGCGACGGACGAGATCGAGCCGGAGCCTGACCGAGTTGATGTTCCAGGTGGCAAGGCGGAAGCGCATGGGGGCGAAGGATCGGTGCGCGCGGGGTGAAAAGCAACGCGCCCCTTGGCCCCGTCCACACTTCGCGAGATGCCGGCGAGACGGCAGCCAATAAGGAAGAAGCCCCGGAGACGGGGGGACTCGGGGCTTCTCCGGTTCCGTATGGGGGGAACCTGTGGCGGGAGAGGGAATCCCGCCACTGCAACCTAAATAGCCAATTCAGGTTCCGTTTCAATCCCTGAAGTAGGCCGAAAGTATTGGAAGGCCGATAGACAAAAGAAAAGGCGCCCAACCGCTGCGCGTGGTTGGGCGCCAGAAGCGCGTTTTCGCGCGCGTGCCGGGAGGGAAGCCGGCACGAGCGAACCACATCTTCGGCTAGACGGGGGGCACTACCGATGAAAAGCGACGTGGTCCGCTTCTAGGCACCAGACATAAGTAGATTTCGGATAGATTTCAACGCCAGCCCCGGGAAAAATTTAATACGACGTAAACGACGCTTTTCCCGGCACCTTAAGCCATTGGTCTACAAGGAAATTTGTGCGCCGCCCAAGGGGTAAAATGGCCGTGAGCCGGCCTCCGATGCCCCTAGCGGAAGGGCTGGAACCCCTCCTTGGCGGTAAAGAAGTCGGAGGCGACCTTCCGCCCCGGGACGACGTCACTGACGGTCACCCGCGTGGTCAGATTTTGCGCATCCGTGATGCTCCACTCTTTCAGCTGGAGCTCGGCGCCGTTCTGGAACACGAGCTTGATGCTGCCGGCGGCATCGCCCGACTTGTCTTCCAGCGTCACGGCAAGGGTCCCGTCTCCGCTCTCGACGCCGACGACCCGGGCATCGCGCGCAAGGTCGACCGCGTCAGAAAGCAGCAATTTGAACGGGGTGGATCCAATCGGATATTTCTCGACCGTCTTCAGGTCGGAATCCTCGATGGCGAGATGGCTGCCATCGGCGATGATGCGGAGCGCGCTCGGCGGTGCGTAGTCGAATCTAAGCTTGCCCGGCCGCTGCACGTAGAAGCGCCCCGTGGTTTGCTTGTTGGTGGCATCGACCTGCTCGAAGCTGCCTTGCAGATTGGTGATGTTGTTGAAATAGGCGTTGATGCGCTCGAGCGCCTTGGTCTGCTCCTCGCCGATGAGAGGCGTGGATTTTTGCGCCTCCTCAACCGCCGCTTCCCAGCCGGCGCCCTCATCAACCGTTGGGGAAACCATCTCTTGTGACGGCGGTGGCGCCCCAGTCGCTCCGGTCTGTTCGCCCGTTGGCGGCGCGATCGTGTCCTCGGGCTCGGTCAGCCCTTGCGGCGGCTCGGCGGGCTTCGGCTGGGCGGGCTTCGGCGCAGCCGGCGGGGTCTTGGCGACGCTGCTCCCGCTGTCTTCGGCGAGAGCGCTTCCGGGGGACAGAAGAAGGGCAAGCGGCAGCGCAAACAACAGCGCGGCGGCTCTGCGGCTAGTCATCTACCCCCCTCCCGCAACCGGCGTGGCCCGAAATCGACGAGAACCGATAGATGATTCAGGCAAATCTGGTCAATCTAAGACGCCCGTATTTGCTAATTTCGTCTCGCGCGGGCAATCCGGTTTTCGGCCATTTTTGGGGTTTTTGAGCCGCCAATAGCATGCGTCGCGCCTCCCTCACACCGCGGCTACAGCTGAGACCTCAACGTGAGGCGACGTAGCGGCGGGATCGGAGTATCATGTTTGTCAAATCGACGCCCGCGACTGGCGACTGAATCGCGTGAAGCCACGGGTGGCTCGCGGCCCCTTGAACGACCAGTTCGGGAGGAGCGCAAATGGACCGCCCAGACCACATCCGAAACCCCATTGAGTGGGGATTTGATCAAATAAGGCTTGCGGCCTTGGCCGTGGGGTCACTGGGTCACTCGTTGCGAGGCAGCGACGAGAGTCAGAGTACCCCACTTCCCGCTATCCGCCGCATCCAGGCCGCTGACCTGATTGATGTCCTGGCCCGGGGTCTCAGCGATTTTGAGGCATACCGCAGCGACGTCATGTTTCTCTGCCTCATTTATCCAATTGTCGGTGTTGCGTTGGTGTGGCTGACCTTCGGCTACGAAATGCTACCGCTGGTTTTTCCACTCGCGTTCGGGTTCGCGCTCGTCGGTCCGGTTGCGGCTGTCGGCCTCTATCAAATGAGCCGACGACGCGAGCAGGGCATTCCCACGAGCTGGGCTGACGCTTTCGGAGCGATCCGCTCGCCCGGGTTTGGCGCCATTCTGGTTCTGGGATTGGTGCTGCTGACGATCTTGCTACTCTGGTTGTTCACGGCCAATTGGATCTATCAGATCACGCTTGGCCCTGAGCCGCCGGTCTCGATCAGCACGTTCATCCGCGATGTGTTCACGACGAGCGCGGGACGGAGGATGATCATCGTCGGACTGGGCGTCGGAGTCCTTTTCGCCTTCCTGGTCCTAGCGATCAGCGTGGTATCGTTTCCGCTGTTGCTCGATCGGGACGTCGGCCTCGACTTGGCGGTATGGACATCGATCCGTGTTGTAGCTGCAAACCCAGGACCGATGCTGCTCTGGGGTTTGATCGTGGCGGGTAGCCTTTTGATCGGGTCGATCCCGGCCTTCCTTGGTCTTGTATTTGTCTTGCCCGTGCTTGGGCACGCCACTTGGCACCTATACCGCACGGTGGTGGAGCCGAGCCCGCCCCGATCGGCGGTGGTCAGTGGTCCCTGACTGAGTTGGATCCACAAGTGGCGGCTGAGAGGCCGCTTTTCGGCCGCTAATAGGGCCGTTCGGCATCGTCGCCGCCGACCAGAATTTCCCGTTTTCCGGCGTGATTGGCCGCGCCGATCAGGCCCTCTTTCTCCATCCGCTCGACGAGCGACGCGGCGCGGTTGTAGCCGATGCCGAGCCGCCTCTGCACATAGCTGGTCGAGGCCTTGCGGTCGCGTAAGACGACGGCCACGGCCTGATCGTAGAGCTCGTCGCCCGAGGAGCCGTACTCGTCGCCCTCGCCATCCTCCTCATCCCCGTCCGCTTCTTCTTCGTCGGTGACGGCGTCGAGATAGGCGGGCGAGCCCTGCTTCTTGAGGTGGCGCACCACCTTCTCCACCTCGTCCTCGGCGACGAACGGCCCGTGCACGCGCATGATCCTGCCGCCGCCCGCCATGTACAGCATGTCGCCTTGGCCGAGCAGCTGCTCGGCGCCCTGCTCGCCGAGAATGGTGCGGCTGTCGATCTTCGAGGTGACCTGGAAGCTCACCCGCGTCGGGAAGTTCGCCTTGATCGTGCCGGTGATGACGTCGACGCTCGGGCGTTGCGTCGCGGTGATGAGATGGATGCCGGCCGCGCGCGCCATCTGGGCGAGACGCTGCACCGCCGCTTCGATGTCCTTGCCCGCGACCATCATCAGGTCGGCCATCTCGTCCACGATCACCACGATATAGGGCATGGGATCGTAGTCCATCTCCTCCTGCTCGTAGATGGCGCGTCCGGTGGCGCGGTCGAAGCCCGTCTGCACCGTCCGGGTCAGGACTTCGCCCTTCGCCTCAGCGTGGAGGATGCGGGAATTGTAGCCCTTGATGTCGCGCACGCCCAATTTCGACATGCGCTTATAGCGCTCCTCCATCTCGCGCACGGTCCATTTGAGCGCGACCACCGCCTTCTTCGGATCGGTGACCACCGGCGCGAGCAGATGCGGAATGCCGTCATAGACGGAAAGCTCGAGCATCTTCGGATCGATCATGATGAATTTGCACTGATCGGGCGACAGCCGGTAGAGCAGCGACAGGATCATGGTGTTAATCCCGACCGACTTGCCCGAGCCGGTCGTGCCGGCGATGAGGAGATGCGGCATGCGGGCGAGATCGACGATGATCGGTTCGCCGCCGATGTTCTTGCCGAGCGCGAGCGCGAGCCGCGCGTCGGTCTCCTCGAAGTCCCCGGCTTCGATCATCTCGCGCAGGACCACGATCTCGCGGCGGTCGTTGGGAAGCTCGATGCCGATGGCATTGCGGCCGGGGACGATGGCGACGCGCGCGGCAACCGCGCTCATCGAGCGGGCGATGTCGTCGGCAAGGCCGATCACGCGCGAGGACTTGGTTCCGGGCGCGGGCTCGAGCTCGTAGAGCGTCACGACGGGGCCGGGCCTGACATTGGTGATTTCGCCTTTGACGCCGAAATCCTGGAGCACGCCCTCGAGCTCGCGCGCGTTTTCCTGCAAGACTTCGTCGCTGATGCCGCGCCCTTTGTTGCCTTTGGGCTGCGGCTGCAACAGCTTGATCGACGGCGGCTCGTACGGCTCGTCGGAATGGTCCTGACGGCTGAGCCCGGTGTGCTTCTTCTTTTTCTTTGCCGCTTCGAGGCGCGTGATGCGGTAGTTGGGCGAGGTGATGTCATCGTCCTCCTCGGCCTCCTCCTCGTCCTCGAATTCTTCGCCGATCGGGGCCGGGCCAAACGAGGGTTCGATGCGCCCGTCGGCATAGACGGCGCGGCCGGGCCGGTCGCTGCTCTCGTTTTCGCCGTCATCGGCCTCCTCGACTTCGTCCGCTTCCTCGTCGGGGTCCCGACGGCGGAAGGTGTGGCGGAGCTTTGCGCCGGTATGCATGGCGACATGCATCGCCGCGCCGAGCGAGGCATTGGCCCACTCGCCGGCAGCACCGCTCCGCGGCGCCCACAGCGCGATGAGCCGCGAGGTCGAGGTGCCGCAAGCGAAGAGAAGCATCATCGTGCCGAGCACGAGAAAGATGAGACCGGCGACGAAAGAGACCGCGGCCTCCGGCAAGAACGGCCCGATCACGTGAGCGCCGGCCATGAGGAAGTCGCCGAGAATGCCGCCGAGCCCATTGGGAAGCGGCCAGCTCTTCGGCTGCGGCAGCGCCGCGAAGGCGGCGGCAAGCAGAATGACGGAGGCCGGCCAGGCCAAGAGCCGCATTCTTCGGCGGTCGGGCGTTGAGTGAAACACGAGGTGCCAGCCCCATGCCGCGAGCGGCAGGAACAGAATGATGGCGGCGAGCCCGAGCATTTGGATGGTGATATCGGCGAGGACCGCGCCCCAGGAGCCGAGCCAGTTGCTCGGCAGCACGCGCGTCGCGTTGTTGAGGCTCGGGTCGTGCACCGACCAGGTGGCAAGGCTCGCCCACGCGGCGCAGGCGATGGCAACGAACACGATGCCGTAACCGCCGAACAGGAGCCGTCGCAGGCCCGATTCGACCGCCCCCGGCAAGAGGCGCCGGCGCGCCTTAGCTCTTCCCCTGCTCGCCATCCCTCAACCCAAATTGGCGATGACCCGCGTTAAGGCCTCGCGTGTGGTCTCCGCATCGTGCACGAGCGCGATCCTCACATAGTCGGTCCCCGGATTGACGCCGTCGGGTCCGACTTGTGCGAGATAGGTGCCTGGCAACACTCTGACACCACACCCTTTCCAAAGGGTTTTCGCGGCCACCTCCCCGCCTCCGAAATCGGCCATTTTCAGCCAAAGAAAGAAGCTTCCCTGGGGCCGGCGATGGCCGTAGCGCCCCCCGAGCAGCTCGTCTGCGATGGCGAAATTCCGCCGGTAGAGCGCCCGTCCCTCCGCAACGTGATTCTCGTCGGCCCAGGCTCGTGCCGAGGCGTGCTGGATGGGAAGCGGCACTTGCGGGCAGGCGACGTTGCGAAAGCGGCCGAAGGCGGCGATGAAGGTGCGGTCCCCGGCGACGAAGCCCGAGCGGAGCCCGGGCAGGCCTGAGCGCTTCGACAGCGACTGGAAGGTCACGACATTGGCGAGGCTTCCCGTCTCGGCAAAGGCCGTCTCGAGCGCGCCCGGAGGCGGGGCATCGCTATAGATCTCCGAATAGCATTCATCGGCGAAGAGGACGAAGTCATAAGCTCGCGCCAGCGCGATCGCACGGGCGAGATAGGAGCGGCTTGCGACCGCGCCTTGCGGGTTCGATGGGGTGTTGAGATAGAAGGCGGCCGCGCGCTCGAAGATCGAGGGCTCGATTCGGTCGAGGTCGGGCAGGAAGCCATCCTCCGCCCTCGCCTCGAGAAAGATGGGCGCAGCACCCGATGCCGCCGCGGCCGCGGCGTAAGCCTGGTAAAACGGGTTCGGGATCAGGACGGCGGGCTCCGCCACATGCGGCTTCCGCGCCTTGGCCGGGAAGATCGCCGAGAACAATCCTTCGCGCGATCCGTTGAGCGGCAGCACGTGGCTCTCGGGATCGATCGCGCCTTCGAGCGCGGGATAGCGCCGCCCTAGCCACTCGGCGATCGCGTTCCGCAGCGGCGGGATCCCTTTGATCGGCGGATAGCGGCGGAACGCGCCGAGATGATCTTGAAGCGTCGGGCCGAGAAAGGACGGGATCAGCGCCTTAGGCTCGCCGAGCGAAAGGTCGATGGGCGGTGCGCCCGGCGCAAGCCCCTCGAGCAGAAGAGTGAGGCGGGCGAACGGCGAGCGCACGAGCTCATCGAGGCTCGCAACTGGGTCGCGAGGTGACATGGCGCGGTGTTACGGGATCGCGGGTCCAGCGGCAATGGTCGCCGCGTCCCCAAAAGAAAGAGCCCCGGCGAAAGGCCGGGGCTCGTCGCGAGAGCCAAGTCAAGGGAGGAAGACTTCGCTCAGCTCTTCAGTGTTGTCCTCGTTCGCCTGACGCGGGGGCTTACGGCACCACCTCGCCATGCAGGTTGATGTCGAGGCCTTCGACCTCGACCGGCTGGCTCACCCGCACCCCCGTCAAGAGATTGACGACGATGAGAATGACGAAGGTGGCCACCCCCGACCAGGCGAGCGTCATGGCGACGCCTTCCACTTGCGTCCAGATCTGGCCGACATTGCCTTCGAGAGCGCCCTTGGCGCCGCCGATCGCCTCGACCGCGAACACGCCGGTCAGGATGGCGCCGATGATGCCGCCGATGCAGTGGACCCCAAACACGTCGAGCGAGTCGTCATAGCCCAGCGCCCGCTTGACCGTGGTCGCGGCAAAGAAGCAGCCAACGCCAGCCGCCGCGCCGATCCACAGCGCTCCGACCGGACCGACGAAGCCCGAAGCCGGCGTGATGGCGACAAGGCCCGCGACCGCGCCGGAAATGATGCCGAGCACGCTCGGCTTCCGGTGCACGACCCATTCGGCGAACATCCAGGCGAGCGCGGCCGTTGCCGTGGCGATCTGAGTGACCGCCATTGCCATGCCCGCGCGACCGTTTGCAGCCACGGCGGAGCCTGCGTTGAAGCCGAACCAGCCGACCCAGAGCAGGGCGGCGCCGGTCAGGCTATAGACCAGGTTGTGCGGTGCCATGTTTTCCGAGCCGTAGCCCGTGCGCTTGCCGAGATAGATCGCGGTGACGAGCCCGGCGATTCCGGCGTTGATATGCACGACGGTGCCGCCGGCGAAGTCGAGCACGCCCGCGCCGCCGAGGAAGCCGCCGCCCCACACCCAATGCGCGATCGGCGCATAGACGAAGAGCAGCCACAGCGTCATGAACAGCACCAGCGCCGAGAATTTCATCCGATCGGCGAAGGCGCCGACGATGAGCGCCGGCGTGATGATCGCGAACGTCATCTGGAAAGTCATGAACACCGATTCGGGAATCGTGGCCGCGAGCGCGTTCGTGCTGTCGAGCGTCATGTTCTTCAGCATGAATTGCGATGCGCCGCCGAGATAGCTCTGCATGGCGCCGCCGTCGGTGAAGGCCCACGAATAACCGAGCACCATCCACGCCACGGTCACGATGCAAGTCGTGGCGAAGCACTGCATGACGATGGTGAGCACGTTCTTCTTCCGCACCATGCCGCCATAGAACAGCGCGAGCCCCGGCACGGTCATCATCAGCACGAGCGCCGTGGATGTGAGCATCCACGCCGTGTCGCCGCTGTCGATGGTGGGCTTGGCCGCTTCGGCGGCGGCTTCCGCCGCCTCTTGCGCGAGCGCGGGATCGAGCTTGGCGATCAGGAGCGCGGCAAGCGCCAGGACCGCCGAGGAAAGATATTTGGCAAGGGTCATCTTTTCTCCCCCTCTTACAGAGCTGAATCGTTGGTTTCGCCGGTGCGGATGCGCACCGTCTGTTCGACAGGGACGACGAAGATCTTGCCGTCGCCGATTTGTCCGGTCTTGGCCGCGGCGACGATGCCGTCCACGGCCTTGTCGACCATCTTGGTCGGGACCACGATTTCGATCTTGATCTTCGGCAGGAAGTTCACGGCGTATTCGGCGCCGCGATAGATTTCCGTATGGCCTTTCTGCCGCCCGTAACCTTTGACTTCGGTCACGGTCATGCCTTGCAGGCCGAGCTCGGTGAGGGCTTGGCGCACCTCATCGAGCTTGAATGGCTTGATGATCGCCATCACGAGCTTCATCTGTCTTACCCCTCCATGTTTGCAGCCGAACAGGCCCGAAGCCGGTTCCGGCCGCGCGAACGAGAGAGTCAAGCCCCGTGCCAACTCGGCAAAAAAAGTGCAAGCGCTTGATTAAGTTTTGAATTTTTTCGGCATCACCGGGCGAGGCGGTGCCGGGCACGCCGCCTGCTGCCCGAAACATGAGCTAAATAGAAGCAATGCCTATGAAATAGGCATCACCCTGGGCGGCGTTCGCGCAATAGCCCCTCCTGTGCCGTCGAGGCGACCAGCGCGCCCTCCCGCGTGAACAACGTACCGCGGCAGAAGGCGCGGCCCGCCCCCGAGCTTGGGCTGTCCTGCGCGTAGAGCAGCCAATCGTCGGCCCTGAAGTCGCGATGGAACCAGAGCGAGTGGTCGAGGCTCGCGAGCATCAGCGAGGGATCGAAAATGAAGCGGCCATGCGCGATCAGCGCCGTGTCGAGCAGCGTGAAGTCCGAGGCGTAGGCGAGCACGCATTGATGCAGCGCGAGGTCTTCGCCGAGCTTGCCCGTCGCCTTGATCCAGACCTGTTGGCTTGCCGCGCGGTTTTGAGGCGACAGGTAACGCGAGACATCGACCGGCCTGATCTCGATCGGGCGTTCGCGCTCCCAATAGGCTCTGACCTGCGGCGGCAGCCTGTCGATGAATTTCGCCTTGAGTTCGGCCTCGCTCGGCAGCGCCTCGGGCGGCGGCACCTCGGGCATGGCCATCTGGTGCGAGAGGCCGGGCTCGGCGTTGTGGAACGAGGCGGCCATGGAGAAGATCGCCTGGCCGTGTTGGATCGCAACCACGCGGCGTGTCGTGAAGCTTCCGCCGTCGCGGATGCGATCGACGTTGTAGATGATCGGCACGGCGGGATCGCCGGCCCGCAGGAAATAAGCATGCAAGGAATGCGCGAGCCTTCCCTCGACGGTGCGCTGGGCGGCGACCAAGGCCTGCCCGATCACCTGCCCGCCGAACACGCGCTGCCAGCCGACCTGCGGGCTCAAGCCGCGAAACAGGTTCACCTCGAGCGGCTCGAGATCGAGGATCGAAACAAGCTGTTCCAGCGCGAGGCTCACGGGCGAAATCCTTGCTCGGTGAGACGCCTTTAGCAGGTTCACGCGCGGCGCGGAACGTGGCATTCCTCTCCCATGGCGGAACGAGGCGCAAGCGGAATTGGACGGTTCGATGTCGCCATCGCCGGCGGCGGCCCGCTCGGCCGCGCCCTCGCCGTTGCGCTCGCGCGCCTTGGCCCGCACGGGTTCCGCGTTGCCCTGATCGGCGCCGAGCCTGCGGGCGCAAGACGAAACGGCGCGGGCGATGCGCGCTCGCTTGCGCTTTCGGCGGCAAGCAAGAACCTGCTCGTCGCGCTCGATCTCTGGCCGAAGCTTGCCCCGTTCGCTCAACCCATCGAGACGATCGAGATTACCGATAGCGCGCTCAACGCGGCGCTTCGTCCGCATCTACTCGGCTTCGACAACGAGCTTGGCGAGGACGGGAAGGGCGCTTTCATGGTCGAGCACGGCGACCTGACGCGCGTGCTCGCCGAGGCCGTGGCGGCGGAGCCCGCCATAACGCTCCATGAGTCGGCTCGCGTGACTGGGTTCGAGAGTGGGCCGTTTGCAGTCGAGGCTGCTCTCGACCGGGCCGGGCCGATCGCAGCGAGCCTCCTCGTCGCCGCCGACGGCAAGCGCTCGGCCTTGCGCGAGCTTGCCGGCATCAAATGCGTGGGCTGGTCCTATCCGCAAGTTGGCATCGTCACCACCGTCGCGCATGAGCGGCCACATCACGGCAAGGCCGTGCAGCACTTTCTCCCGTCCGGTCCGTTCGCCATTCTCCCGCTCACCGGGAACCGGTCCTCGATCGTGTGGACCGAGGACGCGGACCTCGCCGCCGCCATCATGGCTGGGGGCGAGAACCGCTTCCTTGAAGAGCTCGCCAAACGCTTCGGTCACCGCCTCGGCGCTCTCTCTCTCGCCGGTCCGCGTCAGTCGGTCAGCCTCGACATGCAAATCGCCCGCGCCTTCGTCGCGGATCGCTTCGCGCTCATCGGCGACGCGGCGCATGTGGTCCATCCGCTGGCGGGGCAGGGGCTCAATATCGGCATGCGGGACGTGGCCGCGCTCACCGAGACGCTGATCGAAACGGCTCGGCTCGGCCTCGATATCGGCAGCGCGGTTCCGCTCGAGCGCTACGAGCGCTGGCGCCGTTTCGACAGCGCCTTCTCCGCCGCCGTCATGGATGGGCTGAACCGTCTGTTCTCGAATGACAGCGCGCCGTTGCGCGTGCTGCGCGATCTCGGGCTTGGCCTCGTTGATCGCGTCCCGGCCCTGAAGCGATTCCTCGTGAGCGAAGCGGCGGGCCGCACTGGAACGGTGCCGTGCCTGCTCAAAGGGGAGCGGTTCTAGCTCTGATCGAGCTTGCGCGCTTCTTCCGGCAGCATGATCGGGATGCCGTCGCGGATCGGATAGGCGAGGCCGGCGGCGCGGCTGATCAGCTCCTGGCGCGCGGCGTCGTATTCAAGCGGGGTCTTGGTCAGGGGACAGACCAGGATCTCAAGCAGCTTCGGGTCGATGCGGCGTTCGCCGCCGCGTTCGGGCGTGGCGGTCATTGCAGTGAAGTCCCCGAGCCGTCGTCCCGCGTGGCGAGCTCCATCTCGGCGAGCGCGACCAGCGCCTCGGCGCGGCTCCTCAAGTCGGGCGCTTCGAGCAGCGCCTGTTTTTCCTCCGGCCCGTAGGGACTGAGGATCGAGAGCGTATTGACCAGCCGCTCGCTGGAGGCGCCGTTGATGCGGTCCCAGTCCGCGTTGAGGTTGCTCGCGGTGAGATAGGTCTTGAGCGCGGCGAGAAGGCGCGGGCGGTCCACCTCTTCCTCGCCGCAACCGGCGATGAAGTCGTCGGAGAAGGGCGCGCAGTCGACCTCGCAGATCCGGAACGACGTGTCGCCGGCGATATCGCCGCCGATGGTGAAACGGGCGACGCCCGCGAGCGCGATCACGACGCGGCCGTCGTCGTTCTCGGTGAAGGAGAAGAGCCGCCCGGCGCAGCCGACCGATCGTAGGGGGAACGTCCGCCCCTTCGGCGACTCGGCGTCGCCCGCTTCCGGAGCGGGCTGCACCACGCCGATCAGGCGGTTGCCCGCAAGCACGTGATCGACGAGGGCGAGATAGCGCGGCTCGAACACGTTGAGCGTCAGCGAGGCCCGCGGGAGCAGAATGGCGCCGCGCAAGGGGAACATCGCAAGCTCCCGCGGCATGTCTGCGGCGTTGCGGTAGCGGTCGGTGATACCCACGCGGGTTTGCTCCTTGCGTCAGGCGAAGAGCAGCGAGGAGAGCCTCATGCGCCCCGCGACCGTGGCGGGATCGGCGGCGCCCCAGGCGTCGAAAAGTTGCAACAATTGTTTGCGCGCGGCGTCGTCGTTCCAGGCGCGGTTCTTGGCGATGATCGCGAGCAGCTCTTCGAGCGCGGCGGCGCGATCGCCCTTGGCGTTCAGCGCCAGAGCGAGGTCGAAGCGGCTTTGCGCGTCTTTGGGATCGGCAGCGACCGTGGCGCGCAGCTTCTCGATGTCGCCGACGCTGGCCGATTTCTTCTGCAGTTCGAGCGCGGCGCGGGCGCTTGCGACCGGCGCGCTGTCGGCCTTGGCCGGCGGCACGAGCGCGAGCGTCTGCTCGGCGCGAGCGAGGTCGCCGGTCTTGATGTAGCACTTGACGAGGCCTGCGATCGCCTGCGCGTTCTCGCGGTCCGCTTGCAGGATCTCGCCGAAGGTCTGCGCCGCGGTGTTGAGGTCGCCGGCGGCGAGCGCCGCCTCCGCCGCTTCGAGATCGGCCGCCGCGTCGGCGGAGGTATCGCCGGTCAGCCTGGCGATGAAGGCGTTGACGCGCGACTCCGGCAGCGCCCCCATGAAGCCGTCAACCGGCCGCCCGTCCTGGAAGGCGAACACGGCGGGGATCGATTGCACGCCCATTTGTCCCGGGACTTGCGGATGCTCGTCGATATTGAGCTTGACCAGCCTGACCGCGCCCTTCGCCGCGCGCACGGCCTTTTCCAGGATCGGCGTGAGCTGGCGGCACGGCCCGCACCAGGGCGCCCAGAAATCGACCAGCACGGGCACTTCGCGCGAGGCCTCGACGACGTCGCGCATGAAATCCTTGGTGGTGGTGTTCTTGATGAGCTCGGCGTCGGGTGTGCCCGCACCGCCTTGCTTCAAAATGGGAGGTTCGACGCTCATGCTGCTTTGCCCGCCGGTACGCTGCGATCCCCGAAAGATGGGCTGTGGGGCGCCGTTTGGCAACCGTTGGCGAGGGCCCTTAGCTCAAGGCAAGGATCAGCGGTTCATGGCCGCATTCCTTGATGAAGCGGATGAGATCGGCCGTGGCCATCCTCGTCGTTGCCGTGTTTTCCAGGGGATGGCAATTGACTTCGGCGAAAGTCATGATCGTCTGATCGACCACGACAGTCACGCCTGAAGCTGACGCATTGATGAGGGCGAGCGGCGTGACCGACCCGGCACTGACGCCGAGAACCGCCTCGAGCCGCGCCGCTTTGCCGAAGCTGAAGCGCCCGAAGCCGAGCCGCTTGGCGAGCGCTTTCAGATCGACCCGCGTATCGTCCTTGGCGACGACGAGGACCATGCGCCCGTCAGGATCGATCAAGAACAGGTTCTTGGTATGGGCGCCGGGAATGCTGTCGCGCAACGCGACCGACTCCTCGACGGTGAACACGGCCTCGTGCGCGACCGTCGTCGTGGCGATGCCGAGTTCGGCGAGGCGGGCGTCGAGAGTGTTGCGGTCTGCTGCCATGGCTTAGGCTCGGGGGTTTGGGCGCTCTCGGAATCGCGCACATCTAGCCTGTTTCCGGCGGGTTGTAGACATTCCGGCGGCGATCAACTAGATCGTAGAGGCCCTGTCGCGGGTTGGAGTCGCGGGTGTAGCTCAGGGGTAGAGCACAACCTTGCCAAGGTTGGGGTCGGGGGTTCGAATCCCCTCGCCCGCTCCAGTTTTCAAGGGTTCGGGCGACTCGTTCTAACACTGGTTCTAACTATCGCCAGCCCTTCTTCGGCACTAGCCGCAAGCCATCCTCGAGCATGGCTCGGAATGGCGTGGCAGATCCCAGAATTGCGGTGGCAAGCCATCGAGGGGGCATTCGTCCTCAACGCCTGAGGAATTTTCCGCGTCACGCAACAAAAGCAGTGGCCAAACGTTGTCTCCCGCGACGATAACGAAACAACAAGGAG
>DASTKZ010000102.1:0-3321 GCA_035715445.1 Methyloceanibacter sp.
GCTCAATCAGGACCCTCGCCCTTGCCCCGTCTGCTTTGGCAACGCCAGCCGGTTGAACGAGGGAAACTGCACCGCCTGGAACATCGCTACGCACCGCTTACTGACCTCAACTCTCGTTCATGTTTTGTTCTAAATGGAATCAGACCGCGAGTCAAGGCGGAAGGCTCGGCAAGCGCTTCGGCGACAACAAACCATGTCGTCCTTTACGACCCGCCGGCGCCTTCTGCCGAAGGCGTAAACATTCTCTAAACATCGAATGTAAATTTCGAGTAATTTCCCTTACTTCTCCTTGATTTCTCGCCCTTTTCCTCCGTGTCCCTTTACCCTCTATTAACCGAATGGCACCCGCCTCTGTTGGATTGCTTTAACGACGGTTTTAGCGCGGCGGTGTTAGCTCTGCCGCCCGGGGCCCGGGTCGGCCGAGCAGGCCAGGCAAGGACCCCGAGAAAACCAATTAACGCAAGAACGGGAGAGTCGATATGAGGACCATGCTTGCGTGCTTCCTCAGGGATGAGTCGGGTTCGACAACCATCGAGTACACCTTGATCGCTGCCGGCATCGCCATCGCGATTCTGACCGCCTTGAACGCCCTAGGGGGCAGCCTCGGCGGTTTGTTCGACACCCTCGACGGCAGCGCCGGCGGCGGCTAGCGCCCGATTGCACAGTCCTGAGGCTCCGGATCAGGGCCGGGACCACGCCCCCAAATCCTCCATAATTTGCGCCTAACAGAGGCTTCCTTTCTGACGGGAGCACACGGTCTTGCCGCCGCGAGGCCTCTTGGGGCACGAGCGCCTTCTCAAGACTTTTCTCGCCGCAGCTCTCATGGGCGGCGCGACCTCTGTCGCCGCCCATCCCCATGTCTGGACCACGGTTCGCGCCGAGATCGTGTTCGGGCCCGATCACCGCGTTACCGGCATTCGTCATATCTGGGCGTTCGATGAGTTCTACACCGCCATGGCGATCGAGGGCCTCGATACCGACAAGGACGGCGCCTACTCGAAGGAGGAACTTGCCCCCCTCGCCAAGGTCAATGTCGAGTCGCTCAAGGAGTTCGATTATTTCACCTTCGTGCATGTGGAAGGAGAGGACAAAGTCCTCAAGCTGAAGCCGCCGGTCGACTATTGGGCGAACTACGACAACGGCGTGCTCACCCTTCACTTCACCCTTCCGCTCGAAACACCGGCCGATACGCATGGCCAGCCGGTTGCGGTCGACGTCTACGACCCGTCGTTCTTTGTCGCTTTCGGATTCGCCACGGAGAAGGCCGTGACGTTGAGCGGCGCCGACACCAAAGGATGCACCGCCGAGGTCGCTCAGCCGGATCCCGAGACCGCAGCGAGCGCCAAGGCCCTGACCGAGTCCTTCTTCAGCCAGCTTGGTCCGGGCTCGAATTTCGGCTCGCAGTTTGCCCAGACCGTGACCATCGAATGCAAAGACTCGCATCTCTGAGCGGATTCGGCAGGACGGTGTTGTTCGCGGCGCTTTCGCTGCTCATCGTCGTCGCGGGCGCGCACGCGGAGCTGAAGCCGTTCAATCCGCTTGCCGCGACCGAAGTCGCCCCGCCGTCCGCCTTCGCGCCGTCAACGGCTGCGCCGTTTCAATCCTCGGGGCCGATTGGGCGCCTATCCGCCTGGGTGTTCAATCAGCAGCAGAATCTTCAGCGCATGCTTGCGGCAAGCGTCAAGCGCATGAAGACCGGCAATCCGATGGGCGGCGCACTTGCGCTCGCCGCGCTCTCCTTCGTTTACGGCATTCTGCACGCGGTCGGTCCGGGACACGGCAAGGCGATCATCTCGTCCTATGTCGTGGCCAATGAGGAGACGGTGCGGCGCGGCGTGCTCATTTCCTTTATTGCCGCGGGCCTCCAGGCGCTGACGGCGATCGTGCTGGTCGGCGTTCTCCTGATCGGGCTCAATGCGACTGGGCTTCAGGTCAATGCCTGGTCAAATTACCTCGAAAGCGTGAGCTACGCGCTCATCGCGGGGGTCGGCCTTTACTTGCTGGTCACGCAGCTTGGCCGACTTTGGCGGGGCTGGCGGGGAGCGCCGGCATCTCACGCGGCGCAGGGCCACAGCGATCATGGTCACGATCACGATCACGATCACGGACACGGCCCCGATCATCACGCGCACCACACGCATGCCCCGGGAGAGACTTGCGATCATTGCGACCACATCGTCGATGCGCGGAAACTCGCCGGTCCCTTCTCCTGGCGCAAGGTCATGGCGGTGGTGCTTTCGGTCGGCGTCAGGCCGTGCACCGGGGCCATCCTCGTGCTCGTGTTCGCGCTGACGCAAGGCATGTTCTGGGCGGGCGTCGCTGCCACCTTCGCCATGGCGCTTGGCACCGCCATCACGGTTGCTGCGCTCGCGAGCCTTGCGCTTGGCTCGCGCGAGCTTGCGTTGAGGCTCGGCGGCGCCAACGCGGCCTGGGCCAATGCGGTTTGGACCGCCTGCACCATCGGCGGGGCGCTCGTCATCTTCCTGTTTGGAACGCTGTTGTTTATTGGCTCACTGGGTCCGGCACGGCCGTTCTAAGACCTCCTTTCCAGGAGAACAGCGGAGGCTGTCTAGGGAAGAACCGCGACAAATTCCGCGCTCAAGGCTTGCTCTCATCGGGAGTATGATGTTTTTTTCGGGCCGATCGATTGGCTGACCGGGCCGCGCATCCCAAATATGCGAGGCGGGGAGGGCAGGGCGCGAGCCCCGCGAGCGAATACGGAGAGGCAAACATGACACTCCAACTTGGCGAAACCGCACCCGACTTCGAGGCCGATACGACCCAAGGCCACATCCGCTTTCACGACTGGATCGGCGATTCCTGGGCCGTGTTGTTCTCGCATCCCAAGGACTTCACGCCCGTCTGCACCACCGAGCTCGGCTACATGGCGCGGATCAAGCCTGAGTTCGACAAGCGCGGGGTCAAGATCATCGGATTGAGCGTCGATCCCGTGGACCGCCATTCAAAATGGGCGGACGACATCAAGGAGACGCAAGGCTTTGCCCCGAACTATCCGATGATCGGCGATCCCGACCTCAAGATCTCCAAGCTCTACGGCATGCTGCCGGCAGCCGCATCCGGCAATGCCGAGGCGCGGACACCCGCCGACAATCAGACCGTGCGCAACGTGTTCGTCATCGGCCCCGACAAGAAGATCAAGCTCATTCTCGTCTATCCCATGACGACGGGGCGCAATTTCGACGAGGTGTTGCGCGTGATCGATTCGATGCAGCTCACGGCCAAGCATCGTGTGGCGACGCCGGTGAACTGGAAAGAGGGCGATGAGGTTATCATCGCGGGCTCTGTCACCGACGAGGAGGC
>DASTKZ010000103.1:0-38276 GCA_035715445.1 Methyloceanibacter sp.
CCATCGCTGAGGATGAACTCCTCATCGGCCGCGAGCTGGCCCACTCTCACCGAGAGCTTGTCCTTGATGATCGTCTGCTCGAGCCACAATTCGAAGAGACGCGTGGCGTCGGTTGCTTCGAGACTGGTCACGGGCATGAGGCTGCCGATATTGGCGGCCGTGATCGAGTTGCCGTGAATCTGGAAGCCGTTGGCGTGGAAGCAGAGGCCGCGCCACAGACCGAGCTTGTTCATATCGGCGTTGACGTAAAGCTCGAGCACGCCCTGATACTCGCCGCCCTGATCGAAGCCGCCCCAATTGTAGAAGGGCTCGGCGAAATAGGCGCCGCCCACGCCGATGCCCGATCTGGCAAGCGCCGCGCGCGTTCCGCCCACGTCGAACTTGAAGGCGACTTCCTCGGGGATGCCGTTCGGGGTCTCCGGCACGTCGCAATTGGCCCGCGCCATACCGGGCGCGGCGAGCCATGCCGAAAGGGCGAAAGAGAGCGCACCGGCCGCTCTGAGCCACGTCCTTGCCGCCCCCGGCCGCCTGCTTGTCATCTTGTGCCCCCCAAATCCCCTATGTGCTCCACGGTCCCGCGTCAATTCGGCGTGGCGTTTTCTCCACCGGCCGCTTTGGCTTCGGCTTTGACCTTCGCCGGATCGTCAAGACTGTCCGACCCTTCGAATTCGATCGCCTTGAGGTCGAGAGCGGCGACGGCGCGCTCGATCGACTTGGTCTGGTCGCGAAGAGCAGAGATGACGCGCTCGACCACGGCGTTGCCGGCCTCGTTCCCCTCGCCGATCATCTGGTCGTAGGATTCGGTGGTGAGCGCGCGCAAGTAGAGCGCGTTCATCGCTTCCATGGTGGCGTCGAGCTTCGCCCTCACTTCATCATCGATCTCGGGCGACTTGGCGCGGACGAGGTCGGAGATGCTCGGGCCCGAGACGAGCGACCGATCGACGCGGCGATAGGCGCCGAGATAGACGTTGCGAATGCCGAGCGCGTCGAAGAAGTGCGAGGCATGGGTGTTGTCGGAGAAGCAATCGTGCTCCTCTTCCGGATCGTGGATCATGAGCCCGAGCTTCATGCGCTCGCCGGCAAGCTCGCCGTAAGAGAGGCTGCCGAGCCCGGTCATGATCGCGGTGAGCCCCGCTTCGCCGTTTCCCGCCTCGACGGCCTTGCGTGCCTCGCCACCCGGCGCCCATTGCGCTGCCATCCAGGCGAGGTCATTGACGAGAAGGTCGGTTACGGCGCGGAGATATTCGGCGCGGCGCGCGCAATTGCCGCCTGTGCACTTGGCGGCATCGAAATCGCTCGCGGGCCGCGCGCCGTTGCCGGGGCCCGTGCCGTTCAGGTCCTGGCCCCAGAGCAGAAACTCGACGGCGTGATAGCCGGTGGCGACATTGGCCTCGACGCCGCCCGCTTCCTGCAACTGGTCGGCGAGCAGCTCGGCTGTGATCTTGCTCGTGCCGAGCTTCTTGCCGCCGATGGTGAGCGTCGTGTTCGCAATCACGTTGGCGGCGTAAAGCTCATTCTCCGGTGATTCCGTCCCGTAAGACGAAGCGACGTAATCGATCAGCCCCTCGTCGAGCGGCCAGGCATTCACCTTGCCCTCCCAATCGTCGACGATGGCGTTGCCGAAGCGGTAGGCCTCGGTCTGCATGTAAGGGATACGGGCGGCGATCCAGGCCGCGCGCGCGGCGCGCAAATTGTCCTCGGTGGGCTTTGCGATCAGGGCGTCCACGGCAAGCTTGAGCGTCCGCGCCGTGTCGGCCGAGTCGGTGTAGCCGGCCGCGGCGATATCGGCGTAGATCTTCAAGACATCCTTGGCCGCGGGCGCGGCGGCAAGCGGCGCGGCAAGGCACGCGCTCATCGCCAGCGCGGCAATTGGAATTGCAATCGATCGGACGCGAATCATCGTCACCCTATTCCCCCTTGGGCTTCAGCCCGCCCCGTGCCCGGCAAAGAAGATTGCGATGGCCTTTGGGCCTAAGACCCTCAGGCCACCGCAAGGTTGAGATGAGCAAACGGCCGCGCTTTCGCTTGGGCGTTTGAGGCCTCCGGGCTGGGCAGCCGGATGCCTTGTCATGACCCTAGTGCCAAAGCTAACATGCACAAAGTGAACTCTTTTCATGAGAATAATTGCACGTCATGCATCTAAGGGAAATCGACGCCAATCTTCTCGTCACGCTCGACGCTCTCCTCGTCGATGCGAGCGTCACCCGCGCCGCCGAGCGCCTCGGCCGGAGCGCATCGGCGATCAGCCATGCCTTGGCCAAGCTCCGCGAGATTTTCGCCGACGAGCTGTTCGTGCGCGCGGGCCAGAGGCTCGTGCCCACGGCAAAGGCGCTCGAGCTTGCGCCGACCGTTCACGTCATCCTCGCCGGCATGGAGAGCCTGCTCCGGCCGAACAAGCCGTTCGACCCTTCCGAGACGTCGCGCGATTTTGCCGTCGCAACCAGCGAGGCGGGCGAGTTGATGCTGGTGCAGCCTTTGCGCCTCAGGCTGCAACAGCTCGCGCCGAATGTGCGGGTCGGGTGGGTGGCCGCGCGCAACGAGGACAGCATCGATGCGCTGCGCAATGGGCGGTCTCATTTCGTTATCGATATCGAGGGCGTGCCGCCGCAGGCGCCCGATATCCGCGTGCTTAGACTGGGCGACGACGCGCTCGCCACGCTCGCCCGCCCGGGCCATCGCTTGGCGCGCGCGGCACCGAAGGCGGGGGCCTTCGCCGCCTCGGGCCATATCGACGTGCATGGCCTGCCTGCGCTCGACCTCGTCAATCGCGCGCTCGCCGCGCACAAGCTCGCCGCGACCGTCACCTCGCGCGCGTCCTCGCTGCTTTCGGGACTTTTGCTCGCGCTGAACAGCGACGCGCTCATCACCGTCCCTGCGTCTCTTGCCGCCTCTCTCGAAAAGCAGTTCGGGTTCAAGCGCGTTTGCCAGCCCTTTCCGCCCCTACTCTTGCCATTGCGGCTCATGTGGCATTCGAGCTACGACCGCGACGAATGCCATGCCTGGGTGCGCGCGGAACTCGTCAAGTTTTCCGGCGAGATGCAGGTTGCCGGCTGAGGACTCGCTATGGGTGCCGTTCGGTTTGCGTCGTTTCGTATCGCTGCGGGCTTCGCCGCGGTGCTTGTCCTCGCCGCACCTGCCCTTGGCGTTGAGCCGTCGGCGATCGAGAGCAATCTCGTCGTTCCGGTGGACGGCGTCGACAAGACGCTGACGCTCGAAGAGGCGATGGCCGCCCTCAATATCCCTTCGGTCAGCCTCGCGCTGATCGACGGCGACCGCATCGCGTTCGCGCAAGCCTACGGCGCAAGCTCGACGCCCGAGACGATCTACCAGGCCGCGTCGCTCTCAAAATTCGTAGCCGCGGTCGGCGCCATGCGGCTCGTCGAGGCAAAGCGCCTCGACCTCGACGCCGACGTCAATGCGAGCCTCGTGTCATGGAAGGTCCCTCAGAATGGATTCGACAAGGGCCATCCCGTCACCTTGCGCGGGCTCCTCAGCATGACGGCGGGTATAGGGGTGCCCGGCTTCCTCGGCTACGCGATCGGCGATGAGGTGCCGAACCTGACCCAGATCCTCTACGGCGTGCCCCCGGCGAACTCGGCGCCCATTACCGTGATTGCCGAGCCCGGCAGCGTCTATCGCTATTCCGGCGGGAGCTACGAGGTCGCCGAAGCGCTGATGGTCGATACCATGGGGGCCTCCTTCCCCGACCTGATGAAAGAGGTCGCTCTTGAGCCTGCGGGCATGTCGCGCAGCAGCTTCGCGACGTCTCTTTCGGCCGATCTCGACCGCGAGGCCATGCACGGGCATTTGGCCGACGGCAGCGAAATCCCGGGCGGCTACCACCTCTTCCCCGAACATGCCGCCGCCGGCCTCTGGTCCACCCCCACCGACCTCGCCAATCTGCTCATTCTGATCGGCCGCGCCTGGCGGGGCGAAAGCCAGCTTTTCCTTGCGCCCGAGACCGCCCGCGAGATGCTGACGCCGCAGAATGGCGGCCCCTACGGGCTCGGCGCCGCCATCGGCAAGGCCGACGGGGTCCTTACCGTGATGAAACGGGGACAGAATGCCGGTTTTCAGTCCTACCTCATCCTGCTACCCGCCGAGGGCAAGGGCATGGTCGTGATGACCAACGGCGACAATGGCTCGATTCTGGTCGAGGCGTTGATCCGCCGCGCCGCCCAACTGTTCGACTGGCCCGCCCTTGGGCCGCTCGAAGACTGAGCGGAAGGCCAAGCGGGCGCCCATACCTTCGAGCCACTGGTTTCCGTCATGAGCCTCGATTACGATGGGGCTCGCCCGTATTGCCGAGTACGGGTCCCCGGAGGTCATCGATGTCCGCATGGTTACGCGCCGGCCTGTTCGCCGCGCTGTTCGTTTTCGTCACCACCCCTTCCCCCGCAGCCGAGAAGACATTTCACGACGACGCGCTCGACGACGCCGCGATCACCCTTGAGTCCGAACTCAAGGACGAAGCGGGCACGGTCGAGAAGCCGCTCGCCAAGCTGATGCAAGAGGCCGAGGCGCTGCTCAAGCGCCAGGACCTCGAAGCCGCGGCGAATGTCTACGTGCAGATCGTGACGCTCACGCCCGACGACGCGAAGGCTTGGCGGCGTCTCGCCGATATCTGGCTGCTCATCCCCGCAACCAGCGAGGACGACGGCTCGACGCGCGTCGAGCGTGCCCGCACCGCCGGTTACATCGCCTATCAGCGCGCGACGACGCCGGAGGAGGAATCCGTCTCGCTCGTCACGCTCGCCAACGCTTTCACCAAGCGCGAGGAATGGCGCCAGGCGTTGAACGCGTTGAAGCTCGCGCTCGAACTTCGGCCGACACCCGAACTTCAGATCGTCTATGCCGGGCTTCGCGAGAAATATGGCTTCCGCGTCGCCAATTTCAGCGTCGATTCGGATGCGGCGAGCCCGCGGGCCTGCTTCCAGTTCACCGAGGGCCTGCCGAAGCGCACCGACTTCGCCCCCTTTATCGCCGTGGCCGGAGAGGACAAGCCTGCGCTCTCGGTCGACGACCGGCAAATCTGCGTCGAGGGACTGAAGCACGGCGAGACCTACGGCATCACGCTCCGCGCCGGCCTCCCCTCGAGCGTCGGCGAGGACCTGCTAAAGAACGCAGACTTTAATATTTATGTGCGCGACCGCAGCCCGTCGGTCAGGCTCTCGGGCAACGCCTATGTGCTGCCGCGCACCGGCCAGCAGGGCATCCCGCTCGTCACCGTCAACACCGATAGAGTCAAGGCGACCATCTACCGGATCGGCGACCGCAGCATCACCGACAACGTGCTCGGCTATGAGTTCGAGCGCAACCTCTACGACTCCGATCTCGAGACGATCGCCAACGAGAAGGGCGAGAAGGTCTGGACCGGTGAGCTCAAGGTCGAGAAGGAACTCAACCAGGAAATCACCACCGCTTTCCCCATCATGGATGCGGTGCCGGAGCTTCAGCCCGGCGTGTACCTGCTCGCGGCGCAGCCCGGCAATATCCCGGGCGACGATTACGGCCAGCGCACGACGCAGTGGTTCATCGTCTCGGATCTCGGGTTGACGGCGTTCTCGGGCACCGACGGCATCCACGTTTATGTCAATTCGCTCGCGACAACGGCGCCGCTCGGCGGTGTCGAACTGAGGCTTATTGCCCGCAATAACGACGTGCTCGCGGCGGCGAAGACCGACTCCGCCGGCGCCGTTACTTTCGCGCCGGGGTTGGCGCGCGGTGAAGGCGGTCTCTCGCCCGCGCTGCTCGTGGCATCGGGCGAAAGCGGCGACTATGCCTTCCTCAGTCTCAAGCAATCGGCCTTCGATCTCACCGATCGCGGCGTCGCGGGCCGCGACGCGCCGCAAGGGCTCGATGCGTTCGTGTTCACCGAACGCGGCGTCTATCGCACCGGCGAGACGGTCTATGTGACGGCGCTGCTCCGCGACGCCGCCGGCATCGCCGTGCCCGGCGTCGACTTGACCTTGGTGGTCGAGCGCCCCGACGGGGTCGAGTATCGCCGCAGCGTCGTGCCGGACCAGGGCATCGGCGGCCGCTCGCTCGCCGTGCCGATCATCGCTGCGGCGCCGACCGGAACCTGGCGCGTCGCCGTCTATGCCGACCCGAAAGGCGCTTCCGTAGGCGATGCGAGCTTTCTCGTCGAAGACTACGTTGCGGACCGGCTCGAATTCGACCTCACGACGAAGGCCACCGCGATTTCGCCCGAGGCGCCGGTCGAAGTCGCGCTCGACGGCCGCTTCCTCTACGGGGCGCCGGCCTCGGGGCTTGGCATCGAAGGCGAGGTCACGATTGCCAAGGCCGCGGAGCGGCCTGGCTATCCCGGCTATTCCTTCGGCCTCGATCCGTCCGAGCCCGGCGATGACGCGGGCGAGGCCGGCAGCGAGAGCATTCCGCTCGCCGATCTGCCCGAGACCGACGCCGATGGGAAGGCTACCTTCGAGATTGCTCTCGGCAAGCTTCCCGCATCGACCAAGCCGCTCGAAGCGAACGTCGTGGTGCGTCTCGCCGAGCCAGGCGGCCGCGCCATCGAGCGCAAGCTCGCGCTTCCCGTAACGCCGCAAGCGCCGATGATCGGGGTCAAGCCGCTCTTCGCCGGCAAATCGCTCAACGACAACGACACCGCCAAGTTCGACGTCGTCATGGTCGCGCCCGACGGCAAGCAGATGGCCGCCACGGGGCTTAAATGGCAGTTGCTCAACGTCGAGTCCAAATATCAGTGGTACCGCAGCAACGGCTATTGGGCCTACGAGCCGATCAAGGTGACGCGCCGCGTCGCCGACGGCACAGTCGACCTCAGCGGAAGCGAGCCCGGGAAGATTTCCGTTCCCGTCACCTGGGGACGCTACCGGCTCGAAGTGACAAGTCCCGATCCGCAAGGACCGGAGACCACGGTCGGGTTCGACTCAGGCTGGTATGCCGAATCCTCGGCGGACACGCCCGATCTGCTCGAGATCGCGCTCGACAAGCCGGAATATAAAGCGGGCGATACCATGACCGTCGCCGTGACGGCCCGGAGCGCCGGCAAAGTGACGCTGTCGGTGATCGGCGACCGGCTCATCACCCAGACCACGACCGAGGTCGAGCCCGGCCTCGTCAAGCTGCCGCTCACCGTGGGCGAGGATTGGGGCACCGGCGCCTATGTGCTCGCAACGCTGCGGCGCCCGCTCGATGAAGCCGAGAAGCGCATGCCCGGCCGCGCCATCGGCGTGCAGTGGTTCAGCGTGGATAAGCAGGCGCACACGATTGGCGTCGCGCTCGATCTTGCTGCGAAGATCAGGCCGGAGACCGCGCTCAACATTCCGGTCAAGCTTGCCGGGCTCGCCGCGGGCGAGGAGGCGCGCATCGTCGTCTCCGCTGTCGATGTCGGCATTCTCAACCTCACCAATTACAAAGCGCCGGCGCCCGACGAGTATTATCTCGGGCAGCGCAAGCTGTCGGCCGAGATCCGCGATCTCTACGGCCAACTGATCGACGGCATGCAAGGTACGAAGGGCGAGATCAGAACCGGCGGCGACGGCGGCGCAGGGGTGCTCCAGGGCAGCCCGCCGACGCAAGCACCGCTCGCCTTCTATTCCGGCATCGTCACCGCCGGGCCTGACGGCACGGCCCAAGTGAGCTTCGACATTCCCGCCTTCTCCGGAACGGTGCGGGTGATGGCGGTCGCCTGGAGCAAGGACAAGACCGGGCATGCCTCGGGCGACGTCATCGTGCGCGATCCGGTCGTCGTGACGGCGACGTTGCCGCGCTTTCTCCTGAGCGGCGACAAGAGCACGTTCAGGCTCGATCTCGATAACGTCGAGGGGCCGAGCGGCGCCTATGAGATCGCGGTCAAGGCCGACGGGCCGTTGAGCGTCGAGGGCGCCGACAAGAGCCTCACCCTCGATGCCAAGAAGCGCGGCGCGATCACGCTGCCAGTCTCGGCGACCGGCATCGGTGCGGGCACCGTCGCGGTCGCGGTCAACGGACCGGACGGCTTCTCGCTCTCGCGCAGCTATCCGCTGACGGTGAGACCGGCGACGCAGATTCTGGCGCGGCGCACGGTGAAGCCGCTCGAACCCGGCCAGAGCATCACGCTTGCGAGCGATGTGTTCGCAGATTTGGTGCCGGGGACCGGAAAGGTCGCGCTGTCGGTGACGCCGACGGCCGCGCTCGACGTCGCGACGCTGATCGCGGCGCTCGACCGCTATCCGCTCGGCTGCACCGAACAGATCGTGAGCCGGGCGCTGCCGCTCCTCTATCTGAGCGAACTCTCAGCCGGCGCCGGGATCGCCAACGATACCGGCATCGATGAACGCATCGCCAAGGCGATCGAGATCGTTCTCGCGCGGCAGGGCTCCGAGGGCGCGTTCGGATTGTGGTCGCCCGGGGGCGACGACGCCTGGTTCGACGCCTATGTGACGGATTTCCTCACTCGGGCGCGGGCGCGCGGCTTCTCCGTGCCCGACGATCAGTTCAAGCTCGCGCTCGATCGCTTGCGCAATTACGTGAGCACGGCGCCCGACGTCGCGACCGACGGCGGGCTTGCGCTGTCTTATGCGCTCTACGTGCTTGCCCGGAACGGCATGGCGCCCGTAGGCGACCTCCGCTACATCGCCGACGTGAAGCTCAACAACGTGGCGACGCCGGCGGCGAAGGCTGAGGTCGGCGCAGCGCTTGCCATGCTCGGCGATCGCGTGCGGGCCGAGAAGGCGTTCGATGCCGCGCTCGGCGCTTTGCCGGCCGAGGCGACATCGGCAAGCGGGCGTACCGATTACGGCTCGCCGTTGCGCGACGCCGCGACGCTCGTCACGCTCGCCGCTGAAGGCGACGTAGCGAAGGTTATCTTGGTGAACGGAACGAAGCGGATCGAGACGGCGCGCGACCGCGTCGTCAATACCTCGACGCAGGAGAATGCCTGGCTCGTGCTCGCCGCGCGCGCTCTCGGCAAGCAGAACATCAACCTCTCCGTCAATGACAGCGCCGCGACCGGTCCCCTCTACCGCAGCATCACCGAGGAGGAGCTTGGCCAGGGTCCGATCGTGGTCGCGAATAGCGGCGACACGCCGCTCGATGCCGTCATTTCGGTGAGCGGAGCGCCGAAGACGCCGGAGCCCGCCGCGGAGCACGGCTTCACGCTCACCCGGAGCTTTCATGCGCTCGACGGCAGCGAAGCGGATATCACCAAGGCGAAGCAGAACGACCGCTTCGTCGTCGTGCTGACCGTGACCGAGCCGCAGCCCGAGTTCGCCCGCGTCGCCCTCACGGATTACGTGCCCGCGGGCTTCGACATCGACAATCCGCGTCTCGTCTCCTCGGGCGACACCGGAACGCTGGACTGGATCGAGAACGCGGGCAATCCCGTCCACACCGAGTTCCGTGACGACCGCTTCACCGCGGCCTTCGAGCGGCGCAAGGGCGATGCCACCACCTACACTGTCGCCTATGTCGTCCGCGCCGTGTCGCCAGGAAGCTACGTGCTGCCGCAAGCCGTGGTCGAGGACATGTACCGGCCCGACCGCTTCGGTCGGACCGAGACCGGCGCCGTCGAAGTCGCACCGGCAAGATGAGCGGCGCGGCGACCACGAGCCGATTGCGGCGCGTTGCCCTTGCCGCGGCGGTTGGCGCGCTCTGGCTCGCCGCCGCCGCTTCGGGCGCCGTGTACGGCTTGCTTGCAGCCTATGGAGCGCCGCCGCTTGGACACGATCTCGAAGCCTCGCGCGCCGTTCTCGACCGGAACGGCGCGCTGCTCAGGGCCTATCTCACGAGCGAAGGAAGCTGGCGGCTCGCCGCGACCCGGAACGACGTCGATCCGCGCTATCTCGAGGCGCTCCTCGCCTATGAGGACAAGCGCTTTCCTTCGCATCGCGGCCTCGATCCGCTCGCGCTCGGCCGCGCCGCTTACCAACTGGTGAGCCAAGGGCACATCGTCTCGGGCGGCTCGACCCTCACCATGCAAGTCGCGCGGCTGCTCGAGCCAAGGCGCGAGCGATCGCTCGACGCCAAGATCAGGCAGGCCTTGCGCGCGGTTCAACTCGAGGCGGCGCTGAGCAAGGACGAGATACTCGCGCTTTACCTTTCGCTCGCGCCCTATGGCGGCAATCTCGAAGGAGCGCGGGCGGCCTCGCTCGCTTATTTCGGCAAGGAGCCGCGCCGGCTCACGCTCGGCCAGGCCGCGCTCCTGGTCGCGCTGCCGCAGGCGCCGGAAGCCCGCAGGCCCGACCGCTTCCCGCGAGCCGCGAAGCGCGCGCGCGACCGCGTGCTCGACCGGATCGCGGGGAACGGCGCGTTCAGCGATGAAGAAATCGCGCGGGCGAAGCAGGAGGGCGTGCCGAAGGGCCGCGAGCCAATGCCGCTTTTTGCGCCGCATGCCGCAGATCAAGCGGTCAGCAGCGCGCCGCAGGAGCGAATCCTCAAGCTCACCATCGACAGACGACTGCAGAAGATCCTCGAGCGTCTCGCGCGCGACCGGGCGCACGCATCCGGTGCCGACATGTCGGTGGCGATGGTCGCGATCGACAATGCGAGCGGCGAGGTCTTGGCGCGGGTCGCGTCGCCCGACTATTTCGACGAGCGCCGCGCGGGCCAGGTCGATCTCACCCAAGCGCTGCGCTCGCCGGGTTCGACGTTGAAGCCCTTCATCTACGGTCTCGGCTTCGAGGACGGACTGATCCATCCCGAGACGCTGATCGACGATCGGCCGGTGCGCTACGCGGGCTACGCCCCTGAGAATTTCGACATGACGTTCCAGGGCACGGTGACGGTGCGCCGCGCTCTGCAACTCTCGTTGAATGTGCCGGCGGTCGCCGTGCTCGACGCGGTCGGCCCGAGCAGGCTCGCGGCGCGGCTCAGCGAGGCCGGCGCTTCGCTCGTGCTGCCGCGGCGCGAGGCGCCGGGGCTCGCGCTCGGCCTTGGCGGCATCGGCATCCGATTGACCGACCTCACCATGCTCTACGCCGGCCTTGCGCGTCAGGGAACGGTCGCGCCGCTGATAGAGCGTTTCGGTGCGACACCACTCCCGCCGCGGCGCTTGATCGAGCCGGCCGCCGCCTGGTCCGTCGCCAATGTGCTGATCGGAACACCGCCGCCGGAGAACGCGCCTGGAGGGCGCATCGCCTTCAAGACCGGAACGAGCTACGGCTATCGCGACGCCTGGGCGGTCGGCTTCGACGGCAGGCGCACCATCGGCGTGTGGGTTGGCAGACCCGACGGAGCGCCGGTCGCAGGCCTCACGGGTCGGACGGCGGCGGCGCCGATCCTGTTCGATGCCTTCGCGCGGTCAGGCGATGGCTTGCAGCCTCTGCCGCCCCCGCCCAAGGGCGCGCTCATTGCCAGCACGGCAAAATTGCCGCCGCCGCTTCGGCGCTTTCAGTCGGCGGCAAACGCGGGCGAGGTCGCGGCGACCAAAGTCCGCATCGTCTTTCCGCCCAACCGCGCGAGCCTCGAATTGTCGGGAAGCGAAGGCGACGGGCCCGATCCGATCGCCATCAAGATCGCCGGCGGCACGCCTCCCCTCAACGTGCTTCTCAACGGCATGCCGCTGCCTGCGAAGAAATCGGCGCGAACGCTATTCTTCGCCCCCGATGGTCCGGGCTTCGTGCGGCTCACCGTGACCGACGCGACCGGCGCGGCCGACAGCGTCGTGGTGCGGCTCCAGTAAGATTTGTCCTGACGCAGCAGCGGCCCCGCGAGGGAGCGGTCTCCCGCGCCGCCGCTTCCAGCACTTCACTTCGACGAACTTGCACGCGCCTCGCAAAATCCGTCGAGAGGCTGAACTGTCGCGCGACGTTAGGACACGCGACACTCTTTCACGCCGTTCCGCCAAATCTTTACCGAGGCATTGAGCGTTATTGGCATCGCAGCGCCGAGGCTTGCTCGCCGCTTGCGCCCCGCCCGTTCGAGGCGAGCCCCTCGACCGGCCAACGTAAGGAGAATCGCCATGAAGACTCTTGTGTCGCTTGCCGTTGCTCTCGGCCTCGTGGCCGCCGCCGCCGCACCCGCCTTCGCAGCCGACGCCCCGAAGACGAAAGCGGAATGCGAAAAGTCTCACATGAAGTGGGATGCCACCGCCAAGAAGTGCAGCTAGTCGAAAGCGATGGGGCGGCTTGTCTTCGGACCGGCCGCCCCCATTCTCAAAAGGAACACGACGATGAAGAAATCTCTGATTGCCGGCCTGTTGGTTGCCGTTCTGGCGACGCCGGCCCTCGCCGCGGCCCAGTATTATGTGGCGCAGAACAACTCCACGCATAAGTGCTCGGTCGTGTCGCACAAGCCTGACGGAATCAAGCTGACCCTGCTTGGCTCCGGCGGCTTCAAGTCCAAGTCGCAAGCCCGCGATGCGTTGAAGGGAATGTCCGAGTGTAAGGCCTAAGACCCAGGATCCAACCCCCGGAAGCGGGCAACGTTTCGACCCACGTGCGCCCGCTTGCATGGCCGCCCCGAAGCTCTCCGACAGCGATGTCCGCGGGGCTTTGGGGCGGCAGCCTTGTCTGGCCCTTGACGAAGACGGCGCCCCTGTCCAACAACAGGGCATGGCCCAACCCCGCCAAACGCCGCCGGTCAAACGGGTTCATATCAAGACCTTCGGCTGCCAGATGAACGCGTACGATTCCGAGCGGATGACGGAAGCGCTCGGGACCGCGGGCTATCTGCCGGTTGGCGACGCGGCTGAGGCCGATCTCGTCATTCTCAACACCTGCCATATCCGGGAGAAGGCCGCGGAGAAGGTTTATTCCGAGCTCGGTCGCATGCGGCTCGCCAAGGAGGCGCGGAGAAGCGAGGGCCGCGACACGCTGATCGCGGTCGCCGGCTGCGTCGCCCAGGCCGAGGGGCAGGAGATCATCGCGCGAGCGCCTGTCGTCGATCTCGTCGTGGGGCCGCAAAGCTACCATCGCCTTGCCGCCCTGGTGGCCGAGGCGGAGGCCGGCGGCAAAGGCATCGTCGCCACCGACTTCGCGGCGGAAGACAAATTCGCGCATCTGCCACAGCGTGCGCGACAGGCAAGCAGGCCTTCGGCCTTCATCACCGTGCAGGAAGGCTGCGACAAGTTCTGCACGTTCTGCGTCGTGCCTTACACGCGGGGCGCCGAGTATTCGCGCGCGCCGTCGGAGATCGTCGCCGAGGCCGAGCGGCTCGCGGCGCAAGGGGCGTGCGAGATCACGCTTCTTGGGCAGAACGTGAACGCCTACCACGGTCTCGGTCCCAACGGCCGGTCGTGGACCTTGGCGCGGCTGTTGCGGCGGCTCGCCGAAGTGCCGGCGATCGCGCGGCTTCGCTTCACGACAAGCCATCCGCTCGACATGGACGATGAGCTGATCGCGCTCTTCGGCGAAGAGCCCAAGCTCATGCCCTATTTGCACTTGCCGTTTCAGTCGGGCTCCGACCGCATCCTCAAGGCCATGAACCGCAAGCATAGGATCGCCGACTACGAGGCGGTGATCGCCAAGGTGCGGGCGGCGCGCCCCGACATCGCGCTCTCGACCGACATCATCGTCGGCTTTCCCGGCGAGACCGACAGCGACTTCGCCGACACCATGGCGCTTGCGGGGCGCGCGCGTTTCGCCCAGGCCTTCACCTTCAAGTACAGCGCGCGTCCCGGAACGCCCGCGGCAAGCTTCGGTGGCCAAGTGCCGGAAGCGGCGAAGCACGAGCGCTTGCGCCAATTGCAGAGCCTCATCGACACTCATCGCCGCGCCTTCGACCTGGCCGCGGTCGGGCGGCGCCTGCCCGTTCTGTTCGAGGCGAAAGGGCGGAAACCGGGACAGGTCACCGGGCGTTCACCCTATCTGCAACCGGTCTATATAGAAGGACCGGAGACGCTGATCGGGCGCATCGCACCGGTTGACATCCTGGCCGCAAGCCCGAACAGTCTCACCGGTGTCATAAAATCGGGATTTGAATGGCGCGAGCCAGTTCAGGCGGCCGAGTGACGAACAAGGCCCGAATGCAGAAAGCAGCCTTGGGGCGCGCGCGCGGAGCGGCGCCGAAACGTTCCACACCCGCGATCAATGGCGGCGGCGACCCGCTCGTCGTCTATTTCGACGATATCCGCCTCGTCCGCGACCTTCTCGGCGATTACGACGCAAATCTTGCCGTGCTCGAGGACCGGCTCGGGGTCGAGGCCGTGGTCAACGGCAACGCCGTGAGCCTGCGCGGCAGCGAAATCTCCTGCGCCACCGCCAAATCGGTGCTGGAACAACTCTATGGCAGGCTCGCCCAGGGTGAGGCGATCGGCGTCGGCGAAGTGGTCGGCGCCATCCGCCACGCGCGCGCCTTGGAGCCGAGCGATGACGGCGAGACGGGCTCTAGCCTCCCCGAGGCGCGTCAGATTCGCACCCGCAAGCGGCTCATCACCGCGCGCACGCCGGCGCAGAGCGCCTACCTTGCCTCGCTCGAGCGCAACGATCTCGTCTTTGCCACCGGCCCAGCGGGCACCGGCAAGACCTATCTCGCCGTCGCCTTTGCTGCGGCGTGCCTCGAGAGCGGACGGTGCGACCGCCTGATCCTGTCGCGGCCCGCGGTCGAAGCCGGAGAGCGGCTCGGCTTTCTTCCCGGCGACATGCGCGAGAAGGTCGACCCTTACCTTCGCCCGCTCTATGACGCGCTCTACGACACGCTCGCGCCCGAGCGGGTCGAGCGCGGGCTTGCCTCCGGCGCAATCGAGATCGCGCCGCTTGCCTTCATGCGCGGCCGCACCCTGTCGCACGCCATCATCATCCTCGACGAGGCGCAAAACTGCACCCCCATGCAGCTCAAGATGGCGCTGACCCGGTTGGGCGAGGAGAGCAAGATGATCGTGACCGGTGATCCGACCCAGGTCGATCTGCCGCCGGGAAAAGATTCGGGCCTGCTCGAGGCGATCGGGCTCCTCAAGGGAATCGAGGAGATCGACCATATCGCCTTTACCCGCGCCGACGTGGTTCGCCGCGAATTGGTCGGCAAGATCGTCGATGCCTACGAATCCGCTCCCCTCAAGGGTGAGCGCGATGGCTGACGGTGGCCCTAGTCGCAGACATAGCGGCGCTTCGCTCGCGATCGAAATCGTGCGCCGCGCGCCGGGCTTTGCCCGCGCGAAGGTGACCGATGCGCTTCTGCGGCGGGCGGCCCGCGCGGCGTTCCGCGCGCGATCCCCCTCCGGCCGATCCTTCAGCGTCACCCTGGTGCTGATTGAAGACGAGGAGATGCGCGACCTCAACCGGCTGTGGCGCGGCAAGGATGCGCCGACCAACGTGCTGTCGTTTCCAGCCGATGCCGGCCGAGACCGCGGCTTTCTCGGCGATATCGTGGTCGCCTATGAAACCGCGCACAGCGAGGCGAAAGAGCGCGGCATTTCGTTTGTCGCTCACGTTTCCCACCTCGTCGTTCACGGCATGCTGCATCTGCTTGGCTTCGATCACGCGGACGATGCGGACGCCCTGCGCATGGAGCGGGTAGAGCGGGTCGCGCTCGCTTCGATCGGCGTCGCCGACCCTTATGCCGATGCCGACGAATTCCGCCTCGCGGAGGCGCTGCCGTGAGCAATATTCCTCCGACCGAGAAGGATTTGCAGGACGAAGAGAAGCGCCCGCCAGACGAAGAAATCTCCTGGTTCGAGCGCCTGCTCCAGAGCTTCGGCCTGGGCGAAGAGCCCGATCTGCGCGAATTCATCGAGGACGCGCTCGCCCGCAGCAAGAGCGACACGCTGAGCGTGCAGGAGCGGAGCATGCTCCGCCGCGCCTTGCGCTTTGGCAAGCTCACGGTCGAGGACGTCATGGTGCCGCGCGCCGACATCTTCGCGGTTGACGAAAGCACGACCGTCGCCGAGCTGATGCACGTGTTCCGCGAGGCCGAGCATTCGCGGCTCCCCGTCTATCGCGAGACGCTCGACGACCCACGCGGCATGATCCATATCCGCGATCTGATGTCGTGGATCACGACGGCGGCGGAAGCCGGCGGGGAAGGACTCGATCTCAACAAGGTCGATCTCGAACGGACCGTCGCGACGATCAACATCACGCGGGAACTGCTCTATGTGACGGCGTCGATGCCCGTGCTCGATCTCCTGCTCAAGATGCAAACGACAAGGCTGCATCTGGCGCTCGTGGTCGATGAATATGGCGGCACCGACGGCCTGGTCTCCATCGAGGACCTGATCGAAGAAATCGTAGGCGAGATCGCCGATGAGCACGATGTCGAGGACGGACCGCAGATAAAGTCCGATTCAAGGCCCGGTCTCGTCGCCGAAGCGCGCGCGCCGATCGAGGAGCTCGAAAAGCAACTCGGACTAGCGCTGGTCTCGGACGAGGAGCGGGAGGACACCGACACGCTCGGCGGTCTTGTCTTCTCCATCGCCGGCCGCATCCCGGCGCGCGGCGAGCGCGTGCGTCACCCGAGCGGGGTCGAATTCGAAGTCCTCGAAGCGGACAAGCGGCGGATCAAGAAGCTCCGAATTCATCTGCCGCCGACGCTGGACGGCGCGAAGCCGGAGGACGTGGAATCCTAATGCTTGCGCGCGTGCTTCCGCCGCGCCCCTCCGGACAGGGCGGGGACGCACCATGCTGAGCGCGGTGCAAGCCATGATGACCGGGGCCGCGACCTTCCTTGCGGGCCTTCGCGGCGCCGGTCGCGCGGTTGCCGCCGTCATCCTCGGGGCACTCTCCGTTCTTGCTTTCGCGCCCGTCCATGCCTGGCCGGTCCTGTTCTTGACCTTCGGCGCGCTCGTCTGGCTGCTCGACGGCTGCCATGCGGAGCACGCGCGTCTCGCCCAAAGGCTGAAGACGGCGGCGACGATCGGATTCTGCTTCGGCTTCGGCTATTTCCTCGCCGGACTTTATTGGGTTGCCGAAGCCTTCCTGGTCGAACCGTGGCGCCATGGCTGGCTGCTTCCCTTCGTCATGACGGCTCTGCCCGGCGGCATGGCGCTCTTCTTCGCCGCGTCAGCCGCGCTTGCCATGCTCCTCTGGGTGCCGGGACCGGGACGGGCGTTTGCGCTTGCGATTGCCTTCTTCCTTACCGAGGTCGCCCGCGGCCACGTGCTGACCGGGTTTCCTTGGAACCTGCTCGGCTACAGCCTCCTCGGCAGCTTGCCGCTGATGCAGCTTGCCGCGCTCTTCGGCGTGTACGCGCTCAGTCTCCTTGCCGTGCTCCTCTTCGCCGCACCCGCCACGATCTTTGCCCCATCGCAGTCGGGGCTCGCGAAAGGACGCGGCACTTTCGCGCTTGCAGCGCTTCTCCTCGTTCTGCTTGTCGCCGGTTATGGCTGGGGCGAACGCAGGCTCCAAGCGGCCGGCCTCGACAACACCAATATCCGCCTGCGCGTCGTCCAGGCCAATATCGACCAGGCCGAGAAATGGCGCCCCGAAAACAGCGTCGAGATCTTCACCGACTATCTCGAACTGACGCAGAGCGGTGGAGGCCTCGACGGCATCGCGATCGTGGTCTGGCCGGAGACGGCGGTGCCCTTCTTGCTTGCCGACGACCACGAGGCGCTCGCCGCGGTCGCTCGTGTGCTGCCCGAGGAAACGACCCTCCTCGTCGGATCGTGGCGGCTCGTCGAGGAACGTGACGCCGAGGGGCGCTTCATCCGCAACCGCGCCTACAACAGCGTGCTCGTCGTCGACGGCGAGGGTCGCATCACCGGCAGTTACGACAAGATTCATCTCGTGCCACTCGGCGAATATCTGCCCTTCCAGGACTTTCTCGAAAGTCTCGGCATGATGCAGCTCACCAACGTGCGCGGCGGATTCAACGTGGGGCAGAAGCCGCGACTCCTGACGATCCCGGGCGCGCCGCCAGTGACGCCGCTCATCTGCTACGAGATCATCTTCCCGCAGGAGATCACCGAGGCGGGAACGACTCCGGGCTGGCTGCTCAACCTCACCAACGATGCGTGGTTCGGATCGAGCGCAGGCCCCTACCAGCATTTTCACCAGGCGCAGGTTCGCGCCGTCGAGCAAGGCTTGCCGGTCGTGCGCGCCGCCAATACCGGCATCTCCGCCGTGATCGATCCGTTCGGCCGCGTGCGGGCCGAAATCGGCCTCGGCGAAAAAGGGATCATCGACGCCGATCTGCCCAAGGCGGGTCCGCCCACGCTGTTCGTGCAGTTCGGAACCATTGTCGAAATCGCGACGTTACTACTCGCAGCAATGGGTTGGCTCGCCTGCCGCAGTTTCCGCTAGCGCCCTGGCGAAAGTCGCGGCAGGGGTATTATTTGAACGCTTAGTCAAATTTTCGGCCCTTTTTTTCATGCCGAGCAGGCACGCGGTGAAGCATGCTTGACGCGCTACTACCGCACCCCTATGAGGAAAGCACGGAGGGGCCGTCTCACGCGGAGCGTGAGACTGCTGCTCATTGTTTAAACACGATTGCGAACGGTGAGTGATGGCAGGGAAGAAGCCTAACCCGGTTGACACACATGTCGGGAGCCGGGTGCGATTACGTCGAATGCTGCTGGGCATGAGTCAAGAGCGTCTCGGCGAGAGTATGGGTCTGACGTTTCAGCAGGTGCAAAAATACGAGAAGGGTGTGAACCGTATCGGCGCAAGCCGGTTGTTCCAGATCTCGAAGATCCTCGACGTCCCCGTGCAGTTCTTTTTCGAGGAAGCGCCGCATGTCGGCGACCGCCACCACGGGCGGGGAATGGCCGAGCCGGAATCGGAAGCCTTCATCCTCGAATTTCTGAACAGCCGCGAAGGCCTCGAGTTGAACCGCGCCTTCGTCAAGATCGGCGATGCCAAGGTACGCAAGACGATCGTCGACCTGGTGCGGGCCTTGAGCGCGGGCTGAGTACTTCCCAAGTCGAGCGCGCGGCGGCTTGACCTCCGGCGCAGGGGTTGTAAGAACCGGACGGGCTTTATCGGCCGCCCGGCCTTCCCTTTTTGACAGGAGTGCAAATTGTCGCGGGCAAATTACCTCTTCACCAGCGAGTCGGTGTCGGAAGGTCATCCCGACAAAGTGTGCGACCGGATCTCCGACGCCGTGGTCGACCTCTATCTCGCCGCCGATCCGCTGTCGCGGGTCGCGATCGAGACAATGGTCACGACCAACCGCATCGTCATGGCGGGCGAAGTGCGCGGGCCGGAGAGCGTGAGCCGGGAACGGATCGAGCAGGCAGCGCGGCGCGCCGTGCGCGAGATCGGTTACGAGCAGGAGGGGTTCCACTGGGACCTCGCGGACTTCCAGTTCTATGTGCACGAGCAATCGGCCGACATCGCCGCCGGCGTCGATCCCGACGCCGCGAAAGAGAAGGACGAGGGCGCGGGCGACCAGGGCATTATGTTCGGGTTCGCCTGCCGCGAGACCGAGCCGTTGATGCCCGCGCCGATTTTCTACGCGCACCGCATCCTGCACGAGATGGCAAAGGCGAGGCATAGCGGCCGCACGCCCGAACTCGGCCCTGACGCGAAGAGCCAGGTCACGCTCGTCTACGAGGACGGCAAGCCCGTGCGCGCCGATTCTGTCGTGGTCTCGACCCAGCACGGCGAGGACGTGAGCCAGGAGCGGGTTAAGGAGATCGTGCGAGGCTTCATTCACGAAGTGATGCCGAAAGGCTGGGTCAACGGCGGCACCAAGTTTTACGTCAATCCTACCGGCCGCTTCGTCATCGGCGGCCCCGACGGCGATAGCGGTCTCACCGGGCGCAAGATCATCGTCGATACCTATGGGGGCGCGGCGCCGCATGGCGGCGGCGCCTTTTCCGGCAAGGACCCGACCAAGGTCGATCGCTCGGCCGCATACGCGGCGCGCTACCTCGCCAAGAACGTCGTCGCGGCCGGGCTCGCGGACAAATGCACGCTTCAACTCTCTTACGCGATCGGCGTCTCGCAGCCGCTCTCGCTCTATGTCGATCTGCACGGCACCGGCAGCGTGAAGGAGGAAAAGTTGGAGCGGGCGCTGCGGCAGGTCATGGATTTGAGCCCGCGCGGGATCCGGGAGCATCTCAAGCTCAACCGCCCGATCTACGAGCGCACCGCCGCCTACGGCCATTTCGGGCGGCAGCCCGACAATGACGGCGGCTTCTCCTGGGAGCGGCTCGACCTCGCCGAGCCGATCCGGGCCGAGCTGACCTAAAACTGACGCTTCGCGCCCTCACCCAAGATAATCGTGGATGCCCGGCTCAAGGCCGGGCATGAAGGGGCATGATCGGCGAGAAGACAGAGATCGATTTCGCGGCGCCGCTCCGGTCTTACGGCCGGCGAAAGGCGAAACCTTTGAGCGCGCGGAAAGAGCGGCTGATCGGCGAACTCCTGCCACGCCTCCGCCTCGACCTCGCGCATGAGCCGCCGCGTTCGCTTGCTTCGCTCTTTCCCAAGCCGGTCAAGGAGGTCTGGCTCGAGGTCGGCTTTGGCTCGGGCGAGCATCTCTTGTGGCAGGCCGAGCGGCACGAGGATGTCGGCTTCATCGGCTGCGAGCCCTTCATCAACGGCATGGCAAGCCTCTTGGGCGCTGTCGAGACAAGCGGCATCGCGACGATCCGCGTGCATGACGGCGACGCGCGCGACGTGCTCGGCTGGCTCCCCGATGGCTCGATCGGCCGGATCTTCCTGCTCTTCCCCGATCCTTGGCCGAAGAAGCGCCAGCTGAAGCGGCGGCTGCTCTCGCGGGAAACGGTCAAGGCGCTGGCGCGCGTGCTTCGCCGCGGCGGCGAGTTCAGATTTGCCTCCGACGACGCCGACTATGCCGCCCAGGCCCTTCTTCTTGCTCGGACGAGCGGCGCCTTCGTCTGGGAGGCGGAGCGGCCGGCCGATTGGCGGGAGCGCGAGGGCGACTGGCCGGAAACCCGCTACGAGCGCAAAGCCTTGGCCGGGGGCCGCAAGGCCGTTTATCTCCGCTTTACGAAGGGCTGAAGGCCATTGAAAGCCTGAAAAAACCTCGTATATTAAGCCCGAACTCATGATTGATGTGATCAGGAGTGGGCCTTCGCCCGCTCCTTTTTGTTAGGCTCATCGCCTTTTCTCGGCCCTTAAGCCCGATGTCGAGCCCTGCCGGCAATGCCGATCGAAGATTCGCCCGCGAAACGGGGCTTGCGCGGGTCATCGCCGATCTCGCCGAGCCCGTGCTCGCCGAACTCGGCTTCCGGCTGGTCAGGGTCAAGATTTCGGGACGCGACGGAGGCACGGTGCAGATCATGGCCGAACGGCCGAAGGGCGGGATGAGCGTCGACGATTGCGCTGCGATCAGCCGGGCGCTGTCGCCGGTGCTCGACGCTTACGACCCGATGCCGGGCCGGTACCGCCTCGAAGTTTCCTCGCCCGGCATCGACCGGCCGCTGGTGCGGCCGAGCGACTTTGCGCTGTGGGCGGGGCACGAGGCGAAAGTGGAGTTGAGCGAGTTGATTGACGGGCGCAAACGCTTCAGGGGCGTGATCGAAGGCATCGCCAAGGACGAGGTGCGGCTCAAAATCGCGCTCGACGGCGCGCCCGAGCCCGTCGTCATCGGCCTTCCCTTCGCGCTCATCGCCGAGGCGAAGCTGGTGGCGGACCTCGCCTCCGTGAAGGCGGACCTTGCGGGCAAGAAGCCCGCGCATTGAGACAACGCGAGAAGCGCGGAGCGCTTCCGCAAAGACGGTAACGATTGGAGGTTGGAGACATGGCTCAGGCAGGCATTAGCGCCAACAGGCTCGAGCTCTTGCAGATCGCGGATGCGGTCGCGCGCGAGAAGGCGATCGACCGCCAGGTGGTCATCACCGCCATGGAGGACGCGATCCAGAAGGCGGCGAAGTCCCGCTATGGCAGCGAGAACGAGATCAAGGCCGAGGTCGATCCCAAGACCGGCGAGATCAGGCTCGCGCGCCTGCTCGAAGTGGTCGAGGCCGTGACCATGGAGGCCACGCAGATTTCGCTCGAGGAAGCGCGCCGGCGCAATCCGGCGGCGCAGGTCGGCGATTTCATCGCCGAGCCCTTGCCCCCGCTCGATTTCGGCCGGGTCGCGGCCCAGAACGCCAAGCAAGTGATCGTGCAGAAGGTGCGCGAGGCGGAGCGCGAGCGCCAGTACGACGAGTACAAGGACCGCGTCGGCGAAATCGTCAACGGCATCGTCAAGCGCGTCGAGTACGGCAACGTCATCGTCGATCTCGGCCGCGCCGAGGCGATCGTGCGCCGCGACGAGACCTTGCCGCGCGAGAATTTCCGCTATGGCGACCGCATCCGCGCCTATGTCTATGACGTGCGCCGCGAGCAGAGGGGCCCGCAGATTTTCCTGTCGCGGACCCACCCCGAGTTCATGGCCAAGCTCTTCGCCCAAGAGGTGCCCGAGGTCTACGAGGGCATCGTCACCATCAAGTCGGTGGCGCGCGATCCCGGCAGCCGGGCCAAGATCGCGGTCGTGTCGCGCGACGCTTCGATCGATCCGGTCGGGGCTTGCGTCGGCATGCGCGGCAGCCGCGTGCAGGCGGTGGTGAACGAGCTCCAAGGCGAGAAGATCGACATTATCCAATGGTCGCCCGATGCCGCGACCTTCATCGTCAACGGGCTCGCGCCGGCCGAAGTGGTCAAGGTCGTGCTCGACGAGGATGCCGAGCGCATCGAGGTCGTGGTTCCCGATCAGCAATTGTCGCTCGCGATCGGGCGCAAAGGCCAGAACGTGCGTCTCGCCTCCCAGCTCACGGGCTGGGACATCGACATCATGACGGAGGCGTCGGAGTCCGAACGGCGCCAGGCGGAGTTCGCCGAACGCTCGCAAACCTTCATGGAGGCGCTCGACGTTGACGAGGTCATCGCGCAGTTGCTCGCCTCGGAAGGGTTCAGCTCGGTCGAGGAAGTGGCCTTCGTCGAGCCGTCGGAAATCGCCTCGATCGAGGGCTTCGACGAGAACACCGCCGCCGAAATCCAGACGCGCGCGCGCGAGCACCTGGAGAAGCTCGAGGCGGAGCTCGAGGCAAAGCGCAAGGCGCTCGGCGTCGCCGATCAGCTTGCCGAGGTCCCGGGGATCACGACGGCGATGCTCGTCACGCTCGGCGAGAACAACATCAAGACCGTCGAGGACCTGGCCGATTGCGCCACCGACGACCTCGCCGGCTGGAGCGAGCGCAAGGATAAAGAGACTATTCGCCATGAGGGCATCCTCGACAAATTCAGTCTCAGCAAGGACCAGGTCGAGGACCTGATCCTCGCGGCCCGCGTCAAGGCGGGATGGATCACCGAAGCCGATCTTGCGCCTCCGCCTGCCGAGGATGAGGAGGGCGCCGCCGGCGACGGCGAGCCCTCGACCGAGGAAGCCGGAAGCGGCGCGAGCCAGTCATGAGGCGGCGAGGAGACCATAGTTGCGGCAAGGAGCGGCTGAGCGGACAGACAACCGGGATGATGCGGACGGTCACGGCCGCACGTGCGCCCTCACGCGCGCCCGGCGGCCGCGGGACGCGCTGATCCGCTTCGTTCTTGCGCCTGACGGCACGGTCGTGCCGGACCTCAAGGAACGCTTGCCCGGACGCGGGCTGTGGCTGACGGCTTCGGGCGACGTCGTCGCCGACGCGGTGAAGCGCAAGGTTTTCGCCCGCTCCTTCAAAGCCGAAGCCAAGGTTCCCGAAGAGCTTCCGGCAACGGTCGAGCGGCTGCTCGCCGAGGCCGCGCTCTCGGCTTTGGCGCTTGCCAACAAGGCCGGCGAGGCCACGTTCGGCAATGCCAAGGTCGAGGAGGCCATTGCCGGGGGCCGAGTTTTAGCCCTGATCCATGCCAAGGAAGCGGCCGAGGACGGATGCCGCAAGCTCGACGGCAAGGCCCGCGCCGCAAGCTTAGGCCGGCCGGTTCCAGCCATTCGCGCCTTCGGCACGGACGAATTGAGTTTGGCAACGGGCAGGACAAATGTGATACATGCTGCCCTCATCCAGGGTGGAGCGGCAGAGAGCGTCCTTACGGCGGCCTCGCGCTTAGAGCGCTACCGCAAGGGCAAGGCCGCATTTGCCAGCGAGAACGGACCGGAAACCGATACGGATGAGTGAAACCAACGAGACCGAAGGCAAGGCCGCCAGGGGCGCGCGCAAGATGTCGCTCAACGTGCGCCGGACGGTCGAGTCCGGCCATGTCCGGCAGAGCTTCAGCCACGGTCGCTCGAAATCGGTTCTGGTCGAAAAGAAGAAGCGCCGCGCGATCGGCCCGGGCGGGGCGCCGCTAGCCCCCGAGGACGAGGTAAAACCCGTCGCGGCGCCGGCCCCGGCCGAAAAGGCCAAACCGAAAGCCGAGGACGCGCAAGCCGGCCGCGTTCGCGTCGTGCTTCCGCAACTCTCCGAGGAGGAGAAGGACGCGCGGATGCGCGCGCTCACCGAAGCGCGCCAGCGCGAGGCCACCGAACGCGAGAGAGTGAAGGAAACCGCGGCGATTCAGGTCGTCAACGAAGAGCAGCGGGCAAAAGAGCGCCAAGAGGCCGACGAGCGCAAGCGCAAAGAGGACGAACGGCACGAGGCCGAGACCAAGGCGCGAAAGGTCGGCGAAGAGACCGCGCGCAAGCACCTTATCAAAGAAGAGGCCGATGAGCCCGCGCGCCCGGCCGATGCGCGTCACAAGAAGAGCGCGGTCGCCCCGCGGCGCGGCGAGGAGCGCAGGGTCAGAGGCCGGCTCACGATCATCAATGCGCTCGACGAGGAGCAGCGCCAGCGCAGTCTCGCGTCGCTGAAGCGCCGCCAAGAGCGCCAGAAGAAGCAGATCACCGGCCCGCAGGCGCAGGCGAAAATCCAGCGCGACGTTGTCATTCCCGAAGTCATCACCATTCAGGAACTCGCCAACCGCATGGCCGAGCGGGGCGTCGACGTCATCAAATTCCTGATGAAGGACGGCGAAATGCGCAAGATCACCGATGTGATCGACGCCGACACCGCCCAGCTCATCGCCGAGGAATTCGGACACACCGTGCGGCGCGTCTCCGAGGCCGACGTCGAGGAAGGCTTCATCGGCGCGGAGGATCACGCCGAAGATCGCCAGGCGCGCGCCCCCGTGGTCACCATCATGGGCCATGTCGACCACGGCAAGACCTCGCTGCTCGACGCCATCCGCGCCACCAACGTCGTCTCGCAAGAGGCCGGCGGCATCACCCAGCATATCGGCGCCTACCAAGTGGAGACGCCGGCCGGCGCCAAGATCACCTTTATCGACACGCCGGGCCACGAGGCCTTCACCGCCATGCGCGCCCGCGGCGCCAAGGTCACCGACATCGTGATCCTGGTGGTCGCCGCCGATGACGGCGTGAAGCCGCAGACCGTCGAGGCGATCAATCACGCCAAAGCGGCGCGTGTTCCCCTCATCGTCGCCATCAACAAGATCGACAAGCCGGGCGCCGATCCGAAGCGGGTCCGCACCGACCTCCTGAGCCACGAGATCGTGGTGGAAAGCCTCGGCGGCGACACGCTCGAAATCGAGGTCTCGGCGCTGAAGAAGACCGGCCTCGACAAGCTGCTCGAGGCGATCCTGCTGCAAGCCGAAGTGCTCGAGCTTACCGCCAATCCCGACCGTCCCGCCGAAGGCGTGATCGTCGAGGCGAAGCTCGAACGGGGCCGCGGTCCCGTCGGCACGGCTCTGATCCAGCGCGGCACGCTCAAGCTTGGCGATCTCATCGTCGCGGGCCAGGCTTGGGGCCGCGTGCGGGCGCTGCTCAACGATGTCGGCGAGAACGTGAAGGAAGCGGGTCCCTCGGTTCCGGTCGAGGTGCTCGGCTTCGACTCGGCACCCGAGGCCGGAGACCAGTTCGCCGTGGTCGAGAACGAGGCGCGCGCCCGCGAGATCACCGACTACCGCATGCGCGAGCGGCGGAAGCGGCTTGCGGTTGCCGGCGCGCGCGGCAGCCTCGAGCAGATGATGAACCAGCTGAAAGAGGCCGGCATCAAGGAGTTTCCCATCGTCGTCAAAGGCGACGTCCAGGGTTCCGTCGAGGCGATCACGACGGCGCTCAACAAGGTCGGCGGCGACGAGGTCAGGGCCCGCATCATTCACTCTGGCGTGGGCGGCATTACCGAGTCCGACGTGTCGCTTGCCGCGACTTCGGGCGCAGTGGTGCTCGGCTTCAACGTGCGCGCCAACGCGCAGGCGCGGGAAGTGGCCGAGCGCGAAGGCGTCGAGATCCGTTACTACGCGGTGATCTACGATCTCGTCGACGAGATGAAGCTGGCCATGTCGGGCCTGCTCGCGCCGACCTTGCGCGAGACTTTCCTCGGCAACGCCGAAATCCTCGAAGTGTTCACCATCTCGAAGGTGGGTAAAGTGGCGGGTTGCCGCGTGACCGAAGGCAAGGTCGAGCGCGGCGCGCAGGTCAGGCTGATCCGCGACAACGTCGTCGTGCATCAGGGCAAGCTCTCCACGCTCAAGCGCTTCAAGGACGAGGTGCGCGAGGTGGTGGCGGGCCAGGAATGCGGCATGGCCTTCGAAGGCTATCAGGACATGCGGCAGGGCGATGTGATCGAGTGCTTCCAGGTCGAGCACGTCAAGCGCACGCTCTAGTAATCCCCTCATGCCCGCGCAGGCGGGCATCCGGTAAATGACGAGGTTCGTCGCTTCATCGCAAGCTTGGTGGTTACTGGATTCCCGCTTTCGCGGGAATGACGCTGAGAAGCAGCGACAGCAGAATGAGCAATCAAGACAAACGCCGGGAACCCTTGGGCAAGCCGCCCTCGCAGCGTCAGCTGAAGGTCGGAGAGATGATCCGGCATGCGCTCGCCGAGATCTTCGCCCGCGGCGAGATCATGGACGAGGTGCTGAACCGGCATTCGCTCACCGTGCCCGAAGTACGCATGTCGCCCGACCTCAAGCTCGCCACGGTCTATGTGATGACGCTCGGCGGCGGCGAGGCAAAAGAGGCGGTCGATCATCTCGAGAAGCACAAGCGCTTCTTGCGCGGGGTCTTGGCCAAGCGCGTCAACATGAAGTTCATGCCGGAGCTCAGGTTCAAGGTGGACACCTCTTTCGAGGCGGCATCCCGCATCGATGAGCTGCTGGCACGGCCCGAGGTCGCCCGCGACCTCGACGACTAGGCGCAAGCCAAGCGAGGCGAAGATGGCGCGGCGCAAAGGACTTTCGGTCAATGGCTGGCTCGTCTTCGACAAGCCCGCGGGGATGACCTCGACGCAGGCCGTTTCGCGCGTGAAGCGCCTCTACCAGGCGGCGAAGGCGGGACATGCCGGCACGCTCGATCCGCTCGCGACCGGCGTCCTTCCGATCGCCTTCGGCGAGGCAACCAAGACCGTCCCCTTCGCGGTCGAGGGCAGCAAGGAGTACCGGTTCACGGTCCGCTTCGGCACCGAGACCGACACCGACGACGCCGAGGGGAAGGCGATCGCGCAAAGCGACCGGAGGCCGTCCGGCGCCGAGATCGAGGCGAGGCTTCCCGATTTCACCGGCGACATCGAGCAGGTGCCGCCGCGCTATTCCGCGCTCAAAGTCGACGGCGCCCGCGCCTACGACCTCGCCCGCGGCGAGGAGGAGTTCGAGCTTGCGCCGCGGCGCGTGTCGATCGCCTGGATCAGGTTCGGCGGCCATCCCGACAAGGACCGCGCGGTGCTCGAGGCGCGGTGCGGCAAGGGCACCTATGTGCGGGCGCTCGCCCGCGATCTCGGTCGCGCGCTTCAATGCTACGGCCATGTCGAAGCCTTGCGCCGGACAAAAGTCGGCGCCTTCGGCGAGGACAGCGGCGTGACCCTCGCTCGCCTCGAAGCGCTTGCCGAACGGGGTCACGATGCGCTCGTCGCCGCGCTCCAGCCGGTCGAGACGGCGCTTGCCGACATTCCCGCGCTTGCCGTCTCGGGACCCGATGCCGATAGGCTCCGGCGGGGACAGGCCGTGCTCCTGCGGGGCCGCGACGCCCCGGTCGTCGAAGGCACCGTTTATGCCACCTCGCGTGGCACGCTGATTGCGCTCGGCGAGGTGGAGCGCGGCGAGCTTCACCCCAAGCGCATCTTCAATCTGCCGATGCGAGGATCCGTCATACCGGCGAAAGCCGGTATCCAGTGACCGTGCACCGTGCCTGCCCACTGGATTGCGGCTTACGCCGCAATGACGCGGTTGAGCCGAGAGCGCGTAAATTCCGCTGGCCTCGCCGCCGATAATCCCTATATTGCACCCGTTCGCGTGGGGCCTCGCGCCTCACGCCTGCAAGAGCCGACCGTGCTGGACGACATCCCGGCCCGGCCATCATAAACCCGCAAACCGTAAGGAATTTTTCGATGTCGATCAGCGCTGAGCGCAAGCAAGAGCTTATCAAAGAATACGCGACCAAATCCGGCGACACCGGATCACCAGAGGTCCAGGTCGCGATCCTGACCGAACGCATCACCAATCTCACCGAACATTTCAAGACGCACGGCAAGGACAATCATTCGCGCCGCGGGCTGCTCAAGATGGTCAGCCAACGGCGGCGCCTGCTCGACTATGTCAAGTCGGCCGACGAGGACCGCTATCAGAAGCTCATCAACCGCTTGGGCATCCGTCGGTGACCCTCGCCGGCGCGGGCGAACCCGCGATCGAGCTTTCTACCCCTGAACGGGCGGCGCTTTCGGCCACGGGCCAAAGCAGCAGCCCTCCACACGCATTGGGATATCGCCATGTTTAAAAAAGAGACCGTAGAGATCGAATGGGGGAAACGTCCCCTGAGACTTGAGACCGGCCGCATCGCCCGTCAGGCCGACGCCGCCGTCCTCGCCACCTATGGCGGAACGAGCGTTCTCGCCACCGTCGTTGCCATGAAGGAAGAGCGGCCCGGCATCGACTTCTTTCCGCTGACCGTGAACTACCAGGAAAAGACCTTCGCCGCGGGCAAGATTCCCGGCGGTTATTTCAAGCGCGAAGGGCGCCCGACCGAGAAGGAAACCTTGACCTCGCGCCTGATCGACCGCCCGATCCGCCCGCTGTTCGCGCCGGGCTTCAGGAACGAGACGCAAGTCATCGCCACCGTCCTCTCCCACGACATGGAGAACGACCCCGACATCGTGGCGATGGTGGCGACCTCCGCGGCGCTGACGCTGTCCGGCATCCCCTTCCTCGGGCCGATCGGGGCCGCCCGCGTCGGCTATATCGGCGGCCAATACGTGCTGAACCCGATGATCGACGAAATGGCGGAGAGCGCGCTCGATCTCGTCGTGGCCGGCACCGCCGATGCCGTGCTGATGGTCGAATCCGAGGCCAAGGAGCTCTCCGAAGAGGTCATGCTCGGCGCGGTCGTGTATGGGCAGAAGCACTTCCAGCCCGTGCTCGACGCCATCGTCAAGCTGGCGGAACGCGCGGCCAAAGAGCCGTGGGAGCTCAAGCCGAAGGACGACGCCGAGATGATCGCGCGCGTTCGCACGATCGGCGAGAGCGAGCTCGGCGCGGCTTACGCGATCGCCGGCAAGCATGAACGCCGCGACAGCGTCGCCGCCGTCAAGGACAAGGTCGTCGCGGCGCTCGTTCCCGAAGATGACGACGGCACGCAAGTGGCCAAGGTCGCGAGCGCGTTCAAGGAGGCCGAGAAGGACATCGTCCGCTCAAGCATCCTCGACAGCAAAAAGCGCATCGACGGGCGCGATCTCGTCACGGTGAGACCCATCGTGTGCGAGGTCGGCATTCTGCCCCGCACTCACGGCAGCGCGCTCTTCACCCGGGGCGAGACCCAGGCGCTCGCCGTCGCCACGCTCGGCACCGGCGAAGACGAGCAATATGTCGATGCGCTCCAGGGCACCTACAAAGAAACTTTCATGCTGCACTACAACTTCCCGCCCTACTCGGTCGGCGAAGCGGGACGCATGGGCTCGCCGGGCCGGCGCGAGATCGGCCACGGCAAGCTTGCCTGGCGCGCGATCCACCCGGTTCTGCCCGACCGCGAGAGCTTCCCCTACACCATCCGCATTGTGTCGGAGATCACCGAATCGAACGGCTCCTCCTCGATGGCCACGGTGTGCGGCTCTTCGCTTGCGATGATGGACGCCGGCATTCCGCTCAAGCGTTCGGTCGCGGGCATCGCCATGGGGCTCATCAAGGAAGGCGAGCGCTTCGCCGTGCTGTCGGACATCCTCGGCGATGAGGATCATCTCGGCGACATGGATTTCAAGGTCGCAGGCACCTCCGAGGGCGTCACCTCGCTGCAAATGGACATCAAGATCACCGGCATCACCGAGGAGATCATGAAGGTCGCGCTCAATCAGGCGCGCGACGGCCGCATGCACATCCTCGCCGAGATGAACAAGGCGCTGGACGAGGCAAGGCCCGAGCTCGGCGAGTACGCGCCGCGCATCGAGACGATCCGCATCCCGGTCGACAAGATCCGGGAGGTGATCGGTTCGGGCGGCTCGGTGATCCGCGAGATCGTGGCGGAGTCGGGCGCCAAGATCGACATCTCCGACGACGGCACGGTCAAGATCGCCTCCGCCAATGCCGAGTCGATCCGTGCGGCGATCAACCGCATCAAAGGCATCGCCGCCGAGCCCGAGGTCGGCGAGATCTACAAGGGCAAGGTGGTCAAGGTCATGGAGTTCGGCGCCTTCGTGAATTTCTTCGGCGCCCGCGACGGCCTGGTGCACATCTCGCAGCTTGCCGAAGGCCGGCCCAAGACCGTGAACGAGGTGGTCAAGGAGGGCGACGAGGTCTGGGTGAAGCTGCTCGGCCGCGACGATCGCGGCAAGGTCAGGCTGTCGATGAAGGTCGTTGACCAGAAGACCGGCAAGGAGATCGCAAGGGCCGAGGCCGGTTAACGCCGGGCTTAACCCGAACGACGCGAGTTTCGAGGGGCGCGGCTTTCGCGCCCCTTATTGCTTGGCGTCCTTGTTCATCACGCAGCGCCAGCCGATGACGAAATACTGGGTGTTTTGCTTCTGCCACTCGGTCGATTTGTCGCCGCCTTGCTTGATGCAAGTCACGACGTCCCCGGCCGAAGCCCCGGGCACATTGAACTCCTGGCATTTCTCGGGCGTGGCCAGGAGACACACCATGACGACGAGTTCGGCCATGCCACTCTCCTACTTACCGGCCAGGACGGTTGCCGGTGACATCCGCCTTGAGGCCTCATGCGCTTTTCGGACGCGTACCATTGTTGGCCGCCACGCCCCTGTCAATATCGGCACGGATTAACTTTTATTGAGCCGCCTCGCGCGGGGGCACCTTGTCGGTGGCGGGCTCGCGCTCGCCGATCTGCTCGATGAGCTTCAGCGAGCTGATACTCGGCATGGCGATGGTCGAATAGCCGCAATCGACGAAATGGACCTCGCCCGTGACCGCGCCCGAGAGATCCGAGAGGAGATAAAGCGCCGCGCCGCCGACCTCGTCGAGCGTGGGTGAGCGGCGCATGGGGGCGTGGCGCTGCTGGAAATGGAACAGCGTGCGCGCATCGGAAATGCCGGCGCCGGCGAGCGTTCGCATCGGCCCGGCCGAGAGCGCGTTGACCCTGATCCCTTTCGGTCCGAAATCCGAGGCGAGATAGCGCACGCTCGTCTCGAGCGCCGCCTTCGCCACTCCCATCACGTTGTAGCAGGGCACCACCCGGGTCGAGCCGCCATAGGTCAGCGTCAGCAGCGAGCCTCCGGCCGGCATCAGCCCGGAAGCGAGCTTGCAAATCTCGGTGAAGGAGAAGCACGAGATGACCATGGTGTGCTCGAAATTCTTGCGGGTAGTGTCGCAATAGCGGCCCTTGAGCTCGTTGCGGTCGGAAAACGCAAGCGCGTGCACGACGAAATCGAGCGTACCCCAATTCTTCGCGATCGCCTCGAACACGCGCTCGACGCTCTTCAGGTCTTCGACATCGGCTTCGACGATGACCTTGGCGCCGATGGATTCGGCGAGCGGGACGGCGCGCCGTCCGAATGCTCCGCCTTGATAGGAGAAGGCAAGCTCGGCGCCCTGACCGTGCAGCACCCGGGCGATGCCCCAGGCGATCGAACGGTCGTTGGCGACGCCCATCACCAACCCTCTCTTTCCGGCCATCAGCGGCGCGGGCTTAGCGATGTCTTTCGGTGTTGCCATGATGCCTACTCTGCCTATCTTCCAATTCACATTGTTCCATGGTCTCAGCCGTCGAACCGGCGAAAGACCAGCGTCGCATTGGTGCCGCCGAATCCGAAGCTGTTCGACATCACGCAGTCGATGGCGACATGATCCTGGCGCTTGCGCACGATCGGCATGTCGGCAACCGCCGGGTCGATGGTCTCGATGTTGGCGGACTCGCAAATGAAACCGTTATTCATCATCAGCAGCGAGTAAATCGCCTCGTGCGCGCCGGCCGCGCCGAGCGAATGGCCGGTGAGCGACTTGGTCGCGCTGATCGGCGGGCACTTGTCGCCGAACACCTCGCGGATCGCTTCGATCTCCTTCACGTCGCCGATCGGCGTCGAAGTGGCGTGCGGATTGATGTAGTCGATGCCGTCGACATTGCGCATGGCCATGCGCATGCAGCGCGCCGCGCCCTCGCCCGAAGGCTGCACCATGTCGTAGCCGTCGGAGGTGGCGCCGTAGCCGGTCAACTCGCCGTAGATGCGGGCGCCGCGCGCTTTTGCGTGCTCCAGTTCCTCCAGAACGACAACGCCCGCCCCGCCGGCAATGACGAAGCCGTCGCGGTTCACGTCGTAGGCGCGACTTGCGGCCTCGGGCCGGTCGTTGAAATCGGAGGACATGGCGTTCATGGCGTCGAACAGGACCGAGAGCGTCCAGTCGAGCTCCTCGCCGCCGCCGGCGAAGACGATGTCCTGCTTGCCCAATTGGATCAGTTCGGCGCCGTTGCCGATGCAGTGGGCCGATGTCGAGCAGGCCGAGGAGATCGAGTAGCTCACGCCCTTGATGTGATAGGGCGTGGAGAGCGTGGCCGAGTTCGTCGAGCACATGGCTTTCGGCACTTCGAACGGCCCGACCTTCTTCGGGCCCTTTTCGCGCGTCGTGTCGGCGGCGCCGACGATGGCGCGGGTCGAGGGGCCGCCCGAACCCATGATGAGGCCCGTGCGCTCGTTCGAGACGTCGTTCTCTTCAAGGCCCGCGTCGCGGATCGACTGCTCCATGGCGAGGTAGTTCCAGGCGGCGCCCGCGCCCATGAAGCGACGCACCTTGCGGTCGATCATGCCTTCCCAGTCGAGCTTGGGCGCGCCATGGACCTGGCAGCGGAAGCCGAGCTCGGCATAGGTGTCGGCCTTGACGATGCCCGATTTCGCTTCGCGCAAAGAGGCGAGCACCTCCTGGGCGCTATTGCCGATGGAGGACACGATGCCCATCCCCGTCACGACGACACGTTTCATCGGGTCAAAATCCTAAGGAGGCCAGCGCCCCTACGCGCGAACACTATCAGACACCGGCGGGCGCGGGCGCGCCTTCCTGGAACAGGCCGACGCGAAGGTCCTTCGCGGTATAGATAGTCTCGCCATCGGCTTTCAACCAGCCGTCGCCGGTGCCAAGGGTGAATTTGCGCCGGATGACGCGCTTCAATTCGACGACATATTCGAGCTTCTTCATCGTGGGCAGCACCATGCCCGAGAACTTGACCTCGCCGACGCTCAGGGCGCGGCCTTTGCCGGGCGCGCCGAGCCAGCCGAGAAAGAAGCCGAGCAGCTGCCATAGCGCGTCGAGCCCGAGGCAGCCGGGCATGACCGGATCGCCCTTGAAGTGGCAGGGGAAGAACCAGAGGTCGGGCTTGACGTCGAGCTCGGCGACGATCCGTCCCCAGCCGTGCTCGCCGCCCTCTTCCTTGACCTCGCTGATGCGGTCGAACATCAGCATCGGCGGCAGCGGCAGCTGCGCATTGCCCGGGCCGAACAGCTCGCCGCGAGCACAGGCGAGAAGGTCTTCGTAGTCGAATTGATCCCGCCGCTCTGGCATCGATCTTTAAGCTTTCTCACGGCCAGCGATGGAGGGTTTCCTAACACAGACGGCGGCCCATCAAAAGCCCGCAGCGCATGGGAAATTCGGCCGAATTTGCGGCGCTCGGAAGGCCGCTTTCGCGGTCTCTTCCGCCGTTACGGCGTGCCTTGAGGGAGCTCAACGCCGCGACGTTGCGGCGGGAGGGTGTTTGCCCCTATATTCGCTTCAGGTTCGTCGCAAATGGTCACTTTGATGCATCGGGCGCCTTCGGTCCCATCTCGATTGCCAGCCGAGTTCACGCTGGCGGACGTCGCCAAGATTCTGCGCCAGGCAGGCTTGCGGCCCACGCGTCAGCGCGTTGCGCTCGCCCATCTCCTCTTCGCCGGCGGCGATCGCCACGTCACGGCGGAGTTGCTGCATGAGGAGGCCTTGGCGCGCAAAGTGCGCGTGTCGCTCGCGACCGTGTACAACACCCTGCACCAGTTTACCGCGGTGGGATTGCTGCGGGAGGTCGCCGTCGAAGGCGCCAAGGCGTATTTCGACACCAACACCTCCAACCACTACCACTTCTTCTGCGAGCATTCCGGCAAGCTTCTGGACATCGCGACCGGAGCGATCCGCATCGAAGGGTTGCCGGAGGCGCCGGAGGGCACGGTCATTTCGCGCGTCGATGTGCTGGTGCGCCTGACCGACAAGCGCTGACGCTTCGCCGCTACTTTACTTCCTCGCCGCGATAGACGCCCCACAGCTTGTCCTGCTGCACGTAGCCGGAATAGTCCTCGACCGACATGTTGCACCACTCGCCGTCGCAAGACAGCACGCTGCCGAGCACGCCCGCCTGAAGCGCGGCAACGGCGCGTGAGCCGGTCGATTTCGAATCGTAGAGAGGAACGCTGCCCTCGCCCTTGGTCCACGGCGCGACGAGCGCGGTGCGCCGCGCGCTGAGCATGCTATGAAAGACCCAGCCATCAGCCCCTTCGCTGTCGCGGACGCGCCGCCAATTCTCCGACTCGGCGATGATTTCGACGGGGAGGCCGGCGCGGGAAAACACCCAGACGATCGCCTGGTCGGTGCTCGGTCCGCGCCGCACATTCACCTTGTCGGATTTCAGGCTGACGAAGCGGGGCACCGGGAGCGCCGCCTTGCCGGAGGCTGCCCCTTCCGCTTTGCCGCCGCCATCGACCGCCAAGCCTTCGCTCGATGCGGCAAACATTAGCGCCACGGACGCCGCAATCCCGATCAAGCTTCGCTGCCTCACCGTCTACCCTCGCCTGGCGCCAGATGAGCCGTCCCGTCCCCGAATCGGGCCGCCCCTTACCTTGAATGCTCCAGAAAAGTGAATGGATCGTGGCCTTGAGCCAAGATGACGCTTTATCTCGCAAAGCCGCTTCTGTTAGACAAGGCGGAACGCTCCCCCAGAGCGGCCGAATTGCCCGCGGAAGGCCCGCCTCCCGCCCAAAATCCTAACTGGACCGGTCATGGCTGAACGACCCATCGTCATTGTCACGCGCAAGCTCCCGGACGTGGTGGAGACGCGTCTCAGGGAGCTTTTCGACGCAAAGCTCAATCTCGACGACAAGCCGTTCACGCGCGAGGAGCTGATCGACGCCGCCAAAACCGCCAACGTGCTGGTGCCGACCGTCACCGACCGCATCGACCGGGGGGTGCTGAGCCAGGCCGGCTCCAACCTCAAGCTGATCGCCCAGTTCGGCACCGGCGTCGACAATATCGATCTCGAGACGGCGCGGAACCGCTCGATCCTGGTCACCAACACGCCGGGCGTCCTCACCGAGGACACCGCCGACATGACCATGGCGCTGATCCTCGCCGTGCCGCGGCGGCTGACCGAGGGCGCGGCGCTCCTGAAGGGCGACGGCAATGGCTGGCACGGATGGTCGCCGACCTGGATGCTCGGGCATCGCATCTACGGCAAGAGGCTCGGCATCGTCGGCATGGGGCGCATCGGCCAGGCCGTCGCCAAGCGCGCCAGGGCCTTCGGCCTTCAGATCCACTATCACAACCGGCGGCGGGTGACGCCCGATGTCGAGAAGGCGCTCGAGGCCACCTATTGGGACAGTCTCGACCAGATGCTCGCGCGCATGGACATCATCTCGATCAACTGCCCGCATACGCCCGCGACCTATCACCTGTTGTCGGCGCGCAGGCTCGCGCTGATGAAACCGTCGGCCTATATCGTCAACACCGCGCGCGGCGAAGTGATCGATGAGAATGCGCTCGCGCGCATGATCGAGAACAGCGAGCTTGCCGGCGCCGGCCTCGACGTGTTCGAGCACGAGCCCGCGGTCAATCCGAAGCTGCTCAAGAGCAGCAAAGTGGTGGTGCTGCCGCATATGAGCTCGGCCACGCTCGAGGGGCGGGTCGATATGGGCGAGAAGGTCATCATCAACATCAAGACCTTCCTCGACGGCCACGCGCCGCCGGACCGCGTCCACCCGGCGATGTTCTGACCTCGCCCGTCACACCGGCGAAAGCCGGGGTCCAAGCTCTGTGCATTGTCATTCTGGATTCCGGCTTGCGCCGGAATGACGAAAGGCGGCTCACGCCGGAATTTCTGGCGACTTCACATGCTCGGGCCGGAAGCCCATGCCGATGAGCCGCGCGGGCAAGCGGCGGAGAACGGGGAAGCGGTTGAGCAGCGTGAAGAGGAAGGGCGCGCGCGGCTGCGTGGTCATGCTCAAGACGTTGCTGATGACGCGCTTTTGCACCAAGAGCTGCACCCGTTGCGTCATCTCGGTCGGCCATTGCCGCCGCGACTGTACCTTGGCGAGCACGTCCTCGGTCACCCGCCCTTCGCGGAGCGGCTCCCATAGGATATTGGCGGCGGCGACCGCGTCTTGAACGGCGAGATTGATGCCAACGCCGCCGACCGGCGACATGGCGTGAGCGGCGTCGCCAATGCACAAGAGTCCCCGCCGGTACCAGCGCTTCAGGCGATCGACGAGGACGGTGAGCAGTTTCAAATCGTCCCATGACGCGATCTCGCTCACGCGGCCGGCAAGCGCCGGATTGAGCGCAACGATCTCCTTGCGGAAGGTCTCGATGCCTTGCGCGCGCAGCGCCTCGAAGCCGCCTTTGGGAATGACGAAGGCGCATTGCCAATAGTCGCCGCGATCGAGCATCACGAAGAGACGCCCGGCCTGGATACGGCCGAGCGCCGCGGATCCGTCGCCTTCCCGCCTGGAAAGGCGGAACCAAAGCACGTCCATCGGCGCGCCGAAATCCTCGCTTTGGAGCCCGGCGAGCGCGCGCAACGTCGAGCGCCGGCCGTCGGCGGCGACGACAAGGGGGGCGCGTATTTCGATCAGACCCTTTGGCGTTTTGGCTTGGACACCCGTGACCGTCTCGCCGTCCATCAAGAGGCCGTCGGCTTCGGCCTGCATGCGCAGGTGAAAGCCCGGATAGCGTTTGCCTTGGCTCGCGAGAAAATCGAGGAAGTCCCATTGCGGCATGAAGGCGATGAAGCCGCAAGCGGTGGGAAGATGGGTGAAATCGGCGAATACGATCTTCTCGTCGCCGATGATGCCGGCGATCTCGTGCACCTTCTGGTGCGGCAGCTTGAGAAACTGATCGAGCAGGCCAAGCTCGTGCACGACCTCGAGCGTCGAGGGATGGATCGTGTCGCCGCGGAAGTCGCGGAAGAAGTCGGCGTGCTTCTCCAGCACCACGACATCGACGCCGGCGCGAGCGAGCAGAAACCCGAGCATCATCCCGGCAGGCCCGCCGCCGGCGATGGCGCAAGCCGTGGTGATTGTTTCGACAGCCATGCTCAAGCGTCGGCCTCGGCGGGAGCGCGGTGATGCGTGAGATCGCGGAAGCGGGGGTTGCGGCCGTTGAGCGGATTGTCGGGGTCCCAGCCGTACGCGATCGTGCTCACGCGCGCCTGGAGCGCATCGTAGAGGAGCAACCTGCCGACGAGACTCTCGCCGATCTGAAGCAGCTCCTTGACCACTTCGACCGCGGCAAGGGAGCCGATGACGCCCGCGACCGGCCCGAGAATGCCGGCCTCCGCGCACGGCGCGACCGTGCCTTCCGGGGGCGGCTCGGGGAAGAGGCAGCGATAGGAGGGGCGTGGCGTGCCGCTTCCGTCGGTCTCGAAGGCACGGAAGGTCGTGACGTGGCCGTCGAAGGGACCGACGGCGGCGAAGACGAGAGCCTTCTTGGCGAAATAGCACGCATCGTTGACGAGATAGCGGGTGGCGAAATTGTCGGAGCCGTCGGCGACGATGTCGTAGCCGCCGATGATGGCAAGCGCGTTCTCAGGGACGAGGCGGGTCGAGTAGAGGCGCGTCGCTATATGCGGATTGAGGCGCTCGATCGCCGCAGCGGCGCTCTTGGTCTTCGCCCGGCCGACGCTCTCGGTGTCGTGGACGATCTGGCGGTGGAGATTGTCGAGGCTGACGCGGTCAGAATCGATGATCCCGATTTCGCCGACGCCGGCAGCGGCGAGATACAGCATGAGCGGCGAGCCGAGCCCGCCGGCGCCGACGACGAGAACGCGGGAGGCTTTCAGCTTCTGCTGGCCCTCGCCGCCGATCTCCTTCAGCACCAATTGCCGCTTGTAGCGTTCGATCTCCTCGA
>DASTKZ010000104.1:0-6946 GCA_035715445.1 Methyloceanibacter sp.
CGGGGCTATTGGGGGTGGGGCGGCGGCCCCAGGGTCGGCGTCTATGTCGGGCCGCGCTACGGTTGGTACGGTCCGTCTCGCTATTGGCGCCCGCGCTACCCCGCAGGCTACCCATACGCCTATTATCCCTATTGGCGTTACCGCAACGGCTGGTAGCGCGATCGCGGGCCGCGCTTGCGGCCTCCCTCGCAAGGGCGCGGCTCTTGCTTTATCGACCTTTTCCGCCGCTCGATCCGCTGAGGTTCAACGCGGCCCCGCCGCGCAGCACGGCCTCAGCCGCGTCAGTGTAGGCGCCGACGGAGTCATGCAGGATGAGCCCGGGCAGAAGGTTCAAGCCCGCCCGGCTTCCCTTCTTCGCCTGAACGATGATGCGTGTCGCCGCTTCGCCGCTCCTCGAAAAGAGCGGGAAGACGGCGACTGAGCCGAACCGGCCTTCGAGAAGCGCGAGCAACTGACCGAGACAATCGGGCCGATGGATCATGGTCAGAAGCCCGTTCGGCGCGGCCATGGCGGCGAAGAAGCGCACCCAGGCGGCGAGACCTCCGTCGCGCATGACATGAGCGGTGGCGCGCGCGGCATCGGGAGCGGCCCGCACGCTTCGTTCGGCGTAGAAGGGCGGGTTCGCCATGAGATGTTCGTAGCCCTCGCGCTTCAGCCCCGAATCAGCGAGCGCCTTTCCGGGCGACGTGACATCGGCGGCGATCGACCGGAACTGCGCCGCGAAACCGTTTTCAGCCGCGTTGAACGCGGCAAGCGCCGCAAGGCCTGCGTCGATTTCAACCGCGGTGACGTCGAGGCCTTGCACGCGCGCCAAGAGGCAAAGTCCGGCGACGCCACTCCCTGCGCCAATGTCGAGCACGCGCTCGCCTTTGCGCGCCGGCACGGACGCCGCGAGGAGCACCGCGTCGCTTCCCGCCCGGTGCCCCTTTCGCGGCTGGGCCACGCTGATGCGACCGCCGAGGAAATCGTCGGTGCTGGTAGCGCCGGCTTGCGCCCGGTGCTTCGGCCTACGCGTCGTCAGAGATGACATGGCCGATGCCGGCCCCGCTCAGGATCTGGCGCGCGTGCGCCAATCTGTCGCTTTCGACCAAGACGCGCCGTGGCAAGGCCCCGATCGAGCCCTCGAGCACGCTCATATTGAGGTCGGCGACGATGAAATCGATGTTCTCCTCGGTCAGCAACGCGCTGACATAGGACAGAAGGACCGGATCGTTCGACCGTAACAATTCCTTCATTGCCCGCGCGAGCTCCTAATCCCTGAACCGGTTCGCCTTGACCGCGACGGCGATGCCCCGACATTATCACCGCCGGCCGAAGCCAAGGAGTTGTCCTTTGGGCGTTGTAATTCAGCTTTCCGGCGGGAACGACCCGAGCGCCAGTCTCGCGCCGCTCGTCGCGCTTGTCGAGGACGACATGGCCCATGTCAACCGCATCATCCTCGACCGGGCGCGTTCGAATGTCGAGCTGATCCCCGAGCTTGCCCGGCATCTGATCGATTCCGGCGGAAAGCGCTTGCGGCCGATGCTGACGCTCGCCGCGGCCAAGCTATGCGGCTATGGCGGCGAGGGGCATGTGCATCTCGCGGCCGCCGTCGAGTTCATGCACACAGCGACGCTGCTCCATGACGACGTGGTGGATGAAAGCAATTTGCGGCGGGGCAAGGCCTCGGCCCGTCTCGTCTGGGGCAACGAGGCGAGCGTGCTCGTGGGCGACTATCTGCTCGGTCAGGCCTTCAAGATGATGGTCGGCGTCGGCTCGCTCGGCGCGCTGCGCATCCTGTCGGACGCCGCCGCCTTGATCGCCGAGGGCGAGGTGATGCAGCTCGTCACCGCCAAGAACACCGAAACGACCGAGGACGACTATCTCGCCGTGATCGACGCCAAGACCGCGGCGCTGTTCGCCGCCGCCGCCGAGGTGGGCGCCGCAATCGCCGACAGGCCGAAATCGGAGGCTGCGGCCTTGCGGTCCTACGGACGCAATCTCGGGCTCGCGTTCCAATTGGTGGACGATGCGCTCGATTATGCCGGCGAGCCGTCGAAGCTCGGCAAGAGCGTGGGCGACGATTTCCGCGAGGGCAAGATCACGCTACCGGTCGTGCTGTGCTATCGCCGCGGCAGCGCCGCGGAGCGGGCGTTCTGGCACCGCACGCTGACGGACGGCGAGATCGGCGAGGACGATCTCGCCGAGGCGATGAGCTTGATGAAGCGGCACAATGCGCTGGCCGATACGATGGACAGGGCGCGCCATTACGGCGCGATCGCCCGCGACGCGCTCGCGATCTTCCCCGACGGCACCGCCAAGGCTGCGCTGCGCGAGGTCATCCTTTTCTGCATCGACCGCCCGTTCTAGGCCTCGAGCGCGCCCGAGGCGATCCACCAGGCAGGATGCGCCGCGGCAAGCTCGCCGGCGGCGCGTTTTGCCTCCTGCTCTGAAGGCAGCAAGGCAAAGCAAGTCGGCCCGCTGCCCGAGAGCCTGGCAAGGCGAACGCCTCCGAGCGCGGCGAGCGCGGCAAGCACGGTCCTGATTTCCGGAACGAGATTTGCGGCCGGCGCTTCGAGATCGTTGCCGCGCGGGAGCGCATAAGCAAGAAGCGCATCGAAGCCGCCGCCAAAGTCGAGCCGTTCGACGTCATCGCGCGGTTGGGTCACAAGCGGCTTCGCATCAAGCGCGGCGTAGACCGCATTCGTGGCAAGCGCTTCACCAGGATTGGCGAGGACGACGCCACAAGCCGGAAGTCCGTGCACGGGCTCGACCGTCTCGCCCCTGCCCGTCATGAGCGCGGGCCTCTTCTCAAGACAGACGCGCACGTCTGAGCCGAGCTTCGGCGCAAGTTCGCCTAGGACTTCCTCGTCAATCAGCCCGGGATTTGCGCGGGCGATCAGCCGCAAGGCGGCAGCAGCGTCGGCCGAGCCACCGCCGAGACCGGCCGCGGCCGGAAGAGATTTGTCGAGACGGAACCGGCCGAGCCGCAAGCCCGGCACCCGCGCTCGCGCGGCGCGGGCCGCTTCGAGAATGAGATTGCCCGGCCCGAGCGCGGCCGCGAACGGACCTTCGATCTCAAGATCGAAACCGTCGCCAGGATCGAGCGCGAGGCAATCGCCGAAATTCGCAAAGGCGACGAGACTTCTCAGCTCGTGAAAGCGGTCGGCCCGGCGTCCCAGCACTTCCAGCGTGAGATTGATCTTGGCCCGGCCGATGTCATGGAGCGCCGTCATGCAAGCTCGTCCCGCACGCCCGGGCCGTGGCGCGTTATTGCGGGGTCTTGTGGCCCGCTTCCGTCGTGCGGTCCTGCGCCGACTTGGTCTCGGCGTCGTCGGGGAGCCCCACCTTGATCTTCTGCTTGATCGTCGCCACCAGATCGTCTTCCGGCTTCAGCGTCAGCGCCTGCTGCCACTGATATTTCGCCTCGAAGGTCCGGCCCACACGCCAATAGGCATCGCCGAGATGATCGTTGATGATGGGATCGTCCGGCTTGAGCTCGACGGCGCGTTCGAGATTTTCGACCGCAAGGGCGAGATTGCCGAGCCGGAAGTAGGCCCAGCCGAGACTGTCCACGTAGTAGCCGTCGTCAGGCTTCAGCTTCACCGCCTTGCGGATGTAATCCATCGCCTGCTTCAAGTTCCGGCCCTGATCGACCCAGGAATAGCCGAGATAGTTGAGCACGAGGGATTCATCCGGCGCGAGCGCCAGCGCCTTCTTGAAATCGGCTTCGGCCGCCGGCCAATCCTTGAGACGTTCGTTGCAAACGCCCCGCGAATAGAACAGCGTCCAATTATCCTTGACCGGCGCAGGCGTCAGCGCGAGCGCCCGCGAATAGTAGTCTCGCGCTTCTTTGTAGCGCTCATGCGAGCGCAGGATGTTGCCGAGCGCATCGAGCGGCCGGACATCCTTCGGGTATTGGGCCGTCAGCCCTTCGAGCTGCGCCTTGGCGTCGTCAACCCGCTCCAATGAGTTGAGCGCAAGCGCTTTCTGGATTTGCACGTTCACCCAGAGCGGCGAATCCGGCTTGATCCGATTGAGCGCCGCGATCTCGAGCTCGTAGCCCTTGGCATTCTCGTAAGCCTCGGCGAGCGCGGCGTAGGCGAGCGGAAAGTCGGGCTCGAGATAAAGCGCGAACTGCAGGAAGATGATCCCCATTTCGAGGCCGCCTTCGCCCGCGAGCGCATCGCCGATGCCGTAGAAGACCTCAGCCAGGCCTTGCGTCGGCGTGACGACGAGAAGCGGCGGGGTTTTGCCGGCGTCGATGTCGGCAATCAGCGCCTCGGAGAGCGGGTGGCTCCCGGATTTCGCGATATGCGCCTTCAGCGTCTGGCGGGCGAGCTTGCGGTTATTGGCATTCAGCGCGTGACGCGCATAGGCCTCGGCCACCCTTAAAGTGGCCGGATTTTTCTTGAAGGCCTGGGCATAGGCCTGACGGGCCAATTCGCGCTTGCCGGCGAGGTCGGCAATGAGCGCGCGATGGTAGCGCTGATAGAACTGGGCCCAATCGGCATCGCTCAGACTGTCGAGAGCGGCGAGCGCCTCGTTGGGTTTGCCGGCCGCCTCCTTCACCCACGCGCGGGCGAGCGTCGAGGTGAGGTCGGCGATCGGGCCTTGGCGCGCCTCGATGAAGTTTTCGTCGGCCTCGTCGTAGCGGCCTTGCTTGAAGGCCTCGCAGCCGAGCAGGAAACGCGCAAGCCGGTTGGTCGAATCGGACTTGACCAATTCCTTGGCAAGCCGGACCGCGCTGTCCCAATGGGCAGAGGCCGCTTCGAGCAGGAAGGCCTGCTCCAGGATCATCTCGTTCTTGGGATCCTCGGCGAGCGCCTTGGAATAGAACTCGGCGGCGACTTCGAGGTTATGGTCGCCGCGGGCCATGCGGCCGGAAAGATAGTTGCCGAGCAGCGTACCGGTGTCGTCGCCAGCGTTGGACCCGATCTCGGAATAGGCAGCCGGGGCGGCGATGAGAATGGTCACGAAAAGAATCGACCGCGCTCCCCAGCGGCGCAGAGCCGCTCCCTGCATGAACTTCATCTTGTTTCGGCTGGAATGCCGTCCCGCGGTTTTTGTCCCTGAACGCGAAGGTTAGGCGCTTTTCTGCCCGCCCACAAACCAAAAGCTTTCATGCAGGCTAAAGGCGGCTGGTTTGTGGCCGCCGACCGGGAGACGCAAGTCCGCCTACATATTGACGTAATTCGGTCCGCCGCCGCCTTCGGGAGGCACCCAGGTGATGTTCTGGGCCGGATCCTTTACGTCGCAGGTTTTGCAATGGACGCAATTCTGCGCGTTGATCTGGAAGCGCTCGCGCCCGCCCTCGGTTACGACCTCGTAAACTTGCGCCGGGCAATAGCGTTGGGCGGGCTCGGCATAGTCGGGAAGATTGCGCGCGATCGGGATCGCGGGATCGGCAAGCTTCAAATGCACCGGCTGGTCTTCTTCGTGGTTCGTGCCCGACACGAACACCGATGAGAGAATGTCGAAGGTGATGACGCCGTCGGGCTTCTCGTATTCGATCGGCGCCGCCGATGCGGCCTTCTGCAACGAGGCATAGTCCGGCTTCTGATGCTTGAGCGTGTGGCGCAAGAACGGGAACAGCGTATTAAGCCACATGTCGATGCCGCCGAGCATGACGCCAAGACGCGTGCCGAACCGAGACCACAGCGGCTTGACGTTGCGCACGCGAAACAGCTCCTTCGCCATGGCGCTGTGCCCGACCGCTTGCGGATAGGCTTCGAGCACGTCGTTGGCGCGGCCGGTTTTTAGCGCGGCCAAGGCCGCTTCCGCCGCCATCATTCCCGACAGCATGGCGTTGTGCGAGCCCTTGATGCGCGGCACGTTCATGAACCCCGCTGCGCAGCCGATCAGCGCCCCGCCTTGAAAGGCAAGGCGCGGGATCGCCTGGAAGCCGCCTTCGGTCAGCGCGCGCGCGCCGTAGGCGATGCGCTTGCCGCTCTCCAAATGCGCGCGGATCAAGGGATGGGTCTTGGCGCGCTGAAACTCCTTGAACGGGTTGGTGTAGGGATTGGCGTAATCGAGATGGACGACGAAGCCGACCGACACCAGCCGATCGCCAAAATGATAGAGGAACGAGCCGCCGCCGGTCTTGTCGTCGAGCGGCCAGCCCATCGTGTGCTGAACGAGGCCGGGCTTGTGTTTCGCTGCCGGCACCTCCCACAGCTCTTTGAGGCCGATGCCGAATTTTTGCGGTCCCGACTCGGCATCGAGGCCAAGTTTCTTGATGAGCATTTTCGACAGCGAGCCGCGCGCGCCTTCGGCGAAGAGCGTGTACTTGCCGCGAAGTTCGATGCCGCGCGTGTAGCTGTCCTTGTGGCTGCCGTCGCGGGCGACGCCCATGTCGCCGGTGATGACGCCTTCGATCGCGCCGTTTGCGCCGAAGATCACATCGGTGACGGCGAAGCCGGGATAGATTTCGACGCCAAGAGCTTCGGCCTGCTCGGCGAGCCAAAGGGTGAGGCTGCCGAGGCTGCCGATATAGCAACCGTGATTGCTCATGAGCGGCGGCATGAAGAGGTTCGGCACGCGGATGCCGCCGGTCTTCCACAGATAGTAGAAGCGATCTTCGCTGACTTTCGTTTGTAGCGGCGAGCCCATGTTGTGCCAGTCGGGCAAGAGCCGGTCGAGCGCGACGGGGTCGATCACGGCGCCCGACAGGATATGCGCGCCGACCTCCGAGCCCTTCTCGAGCACGACGACGGAGACGTCCTTCTCCTGTTCGCTCGCGAGCTGCTTCAGCCGGATCGCGGCGGCGAGACCGGCAGGCCCTGCGCCGACGATCACGACGTCGAACTCCATGCTCTCGCGTTCTGCGGCTTCGGTCACTTTGCTCCTTTTGCCGTCAGGCCGATATCGATAGACAACATTCAGCGTCATTCCCCGCGAAGGCGGGCAATCCAGCAACCCCAAAACCTATTATCATGCGAGGGGTTGTTGGATACTGGATTGCCCG
>DASTKZ010000105.1:0-8671 GCA_035715445.1 Methyloceanibacter sp.
CGCCGGCCTTCCCCTCCAGGACATGGAGTTCGTGCAGTTCCATCCGACCGGCGTCTACGGCGCGGGCGTGCTCATCACCGAGGGCGCGCGCGGCGAAGGCGGCTTCCTGCGCAATGCCAAGGGCGAAAAGTTCATGGAGCGCTACGCGCCCTCGGCCAAGGACCTCGCCTCGCGCGACGTGGTCTCGCGCGCCATCACCATCGAGATCAGGGAGGGCCGCGGTCACGGTCCCGACAAGGACTATATCCATCTGCACCTTGAGCATCTCGACCCGGCGCTGATCGAGGAGCGGCTTCCCGGCATCACCGAGTCTGCCCGTATCTTCGCCGGCGTCGATGTCAGGGAGGAGCCGATCCCGGTCACCCCCACCTGCCACTACAATATGGGCGGGATCCCCACCAACATGCATGGCGAGGCGATCAGCCCGCGCCAAGGCGATACCGACGCCGTCGTCCCCGGCCTCATGGCGCTCGGCGAGGCATCCTGCGTTTCGGTGCATGGGGCGAACCGGCTCGGCTCCAACTCGCTGATCGACCTCGTCGTCTTCGGCCGCGCCGCCGCCCATCGCTGCGCCGAGCTCATCGCCAAAGGCGGCGCCATTCCCGAACTGCCGAAGGGCGCGGGCGAGCAGGCAATCGCACGTCTCGATCGCTTCCGCCATGCCAATGGCGGCACGCCGACGGCCGAGCTTCGCACGCGCATGCAGAAGATCATGCAGCGCGACTGCGCCGTGTTCCGCACCAAGAAGGTGCTGCAAGAGGGCACCGCGGCCATTCGCGCGGTGTGGGAGGACGCGGCCGACATCCGCGTCACCGACCGGTCTCTGATCTGGAACACCGACCTGATCGAGACGCTCGAATTCGACAATCTCATCGCCCAGGCGGCCGTCACCGTCGAGGGCGCGCTCGCCCGCGAGGAGAGCCGGGGCGCGCATGCCCGCGAGGACTTCCCCAAGCGCGACGACAAGGACTGGATGAAGCACACGCTGTCTTGGGCCGATGAGAAGAGCCACGGCGTCAAGCTCGACTATCGCCCGGTGCACAAATTCACGCTGTCGAACGAGGTCTCCTACATCGAGCCCAAGGAGCGGGTATACTAGCCCTCAAGGTCGCAGATGGTTCAATTCACCCTTCCCAGGAACTCGAAGGTCAAGCAAGGCAAGGCCTGGAACCGGCCGCCCTCGGGCTCGCCGGAAGCGCGCTATCGCGTCTACCGCATCTACCGCTTCGACCCCGAGACAGGGGAGAACCCGCGCCTTGACACCTATTGGGTGGACATGGAGGAGTGCGGGCCGATGATCTTGGACGCGCTCATCTGGATCAAGAACAACGTCGATCCCACCCTCACCTTCCGCCGCTCGTGTCGTGAGGGAGTGTGCGGCTCGTGCTCGATGAACATCGCCGGCACCAACACGCTCGCCTGCACCATGCACGCCGAGGACGCCAAGGGCACGATCGCAATCTATCCCTTGCCGCACATGCCGGTGATCAAGGACCTCGTGCCGGACATGACGAACTTCTTCGCCCAGCTCACCGCCATCGAGCCTTGGCTCAAGACCGACAGCCCGACGCCGCAGAAAGAGTGGCGCCAATCGAAGGAAGACCGCGACAAGCTCGACGGGCTTTACGAGTGCATCCTCTGCGCCTGCTGCTCGACCGCCTGCCCATCCTATTGGTGGAACGGCGACCGCTATCTCGGCCCCGCGATCTTGTTGCAGGCGGACCGCTGGGTCGAGGACAGCCGCGACGAGCGCACGGGCGAGCGCCTCGACGAGCTCGAGGACCCGTTCCGGCTCTACCGCTGCCACACCATCCTCAACTGCACCAAGGCCTGCCCCAAGGGGCTGAACCCGGCGGCGGCGATCGCTTCGCTCAAGCGGAAGCTGGTCGAGCGCGCGGAATAGGGGGACGCGTGCAATGGAGGCCTGCGCCATGATCGATCACATCGGCATGCCGGTCGGCGACATTGCCCGGGCCACGGAATTCTACCGGAAGGCGCTCGCGCCCTTGGGCTATGGGGTGGTGATGGAGGTCTCGGCGGAGGAGACCGGCCACGGCGCCGCGGTCGGCTTCGGACCTCCGGGGAAGGCCGAAGATTTCCAGAGCGGCAAGACTTCGTTCTGGATCGGCGAGGGGAACCGCCTCAGCGAGCACGTCCATGTCGCTTTCGTGGCGGCCGCGCGCGCGAGCGTCGATGCGTTCTATCGCGCCGCGCTCGATGCGGGCGGCAAGGACAACGGTCCCCCCGGGCTCCGCCCCCACTATCACGCCAATTACTACGCAGCCTTCGTGTTCGATCTCGACGGCAACAACATCGAGGCCGTTTGCCACGCACCTCATTAACTATCAATCGACCGCGGCGATGATTGGCCCGTAGCCCCCGTGACCCGGCGCGTCGTTGCGGCCGAGCTCGGGCGCATAGAGTCCCGAGGCCACGCCGCCGTCGAGGAAGAGAGCGTTGTTACACCTAAGTCCGTCGCGGAAAAGCCGAGCAAAGTCGTAAAAGTTGACCCGGCCCCGCGTGATGACGAAATAAACCCGAGTCGGGCTCGCCATGCCCACGCCGCTCCGTGGCTTGCGATCGCTTGAATCAACGATAAAGGCGGGATGGATCGCACTGTCGACGACGAGCATCGGTCCGGACTGTGTGGCGAAGTTCGCGCTTGGTCTCCTGGCGAGGAAACTCCTCGTCTCGAGGATGCCTGCCTCTCCGTCACCGATGTAAAAAACGCCATTCGGCGTCTTGTAGAAATTCGGTATCTCGCTGGGCGCGCCGGTCAGCGTCGTTGTGTTGGCGGGCGTCAGCTCGCGGCCATTTTCGACATAGAGGCCGACCGGCCGAAGATCGTTCCGGTACATGCCGCCGTTCATGGCAAACCGCAACGACTTGCCCTTGGCTTCGAGATCCTCTGCGAGCGCTGCAAAGGTCCGATAGGGCCTGCCATCGTCCCTGCGCCAATAGATGCGGATGACCTCCCTGGTGAGGTCGAAGCTGCAAACGATGTAAGACTCTCCGTCGAAGGACTGAGCGCGGCACGGCTCGGCCCGCGCGGACCGAGGCACCGCGAGCAAGCCAATCACGCAAAGCAAGATGGCAGCGAAATTTCGCCGGCGCTCGCTCACCTCAAGCAGGCCCGATGCAAACACGCTAGCGGGTGCAGCGCGGCAGGGAGAACGTGCAGGTCGGCATCACTTCCTTCCGCTTCGCTTCCTGCTTTATCGGGTCCTTCTCCGCCTGCCATTCGTACGGACTGCGGACGTCCTTGTGCGCGAAGTTCACGCTGACGAGCTTACCGTCCTCGAATTTGAGGCTCGCCGAGCAGGTCCAGTCCTTGTCCTTCTTCTTGCCCTTCTTCTCCCCGAAGAGGTCGGCGATCGAGGTCTTCTTGTCCTTGGACTTGTCCTTCTCGCCGGGCTTTGCGGGCTCGGCCGGAACGGGTCCCGCGCCGCTATAGTGATAGGTGAGGGTCTCGGCGTTTGCGCCCATCCGGAGGCGGGCATGCGGCTCGCCGGCGCAGGCGATGATCTCGGCTTGCGTCATGCCGAGATAGGGCGCTGCCGGATCGCGCGCCGGAGCGGAGGTGACAAGCCCCGCGCAGAGACCGGCGCCAGCCAGCAAGAAAAGACCGAGTCTCGCCGGAGAGGTGACAGAGGAGCGCATGACATTGCTCCTCCTCCCCGAATTCGGCGGCATCATGGCGGTGGCGTCGCTAGTCCAGCATGAGCTCTCCCGACCCCCCGAACTCGGCCGGAAAGTCCTTGAACTTCGGCAGGCCGTCGCGCATCGGCAGCACCGTCTCGGCGTAGTTGACGTGGAGACTCGGGGCGAACTTCAATTTCGGCAGCGTCGCCGCGTAAACATCGACGAGACCCATCCCTGGGTGGTTGGTCATGACGTGGCCGCCGCATCTCTTGCAATATTGCCGCTCGCTGTTCGCCGTCTTCTTGTAGGTGGCGACAAGCTCGGCTCCTTCAGTGACGCGCACCGCGCCGGGCTTCCATAGCGTGAAGGCGTTGACGGGCGAGGCCGACCAGGAGCGGCACGATCGACAGTGGCAGTAGCCCATGCCCTCGGGCGCGCCGGACGCTTCGAGCTTGACCGCCCCGCAGAAACATTCACCGCTATAAGTCGCCATTTCGATCTCCTTCGATTCAACAAAGCTCACCCTGAGCGGACGCGGCGCGCCGCCCCATTTCTCGCCAATCGAGCGCGGTGGCCGCGCCGATCGACGACCGTTTGCCGTGGCTTATTCTCCGAGTTTGTGGCCGGCCTTGGGCACGAGGGTCCAGCCGCGTGCGGCCAATTGCGCCGTCGCTTTGGCGCTCGCCCGCCCCGTGACCCACATCTGCCCGCCCCCGCCGGCCCCGGCGAGCGCCTCGAGCGGTGGCGACCAATAGAGATAGTCGACCGGGAGGATGCTGACCGTGCCCTTCGCGGTCTGAAGCATGGGGGCGTCGCCTAGCCGGACGAAAGCGGTGACCGGCGCGATCCGCTCGTCATAGTCCGCGATCAGCTCCGCCTGCCGCCGGTAGAAGAAGCCCATCTCGATGCTCTGCGTGCCGGCGGCGCTGGCGATGAAGATCTCGCGCCCGCTCGCCGCGCGGAGCTTGCCAAGCTCCGCGACGATGACCGCCTTGTCGGTCGGCGAAAGGTGCGGATTGGCGTAGAAGGCGTCCACCGTCGCGCCCGGTATCCCCATCGCGGCGAGCGCGATGCGTCCGTCCTTCTCAAGCTGCGCCGCCGTCTTGTTGAGCAGCGCGAGCCGGAGCGTCCGGCTCGTGCCGCCGACGCTGATGGCAATGCCGGCGCCGCCGGTGACGAAGGCAAGCCCGGCGTTGGTGCCCGTTTCGCCGATGGCGTTGGCGGTGGCGAGCCGCGTCAGCTCATCATGCAGCGGCGGAAACGTCGTGTTGGGATCGACCCCGAAATCGTAAGCGAGCTTGCGCCGCGCCGTGGCGCCGCCGGTGACAGAAGCGATCAAGCGCTCTTTATGCGGATCGGTGGCGGCCACGGAGGCATCGACGCTGCCGAAGAAATTGCCGACTCCGGTGATCGTATCGCCGATGGTGCGCCCGGGAGCGGTGACAAGGTCCTTGGCGGTGGCGAGCGGCTTCAGCGCCGTGCGCCCCGCCGCATTGACCATCGTGCCGGCGCTGTCGATCTGCGCAAGCGCCGCGGTCGCGGCCATCTCGCGCGCGCGGACGCGCATGAGGTCGAGGCCCTTGACCGTGAAGGGACCCCATCTCGTGTCGAGGTTGAACACGTATTGGAAATTGTCGAGACCGACCTGATTGGCGACCGTGTAATTGGGACTGCTGAGCAGATTGGGCGGGAGCACCTGCGCCGCGCTAAAGCTCGGCGGCTGTTCATAGGAGCCGGCGACTGCATGCGCGCAGATGAAGGGAAAGGCGGCCGCGAACGCGACAGACCCAATCCCACGAAGCCGGACTTTACCCTCGCGACGCAACTTGCTCCCCCCTCACCAAGGCCGCAAGCTTAGCTTCAAAACACTCCGCTGAGAAGGACGCCCTAAACTACGCCACGCCCAAGAAAAAACCCCGGCCCTTCAGCAGGGCCGGGGTCGATGCCGGACAGAAACGTCAGGCTTATTTGTTGCCGCAGGTACCGAAACCCGAGATCACCGTATCGGCCGAAGCGAAACTCACCGAAGCGGCGGGGCTCGCTTGATGGATCACGATCTGCCAGCCAAAGGCGCGATCGATGCCGTGAACCATGAGCTGGCCGCCGGATTCGACCACCGCATCGATGTTGTCGGTGCGGGCGTAGCCGGTTTCGTCGATCGCCGAGACCACCGTGTTCTCGAAATCAACCGTGACTTTCAGCGGAAGCGGCATGCCAGCAAGGTCATTTCCGGCCTTGCAAGTGCCGTCAGTGGAGCAGGCGTTGACGCTCTTGAACTCGCAGCGGAGGGTGGGGATCGGCTGCGCTTCGGTCGCCGCTTTCGTCTCCTCGGCGAAGGCCGGAAGGCTTGCCGCGATCGAGACCGCGGCGGCGGCCACCAGTCTGAACATCGTCGTCATAAAGATCTCTCCTCTGGCGCCGGGGGGAGTGGCGCCAACTTGATTCAATTTGGATGATGACGCTGGCGGCGAAAGCCTAGTAGCGGCAGTAATAGGGCGCTGGGCCGACGAGCGGACAGGGCGGATAGGCGTAGCCCGGCGCGACCACGGGGCCGCCGTAATAGTAGCGCGGGGCAACGTAGGGAGAGGCGAGAGCCGCGCCGGCGATGGCGCCGGCAGCGAATGCCCCGCATCCCCAGCAGCCACCATGCCAATGCGCCGAAGCGCTGCCGCTCATCGCGGCCATGGCCGCGATCGCGCCGGCGGCGAGCGCCGCTTTGCGTAGTGAACGTCCCAAAGCGATTGTCATTGCGATGTACCTGAGCCTTGATGGCGCAGAGATTGAAATTCGCGAGCCGTCCAAAGTCCAGAGCGATTCGTCTCTCCACCTGCCCTTTTGCCGCTCTTGGTAACCAAGATTGCAGCCGTGCGACGGCGCGCGCCCAGCGCTATTTGAACAGCGCGAAGTAGATCACGTAGAGCCAGCTCAAGAAGCCGTGGATGATCGCCCACAGGATCGATTGGTTGTTGACGAAAGAAATGGCGATGGCGAGGGCCGTGCCAAAGCTGATGCCGTATTTGGCGCCCTCAATCTGATAGTTGTAGACGGTTCCGTTCATCGTTTCCTCCGAATGAGCATGGCTCGCGAACGAGCAGCGGATTTGCGCTAGCATCCTGCCGGACGGGAGGCACGCGAATCGCGTGCGCCCCTCAACTATAGTGAAACGGGCACGGCCCAAGATGAATGAGCTTTGGTCATGACATTGAAGGCTGCGATTCTCACTATCGCTCTTGCCTGCACGCTTGCTGGCGCGGGCCCCGGCTTCGCTCGCGACCCGCAAAGCGAGGGCGGCGCAACCGCGGAGCAACTGATCGCGCAAGCCCTTGCCGACGACCCGAGCAAGGAGGTCACCGCGCAGGTCTATACCTTCCCGCCTGGCGTCGTGCTGCCCTGGCACATCCATCCCGACGCGCACGAGATCGCCTATGTCCTCGAAGGCACCCTCACCTTCGAGCGCGAAGGAGAGGCGCCGAAAGAGATCGCCACGGGCGAGGTCGAATATCTCGCGCCCAATGTCGTCCATCGCGGCATGAACAAGACCGACAAGCCCATGCGACTGTTCGTTGTGCGCATTAAGCCGAAGGACAAGCCGCTCGTCGAAGAGGTCCCGCCGCCGCAATAGACGCCGTCAGGGCCGCCCGCTTCGCCGCCGCAGCGCATAGAGCCCGATCGCCCAGGCCGCGAGCGCGATTAGCCAATGAAACAGGTTCACCCTGTCATTGAAGTTCATGCCGAGATCGTAGGACGTGAACGAGCCGAGGCCTGCGAGCGCGGTGTAGAACGCGGCGAAGGCGAGCACGAAAGGCAGCGCGTAGCGGGGCTGGAAGAATCCGATATAGGTGCCGGCTGCGCCCCATAGCAAATTGACCGCGGCGAGCAGCGGAGCGATGCGAAAGCCGAGTGCGAAGCTCTCCGGATCGCTGTCGAAGCCGTAATAGGCGTAGGCCAGAAGAACGAGCGCGCCTTGCGCGAGCAGATAGACGCTGAGCCGCGCCGCCCAGACCACGGCCGGCCAAGTCGTTTCCGGTACCTTGTCGCTTGCCTGAGTTTCGGCCATGGCGTCCCGCCTCGAAGCTTACCCGATCGGGCCGCTTCGCCTCAATGGCGCGAAGCGCATGCCTCACTTGAACTGATCGTAATAGCTTTGACTTTGACCGCCACGCGGTGCCCACTCGGGCGGGGTCGCCCGCGTCATGTCGGCGCCTGCCAGGGCATAGGCCCTTGCCGTGACTTCGTTGAACGCCGCTTCGACTTGCTTTTGGTAGCGCTTGAAGTCCTCGGCGCGTATGTCGCTCGGGACGTAGATCGGAGGCCCCATTGCGATGCCGATCTTCGAGAAGGGAAGGTTGATGGTCATCCGGCTCCAGGATTTCGCCGACCAATAGCGGGAGCTCGCGACCGCAAAGGGAACGATGGGCCTCCCCGAGCGGCTGCTGATCATGACGATGCCGGGGCCCGCCTTGCGCGCCGGGCCGGGCGGAACGTCGGCTGTCAAAGCGACGCTGAAACCTTCCCTGAGCGAGGCGATCAGCCCGTGAGCCGCCTCTGTTCCGCCGCGATCGCGGCCGTAGCTGCGCCCAGCCGCTCCCGCGCCGCGAACGAGTTCGAGGCCGAAGCTGCGAAGGATGCGGGCAAGAGCTTCCGCGTCTTCGTGCCGGGCAACGATAGCGCGACCGGGGACGTCGCGCGGATAAATCGCCGGCAACAGGAAGAACTGTCCGTGCCACAACCCGATGATGGAAGGATGAAGCTTGCGTCCCCGGTCCTCATAATCAAGGGGATCGGCTACAATCGTCGAGGTTTTGATGACGAGCTTGATGTAGTTGACGACGATGGGCGCGAGCAGGATGTGCAGCGGCCGGCGCAAGCGAGCACGCTGCCGGCGGACCCACGGTATCTTCCAACACGACGCCACCGACTGCTCCGGGGAAAAACGCTGCTCCGGGCTGAGTACAACAAGCGGCGGGCGTTTGGTAGCCTGCCTTGGGTGGCTGCCAGCCCGGCTTTCCGCTCGGACCACCTTGCGCTT
>DASTKZ010000106.1:0-2064 GCA_035715445.1 Methyloceanibacter sp.
CTGCCGCCGACAAGCTTGATGAGCATGGTTTCGAAGCTCCCGCCCTAGAGCGCCGCCTGGATCGCCGCCAGAATTTCGGCGGAAGATGGCAGGGGCGCGCGGCCGAGGTCCTTCAGCGGCAAGGACACGACGTTATCGACCCGAATGAGCCGCGCGGAATGATCGAGCCCCGGCGTGCCGACGGGGATGAAGACGGCGGGCGGCGCGGCGAGCGCGAGACCCGGCGTGCCGAGCACGATGGTCGGAAGCCCGGTCGGCGGCGGCACGAGGCTCGGCGAGATCGAAGCGATCCAGACAAGGAGATCGCCCTCGCCGTCTTTCAGCATGCGGCCGATGGCCCAGCGGTAAGGATCGTAGTCGGGCGCGGCGGTGGCGTAGCTGACGCGGAGCGGATAGCCGCTGATCCACGTGCACACGGCGCCCGCCGTGATCGCGCCCTCGGCGCCGCCCAGCGCAAGCCCGACGAAGCGCGTGGTGTGATTGAGGTCCTTCGAAAGCCCGGTGAATTGCTCGACCGCAAGCTCGGCATGGGGAAAATTGAGTGAAGGCGGCGCCCAGACCACGACGCCGTATTTGGCGGCGCGGCAACGCTCGGCCAGCGCATCGATCTCGGCAAGCGTTACGCCGAGATCCTTTGGCGGCGTGACGCGAAAGCCGCGCAAGCGCGCCCGAAGCAGCGCCACGGCGTGGCCCGCCTCTTCGTCCTTGCAGCCAAGCGTGACGACCTCGCCGATGCGCGAGCCCTTGGCGCCGGAACGGTCGAGCCCCCTGCCGATGAACACGACCGTGCGCTTCGGCGCGGTGACGTCGAACATCGAATCGGGCGGAGACACGATCCGCTCGAAGAAGCGGGGATGCAGAAGGTGAATGTCGCTGCCGGCGATGACGATGAGGTCGGCGCGGTTCCGCGTTTCGGTGAGCGTCGTCGTCACCCAGCCCGCGGTCTGGAGAATCTTGAAATTGCGGTATTGCGCTTCGCTCAAGGCGTGATCGACGACGCCCCCTGCCCGCTCGGCAAGCGCCATCACGGCGCGCATGCCGCCGACGTCGGTGGCGAGGCCGCCGAAAAGCGGGAGCTTCGCCCTGGCGATCAGCCTTGCCGCTTCCTTGATCGCGGCCGAGAGATCGACATCCTTGCCGTTGACGGAAGGGCTGGTTGGGGGAAGCTTGCGCTCGAAGCCCGCGACCGACTGGCTGCAGCCGTTCTCGACGACCTTGAGGCCGGCTTCGGTCCGCTCGACGTCGAGATCGTCGGGAAGCGTGCCGCAGAACGGATTGACCACGTTCTCGAACAGGTGCGAGCCGGATTGCGGACTGGAACGCGGCATGCGGGACTCTCCCCCTCAACGGCGGGGCAAGAAAGCATGGGATGGGCGGCAAGACAACTCGCGAGGCTGCGGGATGGCATCTTTTTTCGCCCTTTCGCTTGCCTTGGCAGGAAGCGCACTGACTGCGGCCGATTGCCTCCGCCCGCGACGTAAGCCATACACCTCTCCCATGGGATCGCGTTCGGCAGGCCCGGTCGCCCGGCTCCGCATCGTTCTTGGCGGCGATATCGCCTTGGGACCGGGCAAAGCCGACCTGATGGAAGGCATTCGCGACACAGGCTCGATTGCCGCCGCAGGGCGGCGCATGGGCATGAGCTACAAACAGGCGTGGCTCCTGATCGAGACCATGAACGCCTGCTTCGCGAAGCCGCTCGTTGCCGCGGTCAAGGGCGGCGAACGCGGCGGGGGCGCCCGCCTCACCCCACTCGGCGAGGACGTGCTTCAACGCTTCCGGCGCATGCAGGCTTCGTCGGCGCGCGCGACCGCCAAAGACCTCGCCGCCTTGAAGCGCGTGATGCGAAAGGCGCCGCGCTAGGCCCCTTGCCTACAGCTTCACCATCACATGGCGCACGACGGTGTAGTCCTCGAGCGCGTTCATCGACAAATCCTTGCCGTAGCCCGAGAATTTGAGGCCGCCATGCGGCATCTCGCTCACCAGCATGAAATGGGTGTTGACCCAGGTGCAGCCATACTGAAGACGCGCCGCCGTGGCCATTCCCTTGCCGATGTCTGAGGT
>DASTKZ010000107.1:0-5636 GCA_035715445.1 Methyloceanibacter sp.
CTCACGGTCGGCGGCTTCGTCATGATCAACGCGATCCTGATTCAGCTCTACGTGCCGCTCAATTTCATGGGCATGGTCTATCGCGAGATCAAGCAGGGTCTGATCGACATCGAGACCATGTTCGCGCTGCTGCACGAGCCGGCGGAGGTCGTCGATCGGCCGGGGGCGAAGCCGCTCCGGGTTGGCAAGGGCGAGATCAAATTCGAGAACGTGACTTTCGCCTACGATCCCGAGCGCCCGATCCTGAAGGACGTGAGCTTCACGGTGCCGGCGGGGAAGATGGTCGCCATCGTCGGTCCGTCGGGCGCGGGCAAATCCACCATCTCGCGCATCCTGTTCCGCTTCTACGAGCTGAGCGGGGGAAAAGTGCTGATCGACGGCCAGAATATCGGGGGCGTGACGCAAAGCTCGCTCAGGCGCGCGATCGGCATGGTGCCGCAGGACACCGTGCTCTTCAATGACACGATCGAATACAACATCCGTTACGGCAAGCCCGACGCGACCACGGCCGAGGTGCGGGAGGCCGCGCGTCTCGCTCAGATCGACGACTTCATCATGACGCTACCGCTCGGCTACGATTCGCTTGTCGGCGAGCGCGGCCTCAAACTCTCCGGCGGCGAGAAGCAGCGCGTGGCAATCGCCCGCACAATTTTGAAGGCGCCGCCCATTCTGATGCTCGACGAGGCAACTTCGGCGCTCGACAGCCATACCGAGCGCGAGATCCAGGACGCGCTCGAGCGCGTGGCGCGCGAGCGCACGAGCCTCGTCATCGCCCATCGCCTCTCCACGGTCGTGCATGCCGACAACATCATCGTGCTCGATCACGGCGAGATCGTCGAACAGGGCACGCATCTCGAGCTTCTGGCCAAAGGCGGACTCTATGCGAGCCTGTGGGCGCGTCAGCGCGAGGCCGAAGAGGCGCGCGAGCGGCTTGCGCATGCGCTCGAAGAGGACGCGCTGCCGGATTCGCGCGCGGCCGAGCGCCTGGAGGACGAGGCGCTCGCCTCGACGTAACGCAGCCACAATCGCAACCGCATGAACAAGCCTCACAGCCTTCTTGACTCGATCCTCGGCGCGTTCGTCCCGGTGCATCCGGACGGATTCAAGTTTGTCGCGGCCGCCGGCCTCGCCACACTCATTCTGTTTGCGCTCGCCCCGCCGCTCGGCTGGCTTGGCGCCATCGCCACGGCCTATTGCGCCTATTTCTTCCGCGATCCGCCTCGCGTCACGCCCGCGCGCGCCGGCCTCATCGTGAGCGGCGCCGATGGCAAGATCACTGCCCTGAGCGCGGCCGTCCCGCAGCGCGAGCTTCAGCTCGGCAGCGACAAGCTCACGCGCGTTTCCGTGTTCCTCTCCGTCTTCGACGTGCATCTCGTCCGCACTCCGATCGGCGGTCGCATCGTGACCAGCGCCTACACGCCGGGCGCGTTTCTCAATGCCGAACTCGACAAGTCGAGCGAAGAGAACGAGCGCCACACGCTCGTCGTCGAGGGCCCGGACGGCGAGAAGGTCGGGATCGTGCTGATCGCCGGACTGATCGCCCGGCGCATCGTGACCTTCGTGGGCGAGGGGGGTAGCGTCGCCCGGGGCGAGCGCATCGGCCTCATCCGCTTCGGTAGCCGGGTCGATGTATATTTGCCGAAAAACGCCAAACTTTGCGTCGAAGCGGGCCAGACGGCGATCGGCGGCGAGACGGTGCTGGCGGAGGTCGAACCCGCCGCCTCCCATTCCGTGCTAGACTCGAGCGCTTAGGAGGCTTGAGGACATGTTTCCTCCTTTCGATCCCGAACGTGACGAACGCAGGCGGCGGCCGACCGTCTTTGCGCGCGGCCAAGTGCCGGTCCGCGTGCTGATCCCGAGCATCTTCACCTTGATCGGGCTTTGCGCCGGCTTGACCGCCATCCGCATGGGCATCGAGCATCGCTGGGATTTGGCGGTGGCGGCGCTCGTGTTCGCGGCCCTGCTCGACGGCATCGACGGGCGCGTCGCGCGCCTGCTCAAGGCCTCGTCGCGGTTCGGCGCCGAGCTCGACAGCCTCGCCGATTTCGTCAATTTCGGCGTCGCGCCGGCCATCATCATGTTCAATTGGGCGCTCGACGATTTGCACAGCCTCGGCTGGATCGCGGTCCTCGTCTTCGCCGTGTGCTCGGCGCTTCGGCTCGCGCGCTTCAACGTGTCGCTCGACGCCACCGATACGCCCGCGTGGAAGAGCAATTATTTCGTCGGTGTTCCGGCGCCGGCGGCGGCGATCATTCTGCTGTTGCCCATCTATGTCCAGGATCTCGGGCTGCACGTGCCGCGCCTCACGCCGCTCGTGCTGGTCTATACGCTCGCTGTCGCCCTCCTCATGGTGAGCAAGGTGCCGACCTTCTCCGGCAAGCTGATCGGGCAGAAGATCCCGCGCGAATATGTGCCGCCCGTCTTCGTGCTCGCGGCGGCATTCATGGCCGTGCTCCTGACCTACCCTGCGGCGACGCTCGCGGTCGGCTCGGTGATCTATCTCGCCGTGATCCCGTTTTCCGCCTATCGCTATCGCGCCGAGGAACGCAAGGCGGCGAAGGCGGCAAAGGCGCAAAGCCCCAAGGGAAACGCGCCCGAAGAGGCGCCTGCACGGCCCGAGGACCACGTCGTTCGCCTGAGAACCAAGCCGTGAAGCAGCGTCTCTCCACCTATCTTCGCCAGCTCGAGGCGGAGAGCATCCATATCATGCGTGAGGTCGCCGCCGAGTTCCGCCATCCGGTGATGCTCTACTCGATCGGCAAGGATTCCTCGGTGATGCTGCATCTGGCGCTGAAGGCCTTCTATCCGGGCAAGCCGCCGTTTCCGCTGCTCCATATCGACACGACGTGGAAGTTCCACGAGATGATCGCCTTTCGCGAAAAGGAGACGCGGCGGCTCGGGGTCGACCTCCTCGTCCATACCAACGAGCAAGGCGTGAAGGACGGCATCTCGCCCATTACCCATGGCAGCGCGCTCTATACCGACATCATGAAGACCGAGGCTCTCAAGCAGGCGCTCGCCGCCCACGGATACGATGCCGCCTTCGGCGGGGCGCGGCGTGACGAGGAGAAGTCGCGGGCGAAAGAGCGCATCTTCTCGTTCCGCAACGCCGCGCAGAACTGGGACCCCAAGCGCCAGCGGCCGGAGCTTTGGCATATCGCCAACACCAAGGTCGGGCCCGGCGAGAGCATGCGCGTGTTCCCGCTGTCGAATTGGACCGAGCTCGATGTGTGGACCTACATTTATCTCGAGAGTATTCCGGTGGTTCCGCTCTATTTCGCCGCCGACCGTCCCGTGGTCGAACGGGGCGGGGCGCTCATCATGGTCGACGACGAGCGCCTCCCGCTCGATCCCGGCGAGAAGCCCGAGATGGCGCGGGTCCGTTTCCGCACGCTCGGCTGCTATCCTCTGACCGGCGCGCTGCGCTCGGAGGCGGCGACGGTGCCGGAGATCATCGAGGAGCTGATCGCTACGCGTTATTCGGAGCGTCAGGGCCGCGTCATCGACCACGATCAGGCCGGGTCGATGGAGAAGAAGAAGCAAGAGGGCTATTTCTGATGGTGCGGCTCAGCGTCGTCGGCGGCAGCGGAGGGGCGGATGCGCGCGCCAAGATCGAGGCGCGGATCGCGGCCGAGGAGGATCGCGGCCTGTTGCGCTTTCTCACCTGCGGCAGCGTCGATGACGGCAAGAGCACGCTGATCGGCCGGCTCCTCTACGATTCGCACCTCGTGTTCGACGACCAGATCCAGGCGGCCGAGCACGGCCAGCGCCGCCCCGGCGCGGGAAGGGCAGGGCCGCTCGACCTTGCGCTTCTGATCGACGGGTTGCAGGCCGAGCGCGAGCAGAAGATCACCATCGACGTCGCCTATCGCTACTTCTCCACGCCGCGCCGCAAGTTCATCGTCGCCGATACGCCGGGCCATGTGCAGTACACGCGCAACATGGCGACCGGCGCATCGAATTGCGACTTCGCCGTGCTGTTGGTCGACGCTCGCGCCGGCATCCTTACCCAGACGCGGCGGCACGCCTGCATCCTCTCTCTGCTCGGCATCACCAAGGTCGCGCTCGCGGTCAACAAGATGGATCTCGTCGATTTCGATCAGGCGCGCTTCGAGGCGCTCGCGGCTGAATTCGCCGATTTCGCCGACCAACTCGGCCTGGCGCAAGTCACGGCGATTCCGGTTTCGGCGCTCAAGGGCGACAACGTCGTCACGCCAAGCGCGCATATGCGCTGGTATCACGGGCCGACGCTGCTCGGGCATCTCGAGACGGTGGATGTCGCAGGCAAGCCCGCCGACCGGCCGTTCCGCTTTCCGGTGCAATGGGTGAACCGGCCGCATCTCGATTTCCGCGGTTACGCCGGAACCGTCGCCGGCGGCAAGGTCAATCGCGGTGAGGAGGTCGTGATTTACCCGTCGGGCAAGCGCGCGCATGTGGCGCGCATCGTCACCGCCGACGGCGACCGCGAGGCGGCTGTCGAGGGCGACGCGGTGACGCTCACCTTCGCCGAGGAGGTCGATGTCAGCCGCGGCGATGTGATCGCGACGGCCGAGAATGCTCCTTCAGTCGCCGATCAGATGGCGGCGCGCATCATCTGGTTCGACGAGGAGCCGATGCTGCCGGGGCGCAACTACACTCTGAAATCCGGGAACCAAACCACGACGGCCACCGTTCTCAACCTCAAATTCAAGCTCAACGTGGACAATCTCGATCATGTCGCGGGCAAGACGCTCGAGATCAACGAGGTCGGCTCCTGCAACCTCAATACCGCGAAGCCGCTGGCGTTCGACCCGTACGCCGAGAACATCGACACCGGCTCGTTCATCCTGATCGACCGCTTCACCAACGCGACCGTCGCCGCGGGGATGATCGAGTTCGGCTTGCGCCGCGCCACCAACTTGCGCTGGCAGGAACTGTCGATCAACAAGGCTGCGCGGGCCGTCCTCAAGGAACAGAAGCCTTGCGTGCTGTGGTTCACCGGACTGTCGGGGGCCGGCAAATCGACCATCGCCAACGCGCTCGAGAAGCGGCTGCACGCGATGGGGCGGCACACCTATTTGCTCGACGGCGACAATGTCCGACACGGCCTCAACAAGGATCTCGGCTTCACCGACGCCGACCGGGTCGAGAATATTCGCCGCGTGGCCGAGGCGGCGCGGCTGTTCGTTGATGCCGGCCTCATCGTCATGGTGTCGTTCATCTCGCCCTTCCGCTCGGAGCGGCGCATGGCCCGCGACCTGTTCGATGCGGGCGAGTTCATCGAGGTCTTTGTCGATACGCCGCTCGAAGTGTGCGAGGCGCGCGACCCCAAGGGTCTCTACGTCAAGGCTCGCGCCGGGCTGATCGCCAATTTCACCGGCATCGACTCCAGCTACGAGCCGCCCGAGCGGGCCGAGCTCAGGCTCGACACCAGCACGTCGCAGCCCGAAGCTCTCGCCGAGACCGTGCTCGCCGAGCTGCGGCGGCGCGACCTCATCTGAAACGAGTGGGCCGCCACCACTCTACTCCCCCCGATAGGTTACCCTTCGGATGAGCAGCTGCGGCCTTCCTCTGACTAGTCGGAGGGATTTGCTCCCGAGAGACTAGCGAGGATTTTCAAACGTTTGGCCGCTTTTTCGTTGCCATCCTGCGAGGCG
>DASTKZ010000108.1:0-2239 GCA_035715445.1 Methyloceanibacter sp.
TGCCTGGCGGCGGTGCCGGAGATGGTCGCGGGCCCTCTCGCCACGCCGATCCACCTGTCGTTCTCGCATGACGAGGAGATCGGCTGCGTCGGGGTGCGCACCCTGATCGCCCATCTTGGCGCCGCCGGCATCAAGCCCGCGGGCTGCTTCGTCGGCGAGCCCACCTCGATGAACGTCGTGGTCGGTCACAAGGGCAAGCGCTCGTTCCGGGTCGAGGTGCGCGGGCGCACCTGCCACTCGTCGCTCGCGCCGCAGGGCGTGAACGCGGTCGAATATGCGGCGCGGCTGATCGTGAAGATCCGCGAGATGGCCGACCGGTTGGCGCGCGAGGGCGCCCGCGATCCGCTCTACGACGTGCCTTATACGACGATCCACACCGGCGTGGTTGCGGGCGGCACCGCGCTCAACATCGTGCCCGACGCCTGCAGCTTCCAGTTCGAGTTCCGGCCGATCGCCGCCGACGATCTCGATGCGCTGACCGGCGAGGTGAAGGCCTATGCGCGCGAGCGGCTCGAGCCGGAGATGAAGCGCGTGGCGCCGGAGGCGGGGTTCACCTTCGACGTGATGTCGGGCTTTCCCGGGCTCGACACGGCACCCGCAGCCGACGCGGTCGCGCTCGCCAAGACGCTCGCCGGGCGCAACGCGCACAGCAAGGTCGCCTACGGCACCGAGGGCGGGCTGTTCGCGCAGGCCGGCATTCCGACCGTGGTGATCGGCCCCGGCTCGATCGAGCAGGCGCACAAGGCGGATGAATTCATCGCGGCGAGCGAGCTGGAGGCCTGCGGCAAGTTTCTCGACCGGCTGATCGCGCATTGCCGGGGGTGACGGGCGCCCCGATCTACTCTCAACGCTGCATCAGTCTCCTGCGGTGACGTGTGCTGATAATATACACTGCCAGAACGGGTGTTAGGTTTATGACGAGCTGAATGAGCGCCGAGAAGGCAATTCTTTGAGCGCCGAATCCGGTGATCACTCCGTCGACCCAGTAACACCTACGGTCGTACCCAACACAGACGGTTTGTCGGCCACTCTGGATGAAATTGAGCCAGATGAAAACGAAAGCGAGCAGAAACAGAGTGTTTGTCAATAATATTGTGACGGCGGCAGCGGTGCGCTCCGGCCATTCAAGCGATGCAGCCGAATAATAGATGAGAATCAAAAGGGTCAAATGCATCATCGACAAGACAAGCGCGATCGGTATGTTAAGAACATTTAAGCTAGTGACAAAAAAATAGGAGGCTCTTGACGTTGCCCCCTTGAACTAATCCAGGGCGAATTGGAGTCTGGCCTTGAGGAAAGGGCCAGACGATGAAGCGCAAGAGGCACACGGAAGAGCAGATCATTGCGATTCTGAAGGAGCACGAGGCCGGAATGAAGACGGCCGATCTGTGCCGCAAGCACGGGATCAGCGAGGCGAGCTTTTACAACTGGAAAGCCAAATACGGCGGGCTCGAGGTCTCCGAGGCCAAGCGCCTGAGGGGGTTGGAAAGCGAGAACGCTAAGCTCAAGAAGCTGTTGGCCGACGCCATGCTCGACAACGCCGCGCTGAAGGACCTTCTGACAAAAAAATGGTGACGCCCGCCGCCAAGCGAGAGGCGGTCGCTCACCTGCGTTCTGCGTTCGATATGAGCGAGCGGCGGGCGTGCAGGATCGTAGAATGCGTGCGGATGACGGTGCGGTATCGATCGCGCAGACCGAGCGATGGCGAGCTGCGGGCTCGGCTGAGAGCCCTGGCTCATGAGCGCCGGCGGTTCGGCTACCGGCGCCTGCAGGTGCTCCTGAAGCGGGAGGGATACGCGGTGAACCACAAACGGCTGTTCCGGCTCTATCGCGAAGAGCGCCTCATGGTCCGTCGGCGAGGCGGGCGCAAGCGGGCCTTGGGAACGCGGGCGCCAATGGTCCCGCCACACCTCCCGAACGATCGCTGGTCGCTCGACTTCGTCGCCGACCAGTTCATCGACGGTCGGCGCCTGCGCATCCTGGTCGTTGTCGACGACTGCACGCGCGAGTGCCTGGCGCTCATCGCCGATACCTCGATCTCGGGTATCCGGGTCGCCCGCGAGCTCGATCGGCTGCTCAGTGAGCGCGGCAAGCCCAACACGATCGTCAGCGACAACGGCACCGAGCTGACCAGCAATGCGATCCTGCAATGGGCTGACGATCACAAGGTCGCTTGGCACTACATCGCGCCGGGCAAGCCGGTACAGAACGCCTTCGCCGAGTCGTTCATCGGTCGCCT
>DASTKZ010000109.1:0-20550 GCA_035715445.1 Methyloceanibacter sp.
ATAGGCGTTGTACGGGTTGGCCTGCAAGTAGCCTTGCGCGTCGTAAACCGTGACCGACCAGAAGCCATTCACCGGCACATCCTTGACATTAAGCTTGTACACGGTCGTTCCGTCGTTCTTTGGGGGCGTGACGTTGAGATAAATGGCGTCCTTTGCTGGATTGCCGCCCCAAGCTGCCGCCGCGCCGATCAGGTGCCGCACGGGGTCGACCTCGCTCTTTGTGCCGAAGGCGCCTTTGAAATCCGGGAGCGTGGAGGCGAGCACCAGCAGTGCATCGCGCACCTTCTTTTGGCTAGCCGGATCCCAGTTCGGAGTCTCGAACTTGCCTGGACCGCCAGGCTGCTCGACCGTGATCGCGTCCTGCAACGCGTGCACTTGCTTGAGGTCCTCGGGATCGTTCGGGTCTGCGAGGATGCGGATCCCCGTGACCATGTAGCGGGTGCCAACGTCTTCTTTGGTCAGTGTGTGACTGCCCGCGCCGTAATAGACCGCCGGCGTATATTCGTCCTGGTTTATGATCTGCAAGGACATGAACCGCTTGCCGGCGTCGGGGAGGGTGATAGTCACCGGCCCGGCATCGAGATCAAAGACACCCGCGCCATAGAGCGTGTCGCGATTGAGGCGGATGACGGTTTGGTTTTCGATGGGCGCAGGCTCGCGATTGAAGCCAATCTTGCCGAAGCCGAAGTCCTTTATGACTCCGCTGAAATAGAGATCGCTCTCGGCACGCACGAAATTATCGACCGTGACAGGTACCGTGTCGTCCGCGAGCGATGGCAGTTGTACGGTCATTATTGCCGCTAGAGCCAAGCCGTATGCGGTAAGCTTCATTGCGTTCATCCTCCTTGTCCGCACATCATGATCTTAGCAGTTTGGATAGCGGCGTCATGTCCGCTACGGTCATTAGCGGACGCCCTTTGCAGCACCCTTCGACGTCCGCTTTGCCCCCGCAAGCGGACATCCAGGGAGATGCTCTGATTAGGTCTCAGGCATAAATCTGTTCACGGCCTAGTCGGTTTTGCAGCCTATCTCGTCGACCAAGACGGTGTGCCAGCCCATTAGCGCCTTCCGCTTCGCATCACGGAAGGACGCACGATTATAGACTGCGGCCACGCCTTGCTGCTTATGGGCAAGCAGTGCTTCCACGACAATTGGATCTAACACTGTGGTTAACAGCGGAAATCCCGCGCGACAGCGACAGCACTTTCCGATTGGGCGCTGCCCCGGGACCATCGCGAGTTCGGCAAAGCAAGAATTTCAGCCGGCTTGTGGCAGATGGCACCGCGCGGAGGCGCGAGGCGCGCAATTAGGTACAGCCGTTTAGTGTCTCGCCGCGACGGCGTAATCGCGCATCACGTTTGCTTCCAACTCGAGCTCGTTGAGCCGATGCTTGAGCACGTCGCCGATGCTGACGATCCCCACGAGCTTATCGCCGTCCTTGACGGGCACATGGCGCACCCGCAATTGCGTCATCAGCTTCATCACATGGGTGATCGTGTCGCCGGGGGAACAGACGACGACGGCTTTTGTCATCAGCTTCGAAACGGGGAGCGCCGGCAAATCGCTGCCGTGCGCCGCGAGAGCGTAAGCGAGATCGCGCTCGGAAACGATGCCGTCGATGGTCCGGCCGTCACCGCTGACGAGCATCGCCCCGATTTGCTCGGCATGAAGCCGTACCGAAAGCTCGCGCGCCGACGTGTCCGGGGCGACCGTCTTCACTTTCGAACCTTTGATTTGCAGGATGTCCGAGACCTTCATGATCGCGTCTCCTCGGTGCAAGACCCGCCAACGATCCACATGCCGCAGATTTATGGTCTCCGGATGTCCGCGGCGCTGTGGAGGAATGTCGCAATCGCGGGGCGCGACTTCAATCGGGCAGGGCTTGCCAAAACGACGCGGACGGCCGGGCGCGTCTGGGCTCGGCGGCCCTCCGCCTTTAGCCCACACCCATGGTCTTCACTTGCTCTTGCGAATTATTCGCATTTAGTCTATATGGCATTCGGAGGGTCTCAACCGACCATTCTTCGCAAAGAAAGACGCCCGATGCTGAGCCCAGTCAAAGCAGGGAGCGCTGACAGTCTGCCAGCCGATGCAGCCGCGTCATACGCTGCGAGCACCCAAGGCTGGCGGCGCGCCTCGCCGACGCCCTCGCTCGCCGATGTCTTCGGCACCATCCGCACGCTGCCGACCGGCAGCACGTGGCGGAAGCTGCTCGCCTTTCTCGGCCCTGGCTACCTTGTCGCCGTCGGCTACATGGACCCCGGCAACTGGGCGACTTCGCTCGCTGGGGGCTCGAAATTCGGCTACGCGCTGCTGTTCATCGCGCTCCTCTCCAACATCATGGCGATCATCCTGCAGGCGCTTTGCGCGCGGCTCGGCGTCGCGTCGGGGCGCGATCTCGCGCAAGCTTGCCGTGACGCCTTTCCGCGCTGGGTCTCATACCCGCTCTGGGCGCTCGCCGAGCTTGCCATCTGCGCCACCGACCTCGCCGAGGTGATTGGCACGGCCATCGGGCTCAATCTCCTCTTCGGCATTCCGCTGGAAATCGGCGTCATCCTTACCGCGCTCGACGTGTTCCTCATCTTGTGGATGCAGCGGCTCGGCTTCCGCTATGTCGAAGCCTTCATCGTGGTGATGCTCGGCGTCATCGCCGTCTGCTTCGGCATCCAGATCGCCATGGCCGACCCAGATTGGGGCCAGGTGATCCGCGGCTTCGCGCCGACCGTCGAAATCGTCAAGAACCCGGAGATGCTGTATCTGGCGCTCGGCATTATCGGCGCAACCGTGATGCCGCATAATCTCTATTTGCATTCGGGTGTGGTGCAAACGCGCGCCTATGGCCGCTCGGTGCCGGAGCGGCGCGAGGCGATCAAGCTCGCGACCATGGATTCGACCATCGCGCTGATGTTCGCGCTGACCATCAACGCCTCGATCCTGATCCTCGCCGCCGCCACGTTCCATCAGATCGGGCAGACCAATGTGACCGAGCTCGGGGAAGTGCATTCCTTCCTTTCGCCGTTGCTCGGCTCGGCCTTCGCGCCGACGCTGTTCGCCATCGCGCTTCTTTGCTGCGGGCTGAACTCGACGGTGACGGCGACCTTGTCGGGTCAGATCGTGATGGAAGGCTTCCTCGACATCAGGCTGCCGCCCTATCTGCGGCGTCTCGTCACCCGCGCCATCGCCATCATCCCGGCAGCCATTGTCACCATCTGGTATGGGTCGGAAGGCACCGCGCAGCTTTTGATCCTGTCGCAGGTGGTGCTCAGCCTTCAGCTCCCCTTCGCCATCGTGCCGCTGGTGATGTTCACGGCGGACAACCGCAAGATGGGAGCGCTCGTGGCGCCGCGCTGGCTGACGGCGCTCGCAGCGATCACGGCGTGCATCGTGATCGTGCTGAACCTCAAGCTGCTCTACGATTTCTTCACTGGCTTGTAATCGACGCTTTAAGCCCGGCGTCGAGGCGAGGCTAGGCCGCGTTGGCGGTCGCGAGCCTGCGCGTATGGGCGGCGATGAGGTCAGCCTCGACCTTGCCGCGCTCTTCGGCCGTTTCGGCGAGGAGGTGGATATGCACCTCGTTCGCGCCGCATTTTGCGCCCTGGTGGCGGAGATGCGCGAGATTGAGGCTCGCCGTCTCGTCGCGGGTCTGGCCGAAGGCGAGCGCCGCGCGCGTCCCGTCTTGATAGCGGCGAACGAGAATGTAGTTGGCCCGGGGCAGCGCGGGGCAGCCGATCAGGCTATAGACGCTGTGGAGATAGCGCCGTCCCGAAGCGCCGCGCCAATAATGGAAGGCCTGGGCGAAATTGGCTTCGGAGCAAACCAGGGCCGGTTCGTCCGCAAGCCCCCAGTGCGGTGCATCAACTTCTACTTTGCGCGTCCACATAGGATCCCAACCCGTCAACCAGTAGAGCACTCTGTGAAATGGGTTCCGCGACGACGAATTCAAGACGACGCCTCGAATCTCAAGAACAAAGGTAGAACATCTGCCGGGCTCCAGTCAAGCATTCAAAGGTTAACAGGCTGCCCCAAGGCCCGGTTCCTTGAGCTTGGCCTCCACAAGGAGTCGCGCGGAAGCCGTTTCGATCGACCGGCTCAGGCGGTCCAGGAACTCGGCCTTGGAGAGGCCCGGCGGGATGGGATCGAGGAACTCGACGACGATCGTGCCCGGCCGGAGCGACAGGCTCCGGCGCGGCCAGAAGGCGCCGGAATTGAGGGCGAGCGGCACGCACGGAATCTGGAGCGTCTCGTAGAGCAGGACCACGCCCGTCTTGTAGTCGGGCGGCGCGCCCGGCGCCCGTCGCGTCCCTTCGGGAAAGATGATGATCTCGCGCCCTTGAGCGACCCGCAATTTCGCCTCGCGGACCATGCGCCGCAGCGCCGCCGGCCCCTTGTCGCGATCGACCGGGATCATTCCGAATTTGTGCGAGAACCAGCCGTGAAACGGAATCCAGAAAAGTTCGCGCTTCATCAGAAGCGCCGGGTCCCGGAAGAGCGGGATGAGGCCGAACGTCTCCCACGCCGATTGATGCTTGGCGGCGACGAGGCAAGCGCCTTGCGGCAGCTTCTCCCTCCTTCGCACTTCGAGCTTGATGCCGCAGACGACTTTGAGCAGCCAAAGCTCGAAGCGCCCGTGAATGGCGAGCGCGGCCATCGCCCAGCGTCTCGGCGCGAAGAAGAGCGGGCTCCCCAACACGACGAACAACGTCGTCGTCACATAGAAGAGAATATTGAACAGCAGCGAGCGGGCCATCGCCGGTGACACCGCTACGGTTCGGGGACGAGAGCGCTATCGCCACCGCCAAGGAACTTCTGCACGAGATTGGTAGCGCCCAGCCGCGCCAGCGCCGGCAGATATTTCTGGTACTCGGAGAGAAGCAGCCTGGTCGTGCCAGGATAGGTCCACCAGCGATCGAGATGCACGTTGTTGTCCACCACCGAGTAGGGGATCAGCGTGACGCCGGGCATCACCCGGGCAAGCTCGGCGAGCGCGCGGGGCATGTGATAGTTCGAGGTCACGACGATGATCGAGCGATAGCGGTGCAGCGCGACCCATTCGCTCGTCTCGGTGGCGTTGTCGATGGTGTTGCGCGCCTCCTTGTCGATGTCGACGCAGCAGGTGAAGTACTGGTCGCCTCGGCTTGCGAGCTGCTTCAGTTCATCGACGGTCGTGGTGCGATTGACGCCGGTGATGAGGACGCGCTTGGCCTTGCCGGCGGCGAGCAACGCCATCGCCCGGTCGATGCGGGACACCCCGCCCGTCAGCACGGCGATGCCGTCGGCGCTTTGTTGCGGCTCGCTCTGCTCGCGGTCGATCCCGTTGGCGAAAACAATGAAACCGATGATGAACAGGACGAAGAGGAAGAGCACGCCATCGAAGACGAGCCGCACACCCCCCAAGAAGCCGCGGAACCGGCCTCTCCGTTCTTGCTGTTCCTCCCTCACGGCTTGCTCCAGCGCCTGCCAATTGGCGCAAGAATAGGCATAAACCGCGCTTGCATGAAACCGGCTCTATTGGGTGCTCGGGGCCAAACCGGCAAGCCTCAGGCGTAGTTCTTGAGGACTCGGACCACGCCGAGCCTGGACGTGACCATGCAGAGCGATGCCACCACGATCACCACGAGCACGCACAAGAGATAGCCTTTGAGGTCGAGCTCGCCCGAGCCGATCAGGCGCTGCGTTTCCGCCGCCGTGACGACCCCGCCGCCGAGCATGCTGATCATCGTCGGCAGCAAGAGAAAAGCGAGCGCGGCGGCGGCGGCGCCCATCAATCCGGCGCGGACGCCGAGGCCGAGGAAATGGCGCTCGAACTCGCGGCTGATGAAGCGTTCATTGGCGCCGACGAAGTGCAGGACCTCGATGATTTCCCGGTTCGAGGCCATGGCGCTCCGCGTCGCCGACACGATCACGGCGATGGTCGCGGCGGCGACGAGGCCAAGCACGGCGAGACCGCCGAGCGCGGCCGACCGCGTCAGCGTCCTTATCTCCGCCTGCCAGCGGCGGTGGTCATCGAGCACGACGCCCTCGAAATTCTCCGAGAGCGCCGTTTTAATCAGCTGAATGTCGGGCGGATTGGAGCGGTTGATCTCGACCGCGATCAAGCGCGGAATGGGCAGCGCCTGGAGCGCGCTGCCTTGTCCGAGCCAAGGCTCGAGTAGCTTGGCGCTATCGTCGGCGCTGAGCGGCTTGACCTGGGTGATGCCCTTCTGCTTGGCGAGGAAGAGCGACACCAGCGTGATCTTCTTCTCGATGTCGGCGCTGTTGACCGGATCGAGTTCGACGGTGATCTCGCTTGCGATATCGTTGACCCAGGCAGTGGCCGATTGGTTGATCATATACACCGCGCCCAAGGTCAGGCAGGCGAGGAACGACATGATAGCGATCACGACGGTGAGCGCGTTGCCGGCAACCGAGGCCGGCGGCACGATCTGCGCGCTCTTGGTTTGAAACCGCTGCGGCAGCAACGCGGCGAGCCGCGCCGGCAGCAGCCCGGCGAGGAGGCCCTTCCACGGATAGTCCCGAATTTCGGCGAGCAGGGTCACGGGGCTTAGCGGACTTGCAGATGGCCGTCATAGAGCACGAGCCTCGGCGCGTCGAGTTGCTCCATCAAGCCATAATCATGCGTGGCGATGATGACCGAGGTGCCGAGCCGGTTCAGCTCGACGAATAGGCGCAAAAGGCGGTTGCCGATCGCGGGATCGACGTTGCCGGTCGGTTCGTCGGCGAGCAGGAGTTCGGGCCGCGCGATCACGGCGCGCGCGATCGCGGCGCGCTGCTTCTCGCCGCCCGAGAGGACTTCGGGATAGGCGTTGATGCGATCGCCAAGGCCGACCCAGCGCAGGAGGTCGGTCACGTCCTCGCGGTAGTCGGTTTCCTGCTTGCCCATGACGCGCAAAGGGAGCGCCACGTTCTCCCACGTGGTCAGGTGGTCGAGGAGGCGGAAGTCCTGGAACACGATGCCGATGCGGCGACGCAGCGCCGAACGCCCGGCGGCCGTGAGCTCCGCGACGTTCTCGCCAAACACGAACATCAGCCCGCGCGAGGGCTTGAGCGACATGAACAGGAGCCGCAAAAGCGTCGTCTTTCCCGCGCCCGAGGGTCCCGTCAGAAAATGAAAGGATCCTGGATGCACGTGGAAGGTGACGTCGCGCAGGATTTCCGGGCCTGTGCCGTAGCGCAGCCCGACATTGTCAAAGCGAATCACCCGTGCTCTCTAAAGCTCTAAGATTGCGGAAGACTGGCACTTTATGCTGAACTCCCGGTTGGGTATCAATGGGTTTGGGCGGCGTATGGGGCCCGGAGCGAAATCCGAGAAAAAAGGCCATTTTGGCTTTTCAGATGGCAACACTCCTGATCTGCCCGGCTTGCGGGACACGCTACGAAATTAAGGCAACACTTCCGCCCGAGGGGCGGAAAGTCCGTTGCTCCAAATGCGCCCATGTCTGGCAGGCGTTGCCTGTCCAGGCCCTGCCGGTCGCGCCCGCGCCTCAAGCGGCGCCCACCTTTAGGCCCGCTGCGCCGCCGATGCCGCAGCCGGCGCCTCAGCCACCGCCAAGGCCCGCTTCCGCCAATTCGGGCATGGGCGGGTTCGGAGGGATGGCGCCGAGCCAGCCCGCGCCGCCGATCTTCCCGCCACCACAGGTGAGCGAGGCCGATCTTGCCGCTCAACTTGCGCGGATCAACGCCGAGGCGATGGCCGAGCCGCCGCCGCCCGAGAAGCGCGGCGGGATTTTCTCGCGGCTCACGCGCAAACGGGAGCCGGTGCCGCCCGAACCAACGCCATCCGCCGCGGCGGACGTCTTCGCGCCGAGCCCCGGTCTTGCCGGCGACGCCAGCATGGACGATGGGCCGGCCTTCGGGGCCGGCATGCCGCCCGGGCTCGACGCCGCTATGGGCGACGCCACCATGGGCGATGCCGGCATGGGCTACGACGCCGCGCTCGCCGATCAGGCTCTGCCGGACGAGACGCCGCAGCGGCGCAAGGGCGGCTCTCTCGTTGTCCTCGGCTGGCTCGCGCTCGCGCTCTTCGTTGCGGGCGTGATCGGCGCTCTCGCCTACGCGCCCTCTGCGATCATGTCGGTGCTGCCGGGGGCTTCGCGCCTCTACTCTCTCTTCGGAATGGAGGCCGGCGCCGGCGGTCTCACTCTTGACCAGGTGCGCTACGGCTGGACCAGCGACGGCTCCCAGTCCGTGCTTGAGGTTCAGGGCGACGTGGTCAACGTCACATCGAGCCCGGTTGCCGTCCCGACCGTGGTCATCGCGCTCCGCGACGCGGGCGGCACGGAAATTTCCGAATGGACTACCGAGATCGGCGAGGAGCAGCTTCAGGGGGGCGAACGCGCGCCGTTCTTGCGGCAGATCCCCTCGCCGCCGAGCAATGTCCGGAGCGTCGCGGTGCGTTTCGCCAAGGCCAAGTAGGCATGGCCGGGGAGCCGGCGGCGCAAACCATCCGCACGCTATACAGCGCCGAGGCGATCGCAGAGAGGGTCGGAAGCTTGGCGTACGAAATCGCCGCCGCAAGCCCGCGCGATCTCGTCATCGTCGCGATCCTCAAGGGCAGTTTCGTCTTCGCCGCCGACCTCATCAGGGCCTTGCACCGCGAGGGCCTGAGGCCCGAGATCGACTTTATATTCCTCGCGAGCTACGGCGCGGGCACGGTCTCCGGCGGGGAGGTCCGCGTCTTGCGCGACGTCGAGCTCGCTCTCTCCGGCCGCGAGGTTGTGATCATCGACGACATTCTCGATTCGGGGCGCACGCTTCATTTCGCCAAGACGCTCCTTGCGGAACGCGACGCCAAGGCGGTCAAGACTTGCGTCCTCATCGACAAGCAAGTGCCGCGCGCGGCGGCGATCGTGCCGGACTTCATCGGGTTTCGCTGTCCGCCGGTCTTTGTCGTGGGCTACGGCATGGACCTCGCCCACTGCTATCGCGAGCTTCCCTTTATCGGCGAGCTAGCGAATCCTTGAACCCGGCTCCGGTCGTCCGCGTGGATGCCGGGTCGAGCCCGGGCATGACGAAGGGTGAGAGGCGGCGCTCAGAACGGCGTGATTAGCCGCTCGAGATAGTCGAGTTCGACTGCGGGCCGCGAGGGATCGCCAAGACGCCGGCGCAGCTCGTCGAGCACTTCGCGCGCGCGCTGAATGTCGATCTCGTCGGGAACCTGCACCGACAAGCCCAGGTCGGGCCGGTTCGAGCGATCCGGCCGGCCGAGCGGGTCGCGGCCGTTATTGCCCGGGCCCTGTCCCGCTTGCGCTTCCGCGCCCTCCATCATCTGCTCGGCCATGGACTCGGCACCCTTGCGCAGCCGGTCGAGCGCAAGCGTCTGCTGCTGCGTCGCGCGCTCGAGATCGCTCTCGCCGATCGCCTCCTTGGCGTCGCCCATGGCTTCGCCCGCGTCCTGCATGTCGGCCGGCGCGTCGCTCCCCTCGATGCGGAAGCGGTCGATCATCTTTTGCAGCGTGTCGCGAAGCTCTTGTTGACGCTCGGCGAGCTTGCCGTGCTCGCCCGAAGCCTCAGGCCCGATCTCGAGCTGGCTCTTCTGGCGCGGACGGCCCTGGCCGCCCGACTCGCCCTGTCCCTTCATGAACCCCTGCTGCGACTCGCCAGGCATCTCCTCGAAAAGAGGCGCCATGCTCATGCCGGGGCCGAATTCCATCGGCTGGCCGGGAGGGCTCACTTCGAATTGCTGGCCCTCGCCGTCGCCGCTGCGCGCGGCCTGCTGGCGCTTGGCGGCAAAGGTGTCGTCGAGAAGCTTCTGCTGGCCGGATACGAGATCGCTCAAATCCTTCATCATCCGCCGCGCGCGTTGCTGCTGCTCGGTCTCGGCCGCGCTGCCGGTCTCGATCCGTTCGAGCAGGTCCTTCAGTTCCGACAGCATGCGCTCGGCCAAGTCCTTCGATCCGGATTGAGCGAGTTGCTGGATGTTGTTCAGGATCTTTTCCAGGTCCTGTTGCGACAGGAGCTGGTCGTTGTCCTGCGGGGCGAGAGGCGACGTCTCGCCGTTCTCTTGCTGCTGCGAGGCAAGCGCCTGGAGGTAGCGTGACAATGCCGAGCGCAGCTCATCGACGAGATTCTTGATCTCTTCCGGCGACCTCTCTTCCTTCAAGGCTTGCAGCAGCGCGTCCTGCGCGGAGTTCAACGCACGCTCGGCCTCAGGCAGGTCGCCTTCCTCGATACGGAGCGCGGTGGACCAAAGCTGGTCGACGACGCTCGCGACCGCCTCGGGCGAACGGTCGCCGCGGAGCCGCCAATGTGCGTTGCGTAGCGCGAGATAGACGACGCTGTCGTCGATCACCTTGTCGCCGCCGAGGGTGAGCGCATCGAGCGCATTGGCCACGCCATCCGGCGCGCTTGGGTCGCGCACGAGCTTCTTCCGCTGCTCGACCACGGCGCGCGCCAAGGGCTTGGTGAAAGCCCGCTCGGGCAGGATGAACTCGTAGGGCTGGCTCTCGCCCGACTGCCCGGCCTGGTCGCGGGCGATGAGCGTCATGCGAACTTTCAGTCCGGCCCAGGGATGGCCGGTCAAGTCCTGGGTGGCGCGGCCGTCAACGCGCTTTTGGTTGGCGCGCGGCAATTGCAGCGGCATGACCGGAGGCTCGAGCAGGGGATTGGCTTCGAGCTTGGGCGAGGCTTCGGTCGGAACCCGCGCGAAATTGCGCTCCTCCCCTTCGACGAGAGCGAAGCGGGCTTCGGCGCCCGCGACGCCGTTGTCGTCGTCGGCGCGGAACGTGAGACGCAGCGCGGCCCGCGGCGTCGTCGCCGGGTTTCCCATGAGGTTGATGGTGGGGGCAACGTCCTCGATCAGGTCGAAGCGCCATTTGGAAACGGTCTGGCCGCCGATCTCGACCGCGGCGTTGAGCGGTTGGTTGAGCGCGACGTTGAATTCGATGAGCCCTTCGCTGCCGCCCTTCTTCGGCGCGACGATCGTGTCCTCGCCGCCGTCGCGGCTCGTGAGGAGATGCACGGTCTCGCCCGGCGGCGCATGGGTCCGCACGATCAATTCGCTGCGCTCAGGGACTGAAAGCGCCCGGAACGACTCCGCGCCCGCTCCCACCTTCTCGCTGCCGTCGGCGAGCACGATCGGCGCAATCCCGGTATAGACCGGCGGCGTGACCCAGGCGTCTAGTCTCAGCATCGCGGGCGCGCCGGTCGCCGCCGGAGAAAATGCGGCGCGCAAGCGATCGATGGCATTGCCGCCTGCGGCAAGCGCTGCCACGACCACGCCAAGAAGGAGCGCGGCTCTGACGGCGTAAGGGTCCTTGCGGTCGGTGCGCGGCGCGGGCCACGAGGGTCGGAGCCTTGCGATCAGTCGCGACAGCCGTTCGCGGTGAGCCGCCCATAGCGCCGCGGTCTCCTTCGGCGGTGCGGCGCTGAGCCGGTCTTCATAAGAGGAGGCCGGCCGGTGCTTGATCCCGGCATTGCGTTCGAGGCGGCGCAAGGCCTCCTGGCGCGTCGGCAGGGAAATTCTGAGGAGCGGCAGGAACGAGACGAGGAGCGCCAATCCGAAACCGCCGAGCAGGATGCGATGCGCAAGCGGCGGGAGCAGGCTCCACAGCTCCAGCAGAGACACGACGAGGAAAGTCAGGATGACGAGGGAGGGCCACAGCAGCGCCTCCCACACCCGCTCGCCGAAAAGGGCAAGCCAACTCAGCCGCACGCGCCGGTCGAAGCGCTGCGCAAGCGGGCTCGCTTGCGCCGTTTCCGGAGAAGGCGCCTTGTGGCGAGAATTGGTACGCATCATCTTCATCTAGCGCGAAGTGCGGAGGCGACAAGTTAAATTTGGGGATCGAAGCGGGCGAAAGCGAGGCTCAATCGACCTCTCAGGGCTTACAGCCACTCCGGCAGCCGCTCCTTGGCCAGCATGTCGCCGTAGCCAGGCCTCGGGCGGGTCACGCAATAGCGGTTCCCGGATACGAGCACCTCGGGGACCAGTAGCCTGCTGTTATACTCGGATGCGAGCACCGCGCCATAGGCGCCGGCCGTCATCACGGAAATGAGATCGCCAGCTTTCAGCTCAGGCAGCGACCGCGCCAGCGCAAGATAGTCGCCGGTTTCGCACACCGGGCCGACGATATCGGTCACGACCGTCGGTGCGCCTTGCTCGGGCGCTGCGACCGGCAGGATCTCGTGATGTGCATCGTAGAGCGTCGGCCGTATCAGATCGTTCATCGCCGCATCGACGATGGTGAACGTCTTCGACGCGCCACCCTTCACATAGAGCACGCGGAACACGAGGATCCCGGCATTGCCCGCGATTATGCGGCCGGGCTCGAAGATGAGCCTCACGCCAAGTGCGCCGACCGCTTGCTTGACGAGATTGGCGTAGTCGGCCGGAGACGGCGGCGGCGGCTGATCGTTGCGATAGGGAATGCCGAGGCCGCCGCCGAGATTGACGAAGTCGATGGCGAAGCCCTCTTGGCGCAAGCGTTCGACCAGTTCCTTCAACAGCGCAAACGCGTTGCGGAACGGGTCGAGATCGGTGATCTGGCTGCCGATATGCATGTGGACGCCGGTCGGCGCTATGCCGGGAAGCCGGCTCGCGAGCGCGTAGAGGCGAGGGGCTTCATCGAAAGGCACGCCGAACTTGTTCTCGGCTTTGCCCGTCGCGATCTTGTGGTGGGTCTTGGCGTCGACGTCCGGGTTCACGCGGAAGGCGATGCGCGCCGTCAAGCCTCGCGCCGCGGCGACGTCGCTTAAGGCCCGAAGCTCGGCTTCAGACTCGACGTTGAAGGCAAGGATGCCGGCATCGAGCGCGAACGCCATCTCCTCGCGCGTCTTGCCGATGCCGGAGAACACGATTCTTTCTGGCGGCACCTTGACCGCCAGCGCGCGGCGGAGCTCGCCTTCCGAGACGACATCCATGCCGGCGCCGAGCTTGGCGATCGTTGCGAGCACGCCAAGATTGGAGTTGGCCTTGACCGAATAGCAGACGAGTGTGGCGGCCATGCCGGCGAAGGCGTCGGCGAAGACGCGGTAGTGACGTTCGAGAGTGGCGGTGGAGTAGCAGTAGAAGGGCGTTCCGACCGAAGCGGCGAGTTCGGAAAGATCGACCTCCTCGGCGTGGAGCACATTGGTGTGGGACACGCCGCGCCGGTAGGCGAAATGGTGCATTGGAGAAAGGGGCGTCTATTCGAGCAGGCGGTCAATCCAAAGGCGGCGCGCCGGGGCCTTCGACATCTTCGTGGACGGGTCGGCCTCGGTTTCAGGATAGTTGGGCTTCGGCCGTTCCAACGAGCCCCGACGCCCGCAGGCCGAAAGCCCGATGGTTAGCACCAGCACAAACGTTAAAAGGATGCGCAGAGCGCTTCCCATGGTCGTGCCCCTGTTCCCTCGAGCCTTTTTCGCGGCTCTTCGACTATCCTTTTATCGCGTTTTGGCGTCCTTCTCCAAACGCTTTATCCACCGGTTCGCCTGCCTTTTGACGTTGGCGGGGGCGGTTCCCCCATAACTTGTGCGGCTTTTGACCGATCCGGAGACCTCCAGCGCCGAATAGACCTCCTCCGTGATCCGGTTCTCGACCGTTTTGAGCTCCGAAAGCGGCAGTTTTTTGAGGTCCAGGCCCCGCGATTCGGCCAGCGCCACGATCTTGCCGGCGGTGTGGTGGGCATCCCTGAAGGGGAGGCCGAGCTTGAGCACGAGCCAATCGGCGAGGTCGGTCGCGGTCGCATGCCCCGATGAGGCGGCGCGCTTCATCGCCTTGAGGTCGGGCTCCATGTCCTCGACCATGCCGGTCATGGCCGCAATCCCGAGCTTCAGCGCATCGAGCGCGTCGAACACGGGCTCCTTGTCCTCTTGCATGTCCTTGGCATAGGCGAGCGGCAGGCCCTTCATCACCATCAGCAGCGTCTGGAAGGCGCCGGCGATCCGGCCGGTCTTGGCGCGCACAAGTTCTGCGGCATCGGGGTTCCGCTTCTGCGGCATGATCGAGGAGCCGGTCGTGAACTTGTCGGACAGCCGCACGAAGCCCCATTGCGGCGAGGACCAGTTCACGATCTCCTCGGCGAGCCGCGACAGGTGCATGGCGGCGATGGCGGCGGCGGCAAGAGCCTCGAGCGCGAAGTCGCGGTCAGAAACCGCGTCGAGCGAATTGGCCGCGGGCCGCGCGAAGCCGAGCGCGCGCGCCGTCCCCTCCCGGTCGATGGGGAAGGACGTGCCGGCGAGCGCCGCCGCGCCCAAGGGAGACTCGCTGAGCCGGTTGGCCGCATCGGCGAAACGGCCCCTGTCGCGCGCAAGCATTTCGACATAGGCGAGGAGATGGTGGCCGAAGGTGATCGGCTGGGCTGTCTGAAGATGGGTAAAGCCCGGCATCACCGCGCCCGCGTATTGCAGCGCCTTCTTGGCGAGGGCGAGCTGAAGCGCGGCGAGGCCCACCTCGATCGCTCCGGTCTCGTCCCGCACATAGAGCTTGAAATCGGTCGCGACCTGGTCGTTGCGCGAGCGCGCGGTGTGGAGCTTGCCCGCCACCGGCCCGATCAGCTCGCGCAAGCGGCTCTCGACATTGAGGTGAATGTCCTCGAGCGAGCGCGAGAAATTGAACTTGCCCGTCTCGATCTCGGCCGCGATCGTGTCGAGACCGGCGGCGATCGCGTCGGCCTCTTTCGCTTCGATGATGCCGGTCGCGCCGAGCATGGCGACATGGGCCTTCGAGGCCACGATATCGTGACGCCACAGGCGCTTGTCGAAGTCGATGGAGGCATTTATCTCCTCCATGATTTCGGAAGGACTGGCGGCAAAACGGCCGCCCCATATGGTGTTCGTCATCGCTTGCGCCTTAGGGCCAGACAAGGTGAGCGGGAAGAGTTGAGCAGACGCAACGAAGGTAAACGCGCCGCGCCGCCGGCCATCTATCTTATCGCCGCGCTGCTGGCGGCGATCGCCGGATTCGGCACGGTATATTGGAGTTTCGCCCCCTCTGACAATGGTCCGTCGGGCGAGACCGCCGCCGCGCCTCCTGAAAGCGCCCGGCCGGCCGCCGCGCCCGCCGCCCCAAGCCCGCTTGCGAGCCTCAACAAGGGCGCCATGGCGACGCTGGTAGCGCGCCCGGAACCAATTGATTTACCTAGCGTTTCATTCGAAGCGGAGGGCGCGACCAAGACGCTCCAAGACTTCGCCGACAAGGTCGTGCTCCTGAACATCTGGGCTACCTGGTGCGTTCCCTGCCGCGAGGAGATGCCGGCGCTCGACAAGCTCGAGGCCAAGCTTGGCGGCAAGGACTTCGCCGTGGTCGCGGTCAATATCGACAAAGGGGGAGCGGAAAAGGCGGGGGCCTTCCTCAAAGAGACCGGCGTCGCACACCTTCCTCTCTACACCGATCCCACCGGCAAGCTGTTCGCGACATTGAAGGCTGTCGGCATGCCGACCACGCTCATCTTGGACCGCAAGGGCCGCGAGATCGCCCGCCTGGTCGGCCCCGCCGATTGGGCTTCGCCTGAAGCGCTCGCGGTCATCGAGGCGGCGATTGCCGCGCCGTCCGCCTAGCCGTCCGTGAACCCGCGATGAGCGCCGGCATCATCGACCAGATTGTCGCCTTCTGGTTCGAGACTCTGAAACCCGAAGATTGGTATCGCAAGAACCCGGCGATCGACGCCGCGATCAGGGAGCGATTCGGCGCGACCTATGAAGCGCTGAAGACGGGGGTCCCGCCGGACTGGCTCGCCGAGCCGAAGGGAATGCTCGCCGCGATCATCGTGCTCGATCAGTTCCCGCGGAACATGTTTCGCGACGACGCGCGCGCTTTCGCCACCGACCAGGCCGCGCTTGCGCTTGCCAAGCGCGCGATTGGTGAAGGGGCCGACATGCTACTTGCGCCTGAGCAGCGCGCCTTCATCTACCTGCCGTTCCAGCATGCGGAGACGCGCGACGATCAGGCGCGCTCAATCGCGTTGTTCACCGCGCTCGGCAACCCGAACAATCTCGACTTTGCCCTGAGGCACCAGGCGATCATCGCGCGCTTCGGCCGCTTCCCCCATCGCAACAGCGTGCTCGGCCGCGCCTCGACGGCGAAGGAACTTGCATTCTTGCAGGAGCCCGGCTCGTCGTTCTAGTGGTCGCCCGCTACTCGACCGGAACGACCGTATCGCTCTCGAGCCGGTAGGTGTATTTGCAATTTTCGGTGACCGGCTTGTTGCACGGGATGCCCGAGGTCGTCACGTAGAGCATGCGCTTGCCGCCGCTCTTGCCGAATTTGTAGCCCCGCACGAGATCCTCGAACACCACGTCCCAGGATGTGCCGCCGTCCCAGAAATAGATCTGGATCGTGCAGCCTGCGTCGCTGCAGAGCGGATTGATGCCGCCCTCGCATTTCAATTTCGCATAATCGGCAACCCAGTCCTCGCCGCCATCGCCGTTGATGTCCTCCATCTTGAGCACGGCGTCGGTGTTGGGCTTGCCCTCCATGTCCTTGCAGGCGCGCGCCGCCTCGGCGAGCGCCTCGGCGATATTGTCCGGCGGCTCGGTTGTCGCGGCGAAGGCGGGCGCCACGGCAGCGGCCAGCAAAATACACACGACGAGGCAAAGGAACTGGCGGGAAAAGGGGCTCACTGGCCGCCTTGGCTTGCCGTGCTCCGCGTTTTCTTCTTCTTGCGGACCACGCGTTTTTTCGTCGGCCCGGCCTTGCGCATGCCGCAGACGCTGTCGCGCAGATGGGTGGGGCCGCTGCTCAACGAGGCTTGAATGGCCAAACCGTCGAGGCTCGTGCCGAACAACGACTTCCAGAAATAGCGCTTGAAGCCGTTGTCGAGCAGATCGATGGCGCGCTCGCGGCGCGAGGCGACCGAGGGCTCGCCGAGTATCACGGCGACGAGCTTGCGGCCCTCGCGCGTGGCGCTCGCCACCACGTTGAAACCCGAATCGCAAATGAAGCCGGTCTTCATGCCGTCGGCGCCGGGATAGTTGACGAGGAGGCCGTTATGCGTGCGCAGGGTTTGTTTGCCGACTTGGACTTGGATGGTCGTGAACAGATCTGCATGTTCGGGGAATTCGATGATGATGGCGCGGGCGAGCTTGGCGAGATCGCGGGCTGTCGTGACTTGCCGCTCGTCGGGAAGGCCGTTGGGATTGGCGAAAACCGTGCGTGTCATGTTGAGGTGCTTCGCCGCCTCGTTCATGCGCGCGACGAACGCCTCTTCGCTGCCGGCCACCGTCTCGGCGATCATCATGGCGACGTCGTTGGCCGATTTGACGATGAGCACCTTCAGCGCGACTTCGAGGGTGATCGACTCGCCCTCTTTCAACCAGAGTTTGCTCGGTGCCTGCTCCGTCGCCTTCTTCGAGCAGACGGCCGTGCTGTCGAGCTTGACGGTGCCTTCCTTCAACGCCTGGAAGGCGACATAGGCCGTCATCAGCTTGGTGAGGGAGGCCGGGAACCACGCGGCGTCGGGATCCTCGGCGTAGAATACGGTGCCGTTAAAGGGCTCGAAGACAAGGGCGGGGCTCGCCTGGGCTGAAGCCGGCGCCAGCAAGGCGGCTCCGACGATGAGGCCAAGACCGGCGCGCCGCAAATTCATCCCTAACCCCTCATCCAATCCCTTGCCGCAAGCGGCCCGCACCCCGCGGGGCACCCGACGAAACACAACTGGGCAACACTCTTCTCGGGCCCCTCCCGATGGGGTCGATCCCTATAGTGGTTCCAATTTCGACTGTTCCGTGGCGCTGGGCCGAACCCCGATCCCGGCCGCGCCTTTGAGGCGGCCGTGCCCTCACGCCCCGAATCGCAAACGCTTGGCGAACCCCCGTTCCGGCCGGGAGAGTAGCGCGCCGGCCCCAATTCGCAACTGCGAAATTGCCGTGCGCCGACCGCGCTCCGGCGGCGATGGCTAGAGACAAGGAGGCTGCTCGCGCGGTAGGAGAATGGCGCGTTGCCAACCTCTCCGGCGCACCCCATGGACGCAGAAACCAGGCGCAGACAACTCGCAGCGGCGCTCCGACGGGTGGCCGGCGGCGACCGCGCCGCCTTGCGCCTGGTCTATGACGCCACCGCGGCGAAGCTTTTTGGCGTCTGCCTCCGTATCTTGAACGACCGCGGTGAGGCGGAGGACGTATTGCAGGAGGTTTACCTCAATGTGTGGCGGAAGGCGGCGAGCTTCGATGAAGCGCGCGCCAGCCCGATCACCTGGTTGGTGGCGATTGCGCGCAATCGCGCCATCGACCGCGTCCGCTCCGGCGCCGTGGCGAGGCTTAGCGCCCCGATCGAGGAGGCGTCCGGCGTTTCCGACCCCGCGCCGATCGCCGCCGAGACGATCGAGGCCGCCCAGGAGAACCGCAGGCTCTATGCCTGTCTCGACGAGCTCGAGACGCGGCAGCAGGCGGCCATCCGCGCGGCCTTTATCGACGGGCTGACCTATGAGGAACTTGCCGAGCGGTCTGACGTGCCGCTCGGGACGATGAAGAGCTGGATCAGGCGTGGACTCGCCAAATTGAGAGTGTGTCTCGAACGATGAGCGACACTGGCAGAGATAATGAGGGCATGGGCCTGACAGCCGCCGAATATGTGCTCGGCGTGCTCGACGCCACGCAACGCGGCACCGCCGAGCGCAGGATCGGCCGCGACCCTGCCTTCGCGCGCGAAGTCGCCTTCTGGGAAGAGCGGCTCGGAGGGCTTGCCTCCGCCGTGCCCGAGGTCGCCCCGCCGCGCCGCCTGTGGTCGAGGATCGAGGATTCGATCGGCGCCGGTCGCCCCGGGACTGTCGGGCTGTGGCGCAGCTTGAGCTTCTGGCGGAGCCTTGCCTTTGGCGCGAGCGCGCTCGCCGCCGCCTGCCTCGCCGCGCTCATTTATGTTGGCGCGGTCGGAACGCCGGGTGCGCCGCTCGTCGCCCGGCTCGACGCCGATGGCGGGCAGGCGGGCTTTGTCGCCGCCGTCAACACGGGCGACGCGAGCCTCACCATTGTGCCCGCGGCGCTCCTCGGCCAGGAGCAGAAATCCTTGCAGCTTTGGCTGATCCCGCCCGGCGACAAGCCGCATTCGCTCGGGCTCATCGATCCGAGCCGGCCGGTCACGATCAAGGTTCCGAAAGATCTTCTGACCCAGGTCAACAACGAGGCCGTGCTCGCGGTCTCGCTCGAGCCTCTCGGCGGATCGCCCACCGGCCAACCCACGGGCCCGGTGATCGCCAACGGCAAGCTCGCCCAGCTTTAGCCTTTGCCTTGTCATCGTCCGCGACGGCGGACGATCCCAGTGGCCACCGCCGCGGGAGTCCCGATCACCGGGGGTCTACTGGGTGCCCGCCTGCGCGGGCATGACAGCGAGGGAGCGCTCACGAAAACGTCATCGCCCGCAGCGCATCCGCAGAAGTGTACGCCTCCGTAGCTCTGCCCGTACCCCCCGATGGGACAACAGAGAACTCAGGAGGATGTCATGAAGTTCGCCAAATTCGCATTGTCCGGCGTCGCTGCGGCCGGTCTCGCCTTCGCAGCTTTTACCGCCATCCCGACCTTCGCCAAGGAGACGACGGTGATGGTGGGCGGCGCCCCGATGTTCCCCACGAAGAACATCATCCAGAACGCCGTCAACTCCAAGGACCACACCACGCTCGTCGCAGCCGTGAAGGCCGCCGGTCTCGTCGACACGCTCCAGGGCAAGGGTCCCTTCACCGTGTTCGCGCCGACCAACGATGCCTTCGCCAAGTTGCCGGGCGGCACGGTCGACACCCTGCTCAAGCCCGAGAACAAGGATCAGCTGACGCAGGTCCTGACCTACCACGTCGTTCCCGGTCGTCTCACCGCCAAGGATCTGATGTCGGCGGTCGAGAAGGGCGGTGGCAAGGCCATGCTTAAGACCGTCGAAGGCAAAGATCTCACCGTCGAGATCAAAGACGGCGCAATCTGGGTGTGGGACGCCAAAGGCGACTCCGCCAAGATCACCATCAAGAACGTGATGCAGTCGAACGGCGTCATCCACGTCATCGACACGGTGCTGTTGCCGAGCTAAGGCTTCCCCCCGGCTTAAGCTTGTGCCTCAGTGGAGCCCGTCGCGCCCAAAAGCGCGGCGGGCTTTTTTGTCTCCTATCGGGTGGATTCAGCCGATCCGGTCGGGAACCCGGACCGGGTTCAAGGGGTTTGGCCAGTGTCAACAAGGCGGGGGATCCATCAAATGCGCGATATTCGCACCGACTTGCAAGAGCGGGCGGCCTTCATCGGCGAGCACATCAAGGCCTCGCAGGCCCAGTTCGAAATGGGGCTGGAGCAGCTCAAACGCGACCATGACAACAAGGTCAAGGATTTGCGGGCCGAGCTCGAGGCGGTCAACGTCCTTCTCGGCATGGAGCAGCGCCGCCATGACGCCGTCGCGAATGCGCCACAAGGCCTGCCGCAGAATCAAGGCCAGGCTCACGCCCAGGCAGGAAAGTCGCAGCGGCCGCTCTCGGGCATCCTGATGCGCCGCGCGGGCTGAGACCCTCGCTACTTCTCGATCAGGACCGCGCGGAAGTCGTTGACGTTGGTCAGCGTCGGCCCGGTTACGACGGAGTCGCCGAGCGCCTCGAAAAAGCTGTGACCATCGTTGTCGGCGAGACTGTCCTTCGGGTTGATGCCCAGGTTCCAGGCGCGGGCGAGGCTGTCGGG